>JAEWPH010000228.1 GCA_023460715.1 Pseudomonadota bacterium | reverse complement strand
GGCGTACGCCGCGCGCGGCGGCGGCCGGGGCGGCGGTGTCCAGCCCCTCCTGCAGCCACGCGCTTAGGTCCACGGTGCGCGGCGCCAGCTGCAGCGGCTGCACCAGGGCGAGCAGGCTCTGCACCAGCCCTTCGAGCCGGTCGATCTGCGTGCCGATGGCGGCCAGCGCGTCGGCATGGCGCGCGGGCGGGGCGGCCAGGGCGTTGTCGGCCTTAAGCCGCATGGCGGCGATGGGGTTGCGGATCTCGTGCGCCACCGAGGCCGTCATGCGGCCCAGGGCCGTGAGGCGCAGATCGCGGTGGCGCTGCGCCAGCGCTTCCTGCAGGCGGCGCTGGGCGTCCTGCAGGCGTGTGCCGAAGCCGTTGAATCCGTCCACGATGCGGTCCAGCTCACGGATGCCGGTGCGCTGCAGCACCGGGACGCCGTCGCCGTCCGCATGGGCCAGCGCGTGCTCCAGCCGCTGCACCTGGCGCAGCCCGCGCAGCAGCACCCAGCCGAGCCACGCGCCAGAGACGACCACCAGCAGCGCCAGCGCGGCGATGCCGGTGCGCAGGCTGTCCTGCGCGGCCAGCGCACCGGGGTGCACGCGCGTCATGGTCCACACGGCCGCGTCCGGGTGGGCGGCCAGGGGGCAGGCGGCGACGATCAGCACCTCGCGGCTGCCGCGCACCAGGTTCACCTGCGGCTGTTGGCCGGCGCTGGCCTGGCGGGCCAGCTCCACGATGAGGGGGGCCTCGGCGGCCGGCACGTCGCTCTTGACGCCGCTGCCTTCGTAGGTGGGATAGGCATAGGCCAGCATGTCGTGTCCGGCCCGCCAGACGCCGCCCTCGACGCGCGGCGCCTCCAGCAGCACCACGTGCAGCAGCACGCGCAACAGGTCCAGATGCGGGCTGCCGGCCACTGCCGAGGGCACCGAGCGGGCATAGCGCGTGGCGATCTCTTCGCAGGCCTGGGCGGCCCGCGCGCGGCCCGCGGCCACCTGGGCGCCGGCGCCGCTCTGGTAGAGCGCGACGAGGACGACGGCCACCAGCGCGCACGCCGCCAGCAGCAGGGTCCAGAACAGAAGCAGTTGGATGCGCAGGGAACGCACGGCGGGCGGAAAGGGTGGACGACGGCGGATGGTAAGGCCCGCCGTCCACCGCCCGCGTCAGCCGAGGGCGCGACGGGGCGGCTGCGCTGCGCGCGTCAGGCCGCTTCGGGGTAGAAGAGGCGCCGCGCCGGCACCGGCGCCACCGCGCGACCGATGGCGGCGATGTGGTCCGGCGTGGTGCCGCAGCAGCCGCCCACGATATTCACCAGGCCCTCGGCGGCGAACTCGTGCACCAGGCGGCTGGTGACCTCGGGCGTCTCGTCGAAGCCGGTGTCGCTCATCGGGTTGGGCAGGCCGGCGTTGGGGTAGCAGCTGATGAAGGTGTCTTCCGCCACGCGGTTCAGCTCCTGGATGTAGGGGCGCATCAGCGTGGCGCCCAGGGCGCAGTTGAGGCCGATGGCCAGCGGCCGCGCGTGGCGTACGCTGTGCCAGAAGGCCGTCACCGTCTGGCCCGACAGGATGCGGCCGGAGGCGTCGGTGACGGTGCCGCTGATGATCAGCGGCAGGCGCTCGCCGCTCTGCTCGAAGAACTCGTCGATGGCGAACAGGGCGGCCTTGGCGTTCAGCGTGTCGAAGATGGTCTCGACCAGCAGCACGTCGGCGCCGCCTTCGACCAGGGCTTCGGTCTGCTCGTAATACGCCGCACGCAGTTGCTCGAAGTCCACGTTGCGCGCGCCGGGGTCGTTCACGTCGGGGCTGATGCTGGCCGTCTTGGGCGTGGGGCCGAGGGCGCCGGCCACGAAGCGGGGCTTGTCCGGCGTGGAGTACTTGTCGCAGGCGGCGCGCGCCAGTTGGGCGGAGCGGAGGTTCATCTCGCGCGCCAGGTCGGCCATGTGGTAGTCCTCCTGCGCGATGGTCGTCGCGCCGAAGGTGTTGGTCTCGATCAGGTCGGCGCCGGCGGCCAGGTAGCGCTCGTGGATGTCGCGGATCACGTCCGGGCGGGTGAGCGACAGCAGCTCGTTGTTGCCCTTCACGTCGCGAGGGAAGTCCTGGAACCGGTCGCCCGCGCCGTCGGCGCCGGTGTAGCCCTCGCCCCGGTACTGCGCCTCGCCCAGCTTGAAGCGCTGGATCATGGTGCCCATGGCGCCGTCGAGGATGGCGATGCGCTCGGCCAGGATGGCGGGCAGTTGCTGGGCACGGGTGTAGCGGGGCAGAGTCATCCCGCGATTGTAGAAAGGCCCGCCGCCGGGCGCCGGCAGCGGGCGGCGCAACCCTGCGGCCTGCCGGGACGCCGCCGCCAGGGCGATGTGCGGCGCAGACCTCAGCGCGTTGCATCTCCGGCGCACAATAGCCGCCTTCCCGCTGCGCCGCGCCGGGCACCCCGGCGGCGCAGGGTTTGATGTCAAATCGGCCTCCAGCGCTTATGTATCAAGCGCTGTTAGCTATCAAAAAGAGAGTTTTCCAGTTTTGTCTCCCGCGCATTTCGTCCTGCACGACGTCTTTGGCTACGAGCATTTCCGCGGCCCGCAGGAGGCCATCGTCCGGCATGTGATCGATGGCGGCGACGCGCTCGTGCTCATGCCCACGGGCGGCGGCAAGTCGCTGTGCTACCAGGTGCCGGCCATCGTGCGGCGCGATGCGGGCAAGGGTGTGGCCATCGTGGTCTCGCCCCTCATCGCGCTCATGCACGACCAGGTGGGCGCCCTGCACGAGGCCGGCGTGGACGCCGCCTTCCTCAATTCCACGCTCGACTGGCAGCAGACGCAGGACCTGGAGCGGCGCGTGGCGCGCGGCGACATCACCATGCTCTACGCCGCCCCCGAGCGGCTGACGACCCCGCGCTTTTTGGAGCTGCTCGACGGCCTGCACCAGCGCGGCCAGCTGTCGATGTTCGCCATCGACGAGGCGCACTGCGTGAGCCAGTGGGGCCACGACTTCCGCCCCGAGTACCGCGCGCTCACCGTGCTGCACGAGCGCTATCCGGGCGTGCCGCGCATCGCGCTCACCGCCACGGCGGACGAACTCACGCGGGCCGACATCGTCGAGCGGCTGCAGCTCGAAGGCGCGCAGCATTTCGTCAGCAGCTTCGACCGGCCCAACATCCGCTACACCATCGTCGAGAAGAAGGAGCCGCTGGCGCAGCTGCTGCGCTTCATCGAGCGCGAGCACCCCGAGGACGCTGGCGTGGTCTATTGCCAGACGCGCAAGCGGGTGGAAGAGATGTCCGCCGCGCTGGTCGATGCCGGCCTGAAGTCGCTGCCCTACCACGCCGGGCTGCCGCCCGAGGTGCGCCAGGAGAACCAGGACCGCTTCCTGCGCGAGGAAGGCATCGTGATGGCCGCGACCATCGCTTTCGGCATGGGCATCGACAAGCCGGACGTGCGCTTCGTCGCCCACGTGGACATGCCCAAGAACATCGAGGGCTACTACCAGGAAACCGGCCGCGGCGGCCGCGACGGACTGCCCGCCGATGCCTGGATGGCCTACGGCCTGCAGGACGTGGTGAACCAGCGCCGCATGATCGACGAGAGCCCGGCGGGCGAGGAGTTCAAGCAGGTCATGCGCGGCAAGCTCGACGCTCTGCTGGGCCTGGCCGAGGCCACGGACTGCCGGCGCGTGCGCCTGCTGGGCTACTTCGGCGAGGCGTCCGAGCCCTGCGGCAACTGCGACAACTGCCTGAACCCGCCCGCGGTGTGGGACGGCACGGACGCGGCGCGCAAGCTGCTGTCCACCATCTACCGCGTGCACGCGGCGAGCGGGCTGACCTTCGGCACCGGGCACATCATGGACATCGTGCGCGGCAAGGACACCGACAAGGTGCGGCAGTTCGGGCACGACAAGCTCTCCACCTTCGGTCTGGGCAAGGAGTACTCCGAAGCGCAGTTGCGCGGCGTGCTGCGCCAGCTGCTGGCCACGGGGGCCGTGGGCCTGCACAAGGTGCAGATGGAGAACGGCCACAGCTTCGACACGCTGAGCCTCACGCCCGCATCGAAGCCGGTGCTCAAGGGCGAAACGGCGGTGCAGCTGCGCGAGTCCACGGCCAGCGCGCCGGCCAAGCGCACGCGCCGCAGCACCGCGCCGCCCGCGGCAGCCGCCAACCTGGGGCCGGATGCGCAGGTGCGTTTCATCAACCTCAAGGCCTGGCGCGCCGAGGTGGCGCGCGAACACAACCTGCCGGCCTACGTGATCTTCCACGACGCCACGCTGGCGGCCATCGCCGAGCGCAACCCCACCGCGCTCGAAGATCTGCACGGCATCACCGGCATGGGCGCCAAGAAGCTGGAGGCCTACGGCGCCGACGTGCTGCGCGTGTGCCAGGCGGCTTGATGCGCATCACGGCGCGGCCCGCGGCGCCTTGATCTGCGGCAACGGGGCGCGAGGAGATTCGGCTGCGCGGCGCGACGATGTGTGCCCTGTTTGGCGATTGAATGCGGCCGTTGGCCGCCGTACAGTGAATTGACCCTGCAAGTGGACGGGGTTCCCAGGCAGGGCCTCAAGCCGCGCCACTCCGCCCGCGTGGGGTCCTCCGTCCCTCACGAGGCTCGCCATGTCTTCGGTTCCCCTCTCTTTCTCGCCGGTGCTCCCGGCCCATGCCGGCGGTGCGCCTGCCGTCTCTTCGGTTTCGGCTTCGGCTTCGGCTTCGGCTTCGGCTTCGGCTTCCATGGTGGCTCTGCGGCTGCTGGTGGGGCTGTACTACCTGCCGCACGTGTGGTCCAAGATCAGCGGTTTCGCCGGGACCGTCGTGTTCTTCGGCAAGGCGGGCTTCCATCCGGCCGAAGCCTTCGTCGTCTTCTCCGGCGCCATGGAGCTTGCCGTGGGGCTGGCCCTGGTCTTCGGGCTGTGGATCCGCTACGCCGCCGCCCTGTCATCGGTCCTGTTGCTGGTGGCCGCGTATGCGATGGCGACCGTCAACGGACTGGCCTGGTACTGGAACGTGAAGGGGATCGAATACCTGCTGTTCTGGGCCGCGGCCTCGGCGATCGTGTGCGTGGACGCATGGCGCCGCCAACCGGGCGGGCTCCGGTCCCTCATCGGCACCGCGCGCTGAGCCCCGGCCGGTGCGCGAAGCCGGCGTCAGCCCGGGTTCTTGCGGTCGGCCAGCACGGTCTGCGTGATCGCGCGCCCGATGGCCTCGAAGGCCTTGCCGGCCTCCTTCTGCTCGTCCAGGCCCTGCGCGCAGGTGGCCACCACGATGGCGTTGCGGCCCCCGTCCTGCGGGTCGATCACGCCCATGTGGCAGGCGCGGTGCAGCTGGGTGCCGGTCTTGTGGATGAAGCGCACGGTGCGCGGCAGGCCGGCCTCCAGACGGTAGGCGTCGTAGGTGTCGAACTTCAGGTCCTTGTACAGCGCCTGCAGCTGGGGCGGCTTGACCAGCTCGCCGCGCACCAGCCGCTCCAGCATGCCGCCGTAGCCGGACAGCGTGGCGGTGTTGAACTGCTGGCGGTAGTAGCGGTCGTACGCCTCGTCCATGGTGCGCGCGTGAAAGGTGTCGGCATCGACGTCCAGCGCGCGGGCCAGGGCCTGCACGCGCTTGGGGCCCATGGGCGCGCCGGCCACGCGCACCAGCTCGGTGTTGGGCAGGTCGCGTGCGCGGGGCGTGAACTCGGAATACACGGCGCGGCGGACCTCGGTGAAGTCGATGAGGCGGCCCGTGCCGGCACCCAGCAGCTTCTGCGCGTTCTGGTTCAGCCGGTCGGCGCCCACGGTGCGGATCAGCATGTTGGCGGCGGTGTTGTCGCTCTCCATCAGCATGCGCTGGAGCAGATCCTGAACGCTGTGGCGCGTGCCGTTGGCCTGCCACACCACGGCGCCCGAACCATCGACCTTGTCGCTCTCCTGCAGGGTGAGCGACTGGTCGGGGCGCAGCCGGCCCTGCTCCACGTCCTGCAGCACGGTAATGGCCACCACCAGCTTGGCCGAGGAGGCCAGGTACCACGGCTGGCCGGCGCGGTGTTCGAAGGTCTCGCCGTTGTCCAGCCGCTTCACGTACACGCCCAGCTCGCCGGGCGTGTCACGCTCGAGGCGGTCGATCCGCTCGCGCAGCGCATCGGCCCAGGCGGGCGTGGGGGCCGCCTGCGCGCGCTCAGGGCTCGTCGTCGCGAAGATCGCCGCCAGCGCCGTCGCCAGGACCGCCAGGGCGGCCCACAACGGCCGGCGCCACCGGGTCGGTGCCCCGGGGGGAGGAGGCGCTTTGGCAGATCGATGCATGGGAACTCCCGTCAGACAGCAGGCCCGATGTGCACAGGGCAGCGCCCACATGCCGGAGCGCGCGGTCGGACCGGGCCGTGGAAGGTTCGCCGCGCGTGCAGGCCACCACGATGATGCGCCGGTCATGGGTCGCTCCCGGCACGGTCACAAGGCCCGAATCGCATGTTCGGGCCCGCTGCGTACCGGTCTTGTGGGCGAAGCGCGCAGCCGGCGGTAGGCCGGCCTTGATCCGGCGCGGCCCCGTCTTCACGCGCTCCATCACGCCGAGCAGGTAGGCCGTGTGCTGCGCGTTCAGCGCCCGTCCCTGCACCAGCTGCACCAGCAGGGCGGCGTAGGCATCGAGCCGGCCCGAGTTGAGGCCTTCGGCATAGTAGGCCTCGTAGGCCTCGGTCAGGGACAGCGGCTGCAGGCGCGTGGGCGGCAGGTGCAGCAGGCGCGCCAGCGTGGCCTTCACGTCGGCCTCGGTGCGCTGCTGCTTGAGCAGCAGGAAGTCGCGGCCGGACAGGTGCTCGGCCTGCGGTGCCAGGTGGCCGTAGGCCTGGCGCCGCACGTCGGCCAGCGTCGTGATGCGCTCCAGGCCCTGGGGCACCAGGGCCTGGGTGACGGCGTTCACCTCGGCGATGCCCGCCAGCCCGATCAGCATGTCGCTGGCGGTGTTGTCGCTGTAGACGATCATCTGTTCGAGCAGCCAGCGCACCGTCAGCGCCGCGCCCACGGGCTGGGCGTTCGTCGGGCCTGCGCCGTCCACGTAGTCGCCGGCCCGCAGCGTGACGGGGGTGTCGAGGGTGAAATCGCCGCGCTCCACCCCGCGCAGCACCGCGATGGCGACGGGCACCTTCACCGACGAGGCCAGGTACCAGCGCTCGTCGGCATGGAAGGACATGCGCTGGCCGGTGTCCAGGTCGAGCACGTAGGCGCCGAAGACCGTGCGTTCCTGCCGGGCGAAACGGGCCAGGTCGCGCTGCATCGTGCGCGCCCAGGGCGCCATGCCGGGCTCGGGCGGCGGGGCGCCCGCGGCGGTCGCCGGGTCCTTGGCCTGGGCGCCCGCGGGGAGGGGGGTCAGGCCGGTACCCAGTGCGGCGACCAACAGGGCCAGGGCGGCCAGCGCGGAGCGGTGCGGGTTCAGGCGAAAGGTCATGCAGCGGCGGCGAGGTGCGTGAGGATGAATGAGGCAACGAAAACAGCCACCGTACCGCGCCGCTGCAACCCCGTGCGTAGCGCCGGGGCAGGCATCGCTGTCGGACAGGGCGCACAGCAAGGTGGCACTGTTTTTATAATCAGTGCTTTGGCCTCCTCCATGACGACCTTCCAAACCAGCCGCCTGCACCGCACCCGCCTTCTGCAGGTGTGGCGGTCGGCCGGCTGGCCGTGCCGGGACGGGGTGGAGATCGACCTGCTGGCGGCCGGCCTGCTGGCATTGCAGACGGATGCGCAGGGGCACGAGGTGCTGCGCCTGACCGACGCCGGCATCCGTGAACTGGCCGAGGCCCGGCAGCGCGGCACGCGCGCCCTCAGCATGCACGACCGCCTCGCGCAGCGCTTTGCCCAGCACCTGCTGGCGGCGGGGCGCATCGTGTGGCATGAGCTGTCGCTGCGCGCGGCCATCGAAGGC
>JAEWPH010000227.1 GCA_023460715.1 Pseudomonadota bacterium | reverse complement strand
CGCTCCAGGCGCTCGCGGGCGGCGGCCAGCAAGGCGGGCGGCAGCGGCAACTGGCCGCGCAGGGCGTCCAGCGCCAGCCGCGCATCGCCCAGCGTGCCGCTCACCCACACGTCGTCGCCTGTGCGCGCGCCGCTGCGCAGCAGGGCCTGGCCCGCGGGCACCTCGCCGAACACGGTCACGCAGATATTGAGCGGGCCCTGCGTGGTGTCGCCGCCCACCAGCTCGCATTCGTGCGCGTCGGCCAGCGCCAGCAGGCCTTCCGAAAAGCCCTTGAGCCAGGCCTCGTCCACCTGCGGCAGCGACAGCGCGAGTGTGAAGGCCAGCGGCTTGGCGCCGCACGCGGCCAGGTCGCTGAGGTTCACGGCCAGCGCCTTGTGGCCCAGGTGCGCGGGGTACACGTCGGCAAAGAAATGCCGCCCCTCGACCAGCATGTCGCTGGACACGGCCAGCTGCATGCCGGGCGCGGGGGCCAGCAGCGCGCAGTCGTCGCCTACGCCCAGCGCATTGCGGCGCACCGGCCGCGTGAAGTAGCGCGCGATCAGATCGAATTCACCCATGGGGCAAGGATAAGGCCGGGTGGGCCGGGCTCTGGGGTGGCGGGGGCATTCGGGGCCGGCCGGCCGCGGGCGTGGTGTGGCGTGGCGGCGGATTTCACGGCGGCTTCATCGCGGCGTCATGGCCCGTGGCTACCTTGGGCCGCGCGGCGCGCCGTTGGGGCGCGCCGGCAGGTCCCGACCCCCTGTCCCTGGGCCGTTCCATCGACAAAAAACCATGACTACAGATGCTTTCCCGGGCGGCGCCGCTGCCGCCCCCGTGCCTGCGGCGCTGCCTTCCGATGCGGGCCCGGGCTGCGCCGCCGCGCCGTCGCCGCAGATCGCCTCCACACGGCGGGGGCTGTTGCGCGGCGGCCTGGCCGCGCTGCTGCCCACGGGCTCGGCGGCCCTGCTGGCGGCGTGCGGCGGCGGTGATGATGACGACGCGCCAGCGCCAGCGCCCGCTCCCCCACCCGCACCAACGCCTGCTCCCGCGCCTGCGCCTGCGCCTGCACCGGCCCCCGCACCCGCTGCAGACGCCACGCTCGGCTCGCGCTTCGCGCTGGCCGTGCTGCCCGACACGCAGTTCTACGCCCGCTATGCCACGCAGGCCGAGAACCTGCAGTTCAGCCGCAAGTTCGGCAGCGAGCCCTTCATGGCCCAGACCTTCTGGGCCGCCAGCAACGCGCGCGAACTGAACATTCCCTTCCTGATCCACCTGGGCGACGTGGTGGACCAGGTGGGCAAGCCCGACCAGTGGAAGGTGGCCGACCAGGCCATGCGTGTCCTGGAGACCGCCAGGCTTCCCTACTCGGTGCTGGCCGGCAACCACGACGTGCTGGACGACCGCGACTACGTGGACGCGAATTCGCAGTCCAGCGGCACCGACGCGCAGCGCACGCTGGCCAACGAGCCTTATCTGCAGTGGTTCGGCACCAGCCGCGCTCAGCGCCAGTCCACCTTCGGCGGGCGCGACGCGACGGGCTTCCACGAGTACCACGTGTTCAGCGTGGAGGGGCAGCAGTTCATGGTGCTGTCGCTGTCGTGGCGCATCTCGGACAACGGCATCGCCTGGGCGCGCCAGGTCATCAAGGACCACCCCACGCTGCCGGTGATCCTGGTCAACCACCAGCTGCTCAACATCGCCACCGATGCCGCGAGCCCGTTGGAGACGCCCTACGGCCAGATGCTGTGGGAGCGCCTGATCCGCGACAACGACCAGATCTTCATGACGCTCAACGGCCACCACCACGGCGCCGCGCGGCTGACCAAGACCAACGACTTCGGCAACCCGGTCGAGGAAATGGTGGTGGACTACCAGATGGCCTACCAGGGCGGCAACGGCCAGATGCGTCTGTACGAGTTCGACCTGACGCACAACACCATCGACGTGTTCTCGTTCTCGCCCTGGGTGGTGCAAAAGCCCCGTGACACACTCACGCCATTCGACCAGGCCGTGCTTTCCGGTGCCAACGAAGGCTTTCGCATCTCCATCGATTTCGCGCGCCGCTTCGCCCGCTTCAATCCCACGTTCAAGGCCGGCACCGCCAACCGCCAGCCCATCGTGGAACAGGCCCGCGCCGCGCTGCTCGCCGGCTACGCCGAGCCCGCCGCGCCGGTGCAGAAGGAGCCCACCGGCCCGAACGACTATGTGAAGGTGGCCAGCACGGTGGCGCACTGGCGCTTCTTCGGCGGCACACCCGGCCAGCCGGTGCCCGTGGGCTATGTGGTGGCCGACGAGACCGGTGCCAACCCGGTGCGCCGCGAGGCGCTGAACGTCAATGGCGTGCAGGGCGCCGAGCTGGGCGACCTGGTGTGGGCGGCCGACCGGCACCGGCTCTCGGCCGCGCCGGGCTCGGTGCGCTTCCTCAACACCAACAAGAACACGCCGCGCATGAGCTACTTCGTCACCGAGGCGACGGCGGCGCTCAATCAGCGGACCTTCACCAGCGGCTTCACGGTGGAGGCCTTCATCAAGATCGACCGGGACTGGAGCCGTTCGCTGCACGCCTGGATGAACATCCTGACGCGCGCCGGCAACCGCGGCACCGTCGCCGGCTTCTCGGGAGAGGACCCGGAGGCCACGCCCGTGCTGTTCGCCATCTCCAGCCTGAAGGAGGTGCAGTGGGAGATCGTGCCCGCGCATGCCGGCACGCGCGCGCCGCAGGCCAGCTGGTCGGGCGAGATCCTGGTGGACCGCTGGGTGCATGTCGCCATCGTCGGCGACCCCGCGCAGCGCGAGACCGTGATGTCCGTGGAAGGCGCGCCCGTGCTGCGCAACAGCGGCGATGCCTCGGGCATCGCCACGGCGGGGGCGGCCCTGCAGTGGATGGTGGGCGCGGGCTCCTGGGACGGGCTGCGTGCCGACGGCTTCTTCGGCCAGATCGGCGAGATCCGTCTGGCCGCCGCACCGCTGCCGCCCACCCAGTGGCTCACGGCCCGCGCGGGCTGACCGGCGCGGGAGCCGCCCCCAGGG
>JAEWPH010000226.1 GCA_023460715.1 Pseudomonadota bacterium | reverse complement strand
GCCCAGCTCCGCCGCGCCCCAGCGCCCGAGCAGCACGGCGGACGCCCCTTCGGGCGTATCGGCGCGGGCGATGCGGGGCTGTGGATCGGTCATCGGCGAAGGGGTGGCGGCACCAGGACAGAGGGCGCGGCGGCGGCCGCGGGGCAGGCCATCGTAGCGGAGCGGCCGGGAAGCGGTGCGTCAGCGCATACCCCGTGTCGCACGGGCGCGGCGGCATGCAATTATTATCAAATCGGGCTGTAGCGCAATCAGCATAAGCGCATGCAGCTATTAAAACTGAAGCATACCGCGCTTACCCTATCGACAGGCGGGGTGGCTTGCGCACAATGGGCCGGCCCTGTTCCGGGGTATTCCACGCGGCGCCCGGCGCCGTCTGCAGCCTGTTCATGAGCGACACCACTTTCGACTACATCGTCATCGGCGGCGGCACCGCCGGCGCCCTGCTGTGCAACCGGCTCAGCGCCGACCCGCGGAACCGCGTGCTGCTCATCGAGGCCGGCCGCAAGGACGACTACCACTGGATCCACATTCCCGTCGGCTACCTGTACTGCATCGGCAACCCGCGCACCGACTGGCTTTACCACACCGAGCCCGACCCGGGCCTGAACGGCCGCAGCCTGCGCTACCCGCGCGGCAAGACGCTGGGCGGCTGCAGCAGCATCAACGGCATGATCTACATGCGCGGCCAGGCGCGCGACTACGACCAGTGGGCGCAACTGACGGGCGACGACGCCTGGCGCTGGGACAACGTGCTGCCGGCCTTCCGCCGCCACGAGGACCACTGGCGCCTCGACAAGCCCGGCGAGGCCGACGAGCACTTCAAGCGCCTGCACGGCAGCAAGAGCACCGGCGGCTCGGGCGAGTGGCGGGTGGAGAAGCAGCGCCTGCGCTGGGACGTGCTGGACGCCTTCTCGCAGGCCGCGCAGCAGGCGGGCATTCCGGCCACGCAGGACTTCAACGGCGGCGACAACGAGGGCGTGGGCTACTTCGAGGTGAACCAGAAGGCCGGCTGGCGCTGGAACACCGCCAAGGCCTTTCTGCGCCCCATCTGCTACGGCCGCCCCAACTTCGAGATGTGGACCGCCGCCCAGGCCACGCAGCTGATTCTGGAGACGCAGCCCGACGGCACGCGCCGCTGCACCGGCGTGCGGGTGTGGACGGGCGACGAGATGGTGACGGCGCATGCCAGCGAAGAGGTGATCCTGAGCGCGGGCGCCGTCAACTCGCCGCAGCTGCTGCAGCTGTCCGGCATCGGCCCGGCAGACCTGCTGCGCCGGCACGGCATCGACATGCAGGTGGACCTGCCCGGCGTGGGCGCCAACCTGCAGGATCACCTGCAGATCCGCGCCGTCTACAAGGTCAACCACGTGCCCACGCTCAACGTGCTGGCCGGCAGCTGGCTGGGCAAGGCGAAGATCGGGCTGGAGTACCTGCTCAAGCGCAGCGGGCCGATGAGCATGGCGCCGTCGCAGCTGGGCGCCTTCACGCGCAGCAGCCCCGACCAGCCGTACCCCAACATCGAATACCACGTACAGCCGCTGTCGCTCGAAGCCTTCGGCGAGCCTCTGCACGCCTTCCCGGCCTTCACCGCCAGCGTGTGCAACCTGAACCCCACCAGCCGGGGCACGGTGCAGATCAAGAACGCGGACTTCCAAACCGCGCCGGCCATCGCGCCCAACTACCTTTCCACCCCCGAAGACCGCCAGGTGGCCGCCGACAGCCTGCGCGTCACGCGCCGCATCGTCGCCCAGCCGGCGCTGTCGCGCTACCAGCCCACCGAGTGGAAACCCGGTCCCCAGTACGAAAGCGACGAAGACCTGGCGCGGCTGGCGGGCGACATCGCCACCACCATCTTCCACCCCGTGGGCACGACCAAGATGGGGCGCGCCGACGACCCGATGGCGGTGCTGGATGCGCAGCTGCGCGTGCGCGACGGGCGCGGCGGCGTGGTGGCCGGCCTGCGCGTGGTGGATGCCGGGGCCATGCCCACCATCACCAGCGGCAACACCAATTCACCCACGCTGATGCTGGCCGAGAAGGCCGCGGAGTGGATCCGCGCCGCACGGCGTCCACGGGCTGCGGTGGGCGCCTGACGGCGCCGTCTGCTGCTAGCGGATGCCGCCCACGTAGCGCGGCGGCACGGGCGGTGGCGGTTCTTCGCCGTGGCGGCGCAGGCGCTGGGCCGCGGCCTCCATCAGCGGCTTGCGGGGCGCGGGCTCTGCAGCGGCCTCCAGCGTGAGCAGCTCCAGGCGGTCGGCCCAATCCAGCAGCTCGGGGATGGCGTCCTCGCGGGCCCGCTCCCGGGCGAAGCGCACGATCTCCAGCGCGTAGTCCGCATTCACGGCCATCCACTCGGTGTCTGTCACGCGGCCGACCTTGCGGCGCAGCAGCACGTGCAGATGGGCGGCCACGGAGAGCCGGTCGCGTCCCGGGCCGGCCTCGTCGTGCGGCGACCACATCATGCGCCGATGCGTTCGCGGTGCTGGGACAGATCGAGCCCCTGGAACTCCGCGGCGTCGCTGACGCGCAGGCCCAGCGTGCGGTCCACCATCCACAGCAGCAGCGCGGACACGCCCAGGCTGTAGGCCATGACGGCGCCCACACCGAGCGCCTGGGTGAGCAGGCTGCCTTCCACGCCGCCGATGCGCGGGCTCGCCAGCACGCCGGTGAGCAGGGAGCCGACGATGCCGCCGATGCCGTGCACGCCGAACACGTCCAGCGAATCGTCGAGCCCCAGCAGGCGCTTGAGGCCGGTGCTGCCCCAATAGCAGGCCAGGCCCGCCACCGCACCGATGACGAACGCTGACCGCGGCGTGACGAAACCGGCCGCCGGCGTGACCGCCACCAGGCCCGCCACCAAGCCTGAGCACAGGCCCAGCAACGAGGCGCGCCCGCGCGTCACCGCCTCGCCCGCCGCCCAGGCCAGCGCTCCGGCCGCAGCGGCGATCTGCGTGGCCGCCAGTGCCACCCCCGCGCGCCCGTCGGCCGCCACGGCCGAGCCGGCGTTGAAGCCGAACCAGCCGACCCACAGCAGCGCCGCGCCGGCCATGGTGAAGCCGAGGTTGTACGGCTCGAAGGCTTCGCGGCCGTAACCCTTGCGATGGCCCAGGAACCAGGCGCAGGCCAGGCCCGCCATGCCGGCGTTGACATGCACCACGGCGCCCCCGGCGAAATCGAGCGCACCCAGCTGCGCCAGCCAGCCGCCGGACTCCCACACCCAATGGGCCACCGGGGCGTAGACGCACAGCGACCACAGGCCGATGAACACGAGCATCGACGAAAAGCGCATGCGTTCGACGAAAGCGCCGACCACCAGCGCCGCGGTGATGATGGCGAAGGTGAGCTGGTAGGTGGCGTAGACGGATTCCGGCACGTTGGGCGCCAGGTGGCTCACGGCCACCAGCCCGGCGCGCAGGTCGAAGTCCAGCCCCGCGAAGCCCATGCGGCCGACGCCGCCCAGCCAGGCGTTGCCCGGCGTGAAAGCCAGGGAGTAGCCCACGGCGAACCACAGCAGGGTGACCAGCGCGGCGATGGCCACCACGCTGGCCATGGTGTTGAGCACGTTCTTGCGCCGCACCATGCCGGCGTAGAACAGCGCCACGCCGGGCAGGGTCATCACCAGCACGAGAGCCGTCGCCGTCATCATCCAGCCGGTGTCCGCCGCGTTCAACGAAGCAGCGGCCACCAGGCCCGGTGCGGCCAGCGCCGGCCCGGCCGGCGCCTGCGCCGCGGCGCTCGGCACCGTCTGCGCAGCGGCGCCCGCCATGCCCGCGCACCAGACCGCCATCGCCATCCATGGCGCCCTGTGCATTCCACACCGCATTGCCTGCCCTCCGCTGTCGTGCTGTTGACGCCGTACGTCGCACAACGCGTGCCAAGCGGCCGCTGCCGGGCGCACGCGCAGGCGCCGGAACACCGGGGCGCCGCCGGCCGGCACGCCCCACAACGGTGTGCGGGAAACCACCAATGCACCACGCAAGTGCACGCCGTTACAGTCACTGCACTCGAGAGCGCGCCACGGCACGCCACACGAGGGGACCGAGGAGACAACTCTACCTACCAACAATACATTCCAAGCATCCCCTATAAGATGCCCTCTTCCCAGGCGCCGGCGATCCCGGCGCCTTTTCTTTTTCTGGCCGCTCCGCGCCGCGCTGGCCGGGAGCGCACCAGGGTGCAGCAGGGCGGCAGGGGCGGTGCGACAATCGCGCCCCTATGGAATGGATCATCGTCTCGCTCGCCTCGCTGCTGGCCGGATTCGTGGATGCCATCGTGGGCGGCGGCGGGTTGATCCTGACACCGGCCCTGTTCGCCACGTTCCCCACCGCACCGCCCGCCACGCTGCTGGGCACCAACAAAAGCGCCTCGGTCTGGGGCACGGCCATCGCCACCTGGCAGTACGGGCGCAGGGTGCAGATGCGCTGGCAGGCCCTGCTGCCGGCCGCGGCGGCCGGGTTCGCCGGCGCCTTCTTCGGCGCCTGGACGGTCACGGTGATCTCGGCCGACTTCCTGCGCAAGCTGCTGCCGGTGGTGCTGGTCGTGCTGCTGCTGTACACGCTGGCGCGCAAGGATCTGGGGCGCCACCACACGCCGCGCTTCGCCGGGCGCACCGAAACGCTGGCGGCCTGCCTGATCGGCGTCGTCATCGGCTTCTACGACGGCTTCTTCGGCCCGGGCACCGGCAGCTTCTTCGTCTTCCTGTTCGTGCGCCTGCTGGGCTACGACTTCCTGAATGCCTCGGTGTCCGCCAAGCTGCTCAACCTGGCCACCAACGCCGCCGCGCTGATCCTCTTCACCGCCAAGGGCCATGTGTGGTGGCACTTCGCGCTGCCCCTGGCCGTGGCCAACGTGATCGGCAGCGTGCTGGGCGCGCAGATGGCGCTCAAGCACGGCGCGGGCTTCGTGCGCGGCATCTTCATCTTCGTGGTGGGCGCGCTGATCCTGAAGACGGGCTACGACGCCTTCCTGCGATGAGCGTTGCCACCGCGCGGCGCCGCGGCCGTGCACCCCTTCCGGCGCGTGCGCCGGCGGACTACATTCTCTGCAGCCCACCACCCCGAGGATTCCTGCCATGACGACGACCACTCTCACCCTGATCGGCGCGCCCACGGACGTCGGCGCCAGCGTGCTGGGTGCCAGCATGGGACCGGATGCGCTGCGCATCGCGGGCATCGCCCGGGCGATGCGCGGGCGCGGCTTCGAGGTGATCGACCGGGGCAACCTGGCCGGGCCCGGCAACCCGCAGGCCGAGCCGGCCAGCGGTTTCCGCCACCTGGCCGAGGTGACGGCCTGGAACGAAGCCGTGTACGCCGCCGCCCTGGCCGATCTGCGCGCGGGCCACGTGCCCTTGATGATGGGCGGCGACCACTGCCTGGCCATCGGGTCCATCAGCGCCGCCGCGCAGCACTGCCGCGAGCAGGGCAAGCGCCTGAAGGTGCTGTGGTTCGATGCGCATGCGGACGCCAACACGCCAGAGTCCACCCCCAGCGGCAACCTGCACGGCATGCCCGTGGCCTGCCTGCTGGGCCACGGCCCGGCCGGCCTCACGCACCTGGCCGGCGTGCCGGCCCTGCAGCCGGGGCAGATCGGCCTGATCGGCGTGCGCAGCGTGGATGCCACCGAGAAGCAGTTCGTGAACGAGCACCGCATCGAGGTCTACGACATGCGCACCATCGACGAACTGGGCATGCGCACGGTGATGGAGCGGGCGCTGGCGGGTGTCGATGCCGACACCCACCTGCACGTCAGCTTCGACATGGACTGCCTCGACCCCTCGGTGGCCCCCGGGGTGGGCACGGCCGTGCGCGGCGGGCCGACCTACCGCGAGACCCAGCTGTGCATGGAGATGCTGGCCGACTGCGGCGCGCTGCGCTCGGCCGACCTGGTCGAGCTGAACCCGGCGCTGGACATCCGCAACCAGACGGCGGAACTGGCCGTGGACCTGCTGGAGAGCCTGTTCGGCAAGTCCACGCTGATGCGCCCGGTGTGACCGGACGCGAGGGTGCTGCGGCTTGCCGGGCCCCGAACTTGCATGGGCTGCGGTCAGGGTTTGCAGCCTTGTGCCCGCACCGGGGTGCCTCCCTATAATGTGACCGCTCCATGACGCCTGCCCGCAAACCGGGCCGTGCAGGGGCGCAAGTTCCGGCTTTGCCAACCGCCAAGCCGGATTTTTTGTACCTGGAACCATCCCACGCAGGAACAGCAGATGAAGATGTTCAAGACGATTGCCACCGCCGTGGCACTGTGCGCCGCGTTTTCCGTGCAGGCCCGCACGGTCGACGCCATCAAGAAGGACGGCAAGATCGTCATCGCCACCGAGGGCCAGTTCGCCCCCTTCAACTTCTTCCAGGGCACCAAGCTGACGGGCTTCGAGGTCGAAGTGGCCGAGGCCGTCGTCAAGAAGATGGGCGTGAAGCTGGAGTGGAAGACGCTGGGCTTCGACGCCCTGCTGACCGGCCTGGCCCAGGACCGCTGGGACGCCGTGATCGCCTCCCACGGCATCACCGAAGAGCGCGCCAAGGCCGTGACCTTCGCCGAACCCCACTACTGCTCCGGCGGCATCATCGTGTCGATCGACGGCAAGACCCGCACGGCGGATGACCTGAAGGGCAAGACCGTGGCCGTGCAGACCGGCACCAGCTACCTCACGCAGGTGCAGAAGCTGACCGGCGTGAAGGAAGTGAAGAACTTCCCGCAAGACACCGACGCCCAGCGCGCCCTGATCTCCAAGCGTGTGGACGCCTGGGTGAGCGACAAGTTCGTCGCCAAGGAAGCCGCTGCCAAGAACGCCAAGGCCGGCTTCAAGCTCGGCGACATGCTGTTCATCGAGCGCATCGCGCCCGCCGTGGCCAAGGGCAACACCGGCCTGGCCGATGCCTGGAACAAGGCCTTCGAAGAGATCCTGGCCGACGGCAGCTATGCAGCCATCTCCAAGAAGTACTTCAACGAAGACGTGCGCTGCACCAAGTAACCCGACCTAGAAGGACTTTCCGGCGCCCGTGGCTCACGCTGCGGGCGCCGGCCTCATTTCCATGCTGACCGCAATCTGGCCCACGCAGTGGAGCCGCCAGCAACGCAGCAATGCCACGCTGGTCACCGCCCTCGTGCTGATGGTGCTCGCCCTGTCGCTGCTGGGCTGGCTGCTTTCGTTCTTCCCCGATCCCATCGGCCCCAACGCCCAGGCCTTCTCGGACGGGGCGCGCACCACGCTGTGGCTCACGCTGGTGAGCGGCGCCGTGGGCCTGGTGCTGGGCACGGCCGCGGCCCTGGCGCGCACCGCGCGCTTCATCGGCCTGCGCTGGCTCGCGGGCTTCTACATCTGGGCCATCCGCGGCACGCCGCTGCTGGTGCAGATCCTCTTCGTGTACTTCGCGCTGCCGGTGCTGGTGCCCGGCGCCAACCTGCCCGACTTCGCCGCCGCCGTGGTGGCCCTGGGCCTGAACGTGGGCGCCTACAACGCCGAGGCCATCCGTGCCGGCCTGCTGGCCGTGCCGCGCGGCCAGACCGAGGCTGCGCGCGCCCTGGGCCTGTCGCGCACCTACGTGTTCTTCGACGTGGTGTTCCCGCAGGCGTTCAAGATCTCGCTGCCGCCGCTGGTGAGCAACTTCGTCGCGCTGCTCAAGGACTCGTCCCTGGCCTACGCCATCGGCGTGGTCGAGCTGACCAACGTGGGCAACCGCATCCAGTCGGCCACCTTCCAGCCCATCGCCACGCTGACCACCGTGGCCGTCACCTACCTGCTGCTGACCACGCTGGTCACCCAGGTGTCCAACGCCATCGAGCACCGTTTCGACGTGGAAGGACGGGTCAAGTAAATGAGCACCGGCAACCACTACATCGTCGTCGACCGCGTGTGCAAGTCGTTCGGCACGCACCAGGTGCTGAAGGATGTTTCCACGGCCTTCAACACCGGCGAGGTCACGGTCATCATCGGCGCCTCGGGCTCGGGCAAGAGCACGCTGCTGCGCGCCATCAACCGGCTGGAGCCGCACGACAGCGGCACCATCACCATCGGCGGCGCCGAGGTGACGGACGACGAGCGCTCGCTGCAGCGCCAGCGCAGCGAGGTCGGCATGGTGTTCCAGCAGTTCAACCTGTTCGGCCACATGAGCGTGCTGGACAACGTGACGCTGGCGCCGCGCCGCATCCGCCGCACGCCGCGCGCCCAGGCCAACGAGAAGGCCATGGCCCTGCTGCGCCGCGTGGGCATGCAGGACCATGCGCACAAGTACCCGTGGCAGCTCTCGGGCGGGCAGCAGCAGCGCGTGGCGATCGCGCGGGCGCTGGCCATGGAGCCCAAGGTGATGCTGTTCGACGAGCCCACCTCGGCACTCGACCCCGAGATGGTGCAGGAAGTGCTGGACGTGATGCGCGAGCTGGCCCGCGGCGGCATGACCATGATCGTCGTCACGCACGAAATGGGCTTTGCGCGCGAGGTCTCGGACCGCGTGATGTTCTTCGACCAGGGCTGCATCGTGCACGACGCGCCCCCGGCCGAGTTCTTCGGCAACCCGGCCAACGACCGCATCCGCGCGTTCATCGGCCGCATGAGCAGCTGAGCCGAAGCCGCCGGCTGCGCGGTGACACCGCGGCGCGCCGGCCCGGCAGTCCTCCAAGCGGCCAAAACGCTCCCGAAAAGAGAGCTGATTGCGCTTGATAGCGTTGGCTTTCAAAGTGTTTTGTACTTGAAACCCTTGCCAGGCAAGCGCAAGCAGCTCCTGTTTTAATACCGCCGTCTTTGTCGGCGGCCTACCGATCTCCTTGTTCCGTATGCGCTCCGAACGCCAGGGCCTTCTGGCCCTTCTGCTGGTCACCATGGTCTGGGGAACCACCTTCCCGGCGATGAAGATGCTGTCCGCTCACCTGGACGCGCTGCAGATCATCTGGCTGCGCTTCGCCATCGCCCTGGCCGTGCTCAGCCCGCTGTGGCGCGGCATGCGCCGCGCCGAGCAGCGCTGGGGCCTGCTGCTGGGCGCCCTGCTGTTCCTGGCGTTCTGGCTGCAGATCGAAGGGCTGGCGCGCACCAGCAGCAACCGCAATGCCTTCGTCACCGGCCTGAACGTGCTCGTCGTGCCGCTGCTGGCCATGGCCGCGCTGGGCCGGCGCTACGGCTGGACGCTGTGGGCCGCCTGCGGCATGGCCCTGGCCGGCATGGCGCTCATGTTCCACGAGAACGAACCCTGGAACCTGGGCGATACGCTGACGCTCGCCAGCACGCTGTTCTACGCCCTCTACATCCTCACGCTGGAGGAGTGCGCGCGCCGCACGGCCGCGGCGCCGCTGCGGGCCACGCGCATGGCGGCCATGCAGGCGCTGGTGATGTTCGGCGCCGCCACCGTGCTGGTGGGCGTGCGCCACGGCGGCTATGCCGGTTCGCTGGCGCAGATCGCCCAGCTGACGGACGGCGCCTGGATCGCGGTGGCCTACCTGGGCGTGGTGGCCAGCGTGCTGGTGGTGACGCTGCAGGCCTGGGGGCAGCAGCGCGTGGACGCCATGCGCAGCGCCATCGTCTTCGGCCTGGAGCCCGTCTTCGCCGCGCTCACGGCCTGGGCCCTGATCGGCGAGCGCCTGGGCTGGGCCGGCGTGGGCGGGGCCGCGCTCATCGTGGCCGCGCTGATCGTCAGCCAGCTGCAGCCGCCGCGCGCGCCGCAGGCCGCCGGCTGAGGCCGGCCCCGCCTTCCCGATTCACCTGGGTCCGTGGAACGGCGGGCC
>JAEWPH010000225.1 GCA_023460715.1 Pseudomonadota bacterium | reverse complement strand
GGAGCGCATGTTGGTGACCAGGCCCGCCCCGGTGGCCCCCATGGCGCCAGCGGCGACCAGGGCCAGGGTGAGACGGCGGGGGGTGGAGAGGATATTGTTCATGGCAGACCTTTCAAAGGGTTGTGGCATGAACGGCAGTGTCGGCACCGACACTTAAGACAGGCTTAGGGCAACACCTTGCCTTCCATCACTCCTCATTTGATAGCTGCCTGCGCTTGATGGATAAGCGCTGCAGGTCATTTTCATTCAAAATCTCTCAGGCCAAAAGCTCCAGCACCGTCTCAGGCGGCCGGCACAGGCGGGCGCCGCGCGGCGTGACCACGATGGGCCGGTTGAGCAGTACCGGGTGCTGCGCCACGAAGCCGATCAGCTCCGCATCGCTCCAGCGCGCGTCCGCCAAGTTCAGCGCCTGGTAGATGGCTTCCTTGGTGCGCAGCAGTTCGCGCACCGGCACGCCCAGCCGGGCCACCAGGGCCTGCAGCTGCGCGGCGTCCAAGGGCTGGGCGATGTAGTCCACGATCTGCGGCTCGATGCCGCGCTCGCGGATCAGGGCCAGGGCGCCGCGGGAATTGCTGCAGCGGGCGTTGTGGTAGAGGGTCACGTCGGTCATGGCGCGCAGTGTACGGCCGGCGCCGGCCCGCGGAGGGCTCTGTCAGGCCGTGCGGGCGCGCAGCCCGGCGAAACCCAGGCACAGCCAGGCCAGCATCAGGCTGGTGCCGCCCCAGGGCACGAAGGGGCGCAGCGCTTCGGTGCCCGTGAAGATGCGCAGGTAGATCAGCCCGCAGAACAGCAGCACGCCCAGCAGGAACAATGCGCCCGCCGCCGCCAGCCAGCGGCTGGGCTGCAGCCGCGCCCAGATGCCCGTGGCCAGCAGGGCCAGGGCATGGAACAGCTGCATCTGCACGGCCAGCTGCAGCGTGGCGCGCGTGGCCTCGCGCTGCGTGCCGTCGGCGATGATGCCCAGGCCGTGCGCGGCGTAGGCCGCCATGCCGACGCCGGTGGCGCCCAGGAAAGCGGCGATCAGTGTCCAGAGGCGGGCGGTCATGGCGGTGTTCCTGGTGCGAAGAAGAAAAGACAAAGCCGAAGACGAGGGATGCGTGAAGGACTGCTCCGCATTCAGCGGGGCCGGCTGCGCAGCGTGCGGCTGAGCAGGATCACCGGCACCAGCCCCACCGCCACCAGCGCCAGCGAGGGCAGCGCGGCCTCGCCCAGGCGCTCGTCGCGCGCAAGCTGGTAGGCCACCACGGCCAGCGTGTCGCTGTTGAAGGGGCGCAGCACCATGGTGGCGGGCAGCTCCTTCATAACGTCCACAAACACCAGCAGCGCGGCCGCCGCGGCCGAGCGCTTGAGCAGCGGCCAGTGCACGCGGGCCAGCAGCCCGGCGCCGCCGGTGCCCAGCATGCGAGCGGAGTCGTCCAGGCTGGCAGGAATGCGCGCATAGCCGCTCTGCATGGACTGCAGCGCCACGGCGCAAAAGCGCACCAGGTAGGCCCACACGATGCCCACCGCCGTGGCGGTGATAAGCGCCGGCAGCCCCCATTCGGGCGCCGTCTGCTGCAGCCAGCCCACGGGCAGCAGCAGGCCGACGACGATCACCGCGCCCGGCACGGCATAGCCCACGCTGGCCAGCTGCGCCACGCCGCGCGTGAGGGCATCGGGCCGGCGGCGCACGGCGAAGGCCAGCGCCAGCGCCACGCCCACGGCCAGCGCCGAGGTGATGGCGCCCAGGCGCACGCTGTGGCCGGCCCATTCGACGAAGCGGTCCCACGGCAGCACGGACCAGTCCGCCGCCAGCGGCCGCAGCATGAAGAACACCGGCAGCACAAAGCCCATCAGCACCGGCAGCAGGCACACGAGCCAGGCCGCCACGCAGCGCAGGCCGTGCAGGCGCAGCGGCAGCGCCTCGGCCGAGCCCGCGCGGCCCGCGCCGCCGATGGCAAAGCGCATGCGGCGCTGCGCGCGCAGTTCCAGCTGCAGCAGCACGACCACCAGCACCAGCAGGATGGTGGCCAGCTGCGCGGCGGCCAGGCGGTTGTCCATGGACAGCCAGGCCTTGTAGATGCCGGTGGTGAAGGTCTGGATGCCGAAGTAGCTGGCCACGCCGAAGTCGGCCAGGGTTTCCATCAGCACCAGGGCCACGCCGGCGGCCACGGCCGGGCGGGCCAGCGGCAGCGCCACGGTGAGGATGCGCCGGGCCAGCGGCGCACCCAGCAGCCGCGCGGCTTCCATCAGGTGCGCCGCGCGCTCGCCCAGCGCCGTGCGCGCCAGCAGGTAGACGTAGGGGTACAGCGAGAAGATGAACACCCAGATGGCGCCGCCCAGGCTGCGCACTTCGGGCAGCAGCCGGCCCTCCAGCCCGTAGGTGGCACGCAGCCACACCTGCAGCGGGCCGCTGAACTGCAGGAAGTCGGTGTACGCATAGGCCGTGACGTAGGCCGGCATGGCCAGGGGCAGCAGCAGCAGCCACTCCATGGTGCGCCGGCCGCGGAAGTCGAACAGCGTGACCGCTGCCGCCGTGGCCGTGCCCACCACGGCCGCGCCCAGCGCCACCGCCAGGCCCAGCCACACGGTGGTGGCGAAGTAGCCCGGCAGCACGGTGGATGCCATCGCACGCAGGATGGCGCCGGCCTCTTCGCCCCCGTGCCCCCAGGGCAGCCACGAGCCCAGCACGGCCAGCACCGGCAGGGTGAGCACGGCCGCCAGCACGATCAGGGGAAGGGAGCGCAGGGCAAGCGACAAGGTGCGTGGCAAGGGACGGCCTGGGAGGGGAAAGAAGGGCGCCGGGGCGCAAAGCGCCTGGCCGGAGGGGTAAATGCGAATTCTACGCATCTGCGCACCCTAGAATCCCCCGCATGTTCCTGGAAGTCTCCCAACTCGAAGTGCGCTACGCCGGCCGCGCACAGGCGGCCGTGCGCGGCGTGTCGCTGAGCCTGGCGGCCGGCGAGATCGGCGTGCTGATCGGCCCTTCGGGCTGCGGCAAGACCACGCTGCTGCGCGCCGTGGCGGGGCTGGAGCCCGTGGCGGCCGGCGAGATCCGCCTGAGCGGCGCGGCCGTCAGCAGCGCCGGCCGCAGCGTGCCGCCGGAGCAGCGCCGCATCGGCATGGTGTTCCAGGACTACGCCCTCTTCCCGCACCTGTCGGTCGGCAAGAACGTGGCCTTCGGCATCCACGCCCTGCCCCGGGCCGAGCAGGCCGCGCGCGTGCACGAAGTGCTGCAGCTGGTGGGCCTGGAGGGCAGCGAGCAGCGCTATCCGCACGAGCTGTCGGGCGGCCAGCAGCAGCGCGTGGCGCTGGCCCGCGCGCTGGCACCGCGCCCGCAGCTGATGCTGCTGGACGAGCCGTTCTCCAACCTCGACGTGGACCTGCGCGAGCGCCTGGCGCATGAAGTCCGCGGCATCCTGAAGGCCGCAGGCGCCACCGCCCTGTTCGTCACCCACGACCAGCTGGAGGCCTTTGCCATCGGCGACCGCATCGGCGTGATGCAGGCCGGCGAGCTGCACCAGTGGGACGACGCCTATGCGCTCTACCACCGGCCGGCCACGCGCTTCGTGGCGGACTTCATCGGCCACGGCGTGTTCGCGCCGGCCACGCTGGTGCAGCGCGGCGAGCACGTGGTGGCGCAGACGCCGCTGGGCGAGCTGACCGACCTGGCGGAATGCCCCCTGCCCGCCAGCTACCCCGGCGGTGAATGCGACGTGCTGCTGCGCGCCGACGACGTGGTGCACGACGACGCCGCGCCCGTGCAGGCGCGCATCACGCGCAAGTCGTTCCGCGGCTCGGAGTTCCTGTACACGCTGGAACTGGCCAACGGCCTCGCGGTGCTGGCCCACGTGCCCAGCCACCACAACCATGCGGTGGGCGAGTGGATCGGCATCCGGCCCCAGGTGGACCATGTGGTGACATTCCCGCGCGAGTCGGCACCGACCTCAGCGGTTCAAATTTGATAGCTGCCAGCGCTTGTCAACCGGTCGATTCAGGCATCAAAGTACCTAAAGCCCAGCAAATACGAGCGCAAACAGCTACAACTTCAGGAGCGATTCCACTCAACGCTGGCGCAGGGCATCGACGGCGCTACGCAGATCGTCGCTCCACACGCGCCGGTCGCGCCCCGCGGCCTGCTGCGGCGCGCCGTAGTGCACGACCGCCACCAGGCCGTCGGCGCACAGGGTGCGCCACAGCGAGCCCACCAGCGACTCGTCGCCGATGTAGCTGGCCGCCTGGGTGATCTCGCCCGTTGCGCGGTCGATGAAGCGCAGGCCCACGGGCTGCACCGGCGCGTCGGCCTCCACCGCCGCCTGCAGCAGGTTGGCGTGGAAGGGCAGCAGCGTGATGCCGTCGCCCGTCGTGCCTTCGGGAAACACGGCCAGCACATCGCCCTCGGCCAGCGCCTGCTGCATGGTCTGCACCATGCGCCGCGCGTCGCGCCGCGAGCTGCGTTCGATGTAGAGGGTGCCCGCCGCCGTGGCCAGCCGGCCCAGCAGCGGCCAGCCCTTCACGTCGGACTTGGAGATGAAGCGGCAATGCCGCGCCGCGTGCATCACCGGAATGTCGAGCCACGAGATGTGGTTGGCCACCAGCAGCACCGGCCCCTGCACGGGCGGCGTGCCGCGCACCGTCAGCGTGACGCCGGCGCGGGCCAACAGTTCGAGTTGCCAGGCCTGCACGCGGGCACGCTGCTGTGCCACCGGCATGCGCGGAAAGCGCAGCAGCACCGTGCCCAGCCCGGCAAGGATGTGGGCGATCAGGCGCAGCATGCGCCCGCAGGCGCGGGCCTGGCGCAACATGCGGTGGCTCAGCCGCGCTCGAACGCGACCTGGCCGCCGACCAGCGTGCAGCGCACGCGGCCGGGCAGCTCGTACGACGAGAACGGCGTGTGCTTGCCCTGGCTGGCCAACGCGTCGGCCTGCACCGTCCAGGCCGCAGCCGGGTCGACGATGCACAGGTCGCCCACGCCGCCTTCCACGATCTGGCCCACGCTGGCCTGCAGCGTGCCGAGCGACGCGCCCAGCACGCGGGCGGGCTCGCTGGTCACCGCCGCCAGCGCGCGGGCGAGCGGCGCGCCGCCGTCCTGCGACCACTTGATCGCCACGCTCAGCAGCAGCTCCAGACCCGTCGCGCCGGGCTCGGCCTCGGCGAACGGCAGCACCTTCTCGTCTTCATCGACCGGCGTGTGGTCGGAGACCAGCGCGTCGATCGTGCCGTCGGCCAGCGCGGCCACCAGCGCATCGCGGTCGCGCTGCTGGCGCAGCGGCGGCGACAGGCGGGCGCGGCTGTCGAAGAAGCCGATGTCGGTATCGGTGAACATCAGCGAGTTGATGCTCACGTCGCAGGTCACCTTCAGCCCGGCCGCCTTGGCCTGGCGCACCAGGTCCACGCCGGCGGCGCTGGACAGGCGGCACAAGTGCACGCGGGCGCCCGTGGTCTTGAGCAGTTCGAAGATGGTGTGCAGCGCGATCGTCTCGGCCGCGACGGGAATGCCCGACAGCCCCAGGCGGGTGGCCAGCGGGCCGCTGGCGGCCACGCCCTTGCCCAAGTACAGCTCCTGCGGGCGCAGCCACACGGTGTAGCCGTAGGTGGCGGCGTACTGCAGCGCGCGCTGCAGCACCTGCGTGCTCTGCAGCGCCACGTCGGCCTGGGCAAAACCCACGCAGCCGGATTCTGTCAGCTCGGCCATCTCGGTCAGCACCTCGCCAGCCAGGCCGCGCGTGAGCGCGCCCAGCGGGAACAGGCGGGACTGGTGCAGCTTCTCGGCGCGGAACTTGAGCATCTCCACCAGGCCGGGCTCGTCCAGCACCGGGTCGGTGTCGGGCGGGCAGACCAGGCTGGTCACGCCGCCGGCCACGGCCGCGGCCATTTCGGATTCGAGCATGCCCTCGTGCTCGTGGCCGGGCTCGCGCAGGCGCGCCGCCAAGTCCACCAGGCCGGGCAGCACCCAGCAGCCCGTGGCGTCGATCACGCGGCTGGGCGTGAAGCCGCTGGGCGCCCGGTCGATCGCCACGATGCGGCCCGCGGCCATCGCCACGTCGCACACCCGGTCGAGGCCGCTGGCCGGATCGATCACGCGGCCGTTCTGGATCAGTATCTTCATGGTTTTAAGCCCAATATGCCTCTAGCGCTTGATGGACAAACGCAACCAGCTATCAATAACAGAGCAAATCAATCACGTTGCGCCCCTACCTGCCAGCCGATGGGCAAGACAGGGAGTTCTGGCGCGGCCCAGGCCACCCGCCGCTTCTGGCGGCAGCGCCGAGGCGCGAAGCGCCCCAGGGAAGTCACGCTTCATTCCCCGCCACGATCGACATGACCGCCATGCGCACGGCGATGCCGAAGGTGACCTGCGGCAGGATCACGGCCTGCGGGCCATCGACCACGGCGGAGTCGATCTCCACGCCGCGGTTGATGGGACCGGGGTGCATCACGATGGCATCGGGCTTGGCCAGGCGCAGGCGCTCGGGCGTGAGGCCGAAGCTCTTGAAATACTCCTGGCTCGAAGGCAGCAGCGCGCCGCTCATGCGCTCGTTCTGCAGGCGCAGGGCGATCACCACGTCGGCGTCCTTGATGCCTTCTTCGAGCGTGTGGCACACACGCACACCCATCTGCGCCATATCGGACGGCACCAGCGTGCGCGGGCCCACCACGCGCACGTCGGGGCAGCCCAGCGTCGTCAGGCCGTGGATGTCGGAGCGCGCCACGCGGGAGTGCAGCACGTCGCCCACGATGGCCACGCTGAGGTTGCTGAAGTCCTTCTTGTAGTGGCGGATGGTGAACATGTCGAGCAGCCCCTGTGTAGGGTGCGCATGCCGGCCGTCGCCCGCGTTGATCACGTGCACATGCGGCGCCACGTGCTGGGCGATGAGGTAGGGCGCGCCCGATTCGCTGTGCCGCACCACGAACAGGTCGGCCGCCATGGCCGACAGGTTGGCGATGGTGTCCAGCAGCGATTCGCCCTTGCTGGCGGAGCTGCGCGCGATGTCCAGGTTGATCACGTCGGCCGAAAGGCGCTTGGCCGCGATCTCGAACGTGGTGCGCGTGCGCGTGCTGTTCTCGAAGAACAGGTTGAACACGCTCTTGCCGCGCAAGAGCGGCACCTTCTTCACCTCGCGGTCGTTGACCGAGACGAAGTTGGCGGCCGTGTCGAGGATGTGCGTCACGATGCCCTTGGGCAGGCCCTCGATCGACAGCAGGTGGATCAGCTCGCCGTTGGCGTTGAGTTGGGGGTTGCGCTTGTACAGCACCGTCAGGCCTCTTGGGGGTTCACTGCTTTGATGTCGAAATGGAAGGCGCCGGCCTCGGTGCGGGCCAGGGCCAGCGACTGCGTGTCCGGCAGCGCCACGCGCGCGGCGGCGAACTCGGCCGCCACCGGCAGCTCGCGGCCGCCGCGGTCCACCAGCACCGCCAGGCGCACGCTGGCCGGCCGGCCGTAGTCGAACAGCTCGTTGAGCACGGCGCGGATGGTGCGGCCGGTGTACAGCACGTCGTCCAGCAGCAGGATGTCGGCGCCGTTCACGTCGAAGGGCAGCGCCGTCTGCGCGCTCACCGACAGGCCGCGCTGGGAGAAATCGTCGCGGTGCATGGCGGACGACAGCACGCCGGCCTCGCCTTCCAGGCCCAGGTCCTTCTGCAGGCGCTCGGCCAGCCAGGCGCCGCCCGAGGCGATGCCGGCCAGGTACGTGTTCGGTCCGCGCAGCGACCGCACGCCGCGCAGCAGCTCGCGGTACAGGGCCTCGGCATCCAGCGTCAGATGGCCGTTCGACGGCGGCGAAGAAGAAGGGGTGGCACTCATGGCAGGTTCCTCAAAAACTGTTCCAGGATGATGCAGGCCGAGGCCGCGTCGGCATCGCGCGCACCGGTGGAATGCGCCTCGGTCGTGCTGTAGCGCTCGTCCACCTCGAAGACCTGCAGGCCGAAGCGGCCGCGCAGCTGGCGCGCGAACTTCAGCGCCCGGGCGGTGTTCTCATGGGCCGCACCGTCGGGGTGGTAGGGCACGCCCACCACCAGCGCGTCGGGCTGCCAGTCCTTGATGCGCTGTGCCACGTGCGTGAAGCGCGCGTCGCCCTCGGCGCGGATGGTCTCCTGCGGCGTGGCGGTGCGCAGCATCTTGTTGCCCACGGCCACGCCTGTGCGCTTGAGCCCGAAGTCGAAAGCCAGGAAGGATTGGAAATGCGCGGGAACGGCGGGGGCAGCGGCAGGGGCAGGCGTGCCGCTCATGCGTGCCCGGCCTCAGGCGAGAGCATCCACGACTGCAGGCCCAGCAGACCCAGCGCGCGGTCGTAGCGTTCGGCCACGGGCGTGTCGAAGATGACGGACGCATCGGCGCCCACGGTGAGCCAGCTGTTCTCGGCCAGCTCCGATTCGAGCTGCCCTTCGCCCCAGGAGGCGTAGCCCAGCGTGACCAGCACACGCCGGGGGCCCGCGCCGGTGGACAGGGCTTCCAGCACGTCCTTGGAGGTGGTCATCTCCAGGCCGCCGGGGATGGTCATGGTGGAGGCGTAGGCGGACTCGTCCGCATCCTCCGAATCGGTGGCCATGCGCTCGTGCAGCACGAAGCCGCGCTCGGTCTGCACGGGGCCGCCCTGGTAGACGGGCTCCTCGGTGAGGTCGTCGCGGCGCAGCGACAGATCGACCTTGTCGAACAGGCCCTTGAGGTTGATGTCCGAAGGCTTGTTGATGATCAGCCCGAGCGCGCCGCGCTCGCTGTGCTCGCACAGATAGACCACGCTGCGCGCGAAAGACGCATCCTCCAGCCCCGGCATGGCGATCAGGAAATGGTGCGTCAGGTTCATGGGCGCAGAATCGGCAGGCATCCGGCAATTTTAACGGTGATCATGGCGCCTACTTTTTCCTCCGGCCTCGTCTGGTTCCGGCGCGACCTGCGCGTCGACGACCAAGCCGCCCTGTACCACGCCCTGCGCCAATGCGCCCAGGTGCATTGCGTGTTCGTCTTCGACCGCGAGATCCTCGACCCCCTGCCCCGCGCGGACCGGCGCGTGGAGTTCATCCGCGAATCGCTGGTGCCGCTGGACGAGGGTCTGCGCGATCTCTCTGGCCAGCCGCACGGCGGTCTCATCGTGCGCCATGCCGTGGCGCGCGACGACATTCCGGCGCTGGCCCGCCAGCTGCAGGTGCAGGCCGTCTTCGCCAACCATGACGACGAGCCCCAGGCCCTGGAACGCGACGCCCACGTGCGCACCGCGCTGCAGGCGCTCGGCATGCGCCTGCTGACCTTCAAGGACCACACCATCTTCGAGCGCGGCGAGGTGATGACGCAGTCCGCCACGCCCTACAGCGTGTTCACGCCGTACAAGAACGCCTGGCTGCGCAAGGTGGACGATTTCTACCTGAGCGCCTACCCGGTGGAGCGCTACGGCCGGAACCTGGCAGAACGGCCCGAGGGCCTGCGCCGCGGCGTGCCCTCGCTACAGGCCTTGGGGTTCGAGCCCGCCGGGCTGGCGCAGCTGCGGCTGCCTACCGGCATGCAGGGCGCCCAGGCCCTGTTCGACGACTTCCTGGAACGCATCGATGCCTACGACGAGGCGCGCGACTTTCCCGCGGTGAAAGGCCCGAGCTACCTCAGCGTGCATCTGCGCTTCGGCACGCTGTCGCCCCGCTTGGCGGCACGCACGGCCTACGCGCGCAGCCAGGCCGGCAGCGCCGGCGCCGCCACCTGGCTGAGCGAGCTGATCTGGCGCGACTTCTACTTCCAGGTGCTGGCGCACCACCCCCATGTCGTGGGTGCGAGCTTCAAGCCGGCCTACGACGCCATCCAGTGGGAAAGCGGCCCCGACGCCGACGCCCTCTTCGCGGCCTGGTGCGAGGGCCGCACGGGCTACCCGCTGGTCGACGCCGCCATGGCCCAGATCAACCAGACGGGCTACATGCACAACCGCCTGCGCATGGTGGTGGCCAGCTTCCTGGTGAAGGACTTGGGGCTGGACTGGCGCTGGGGCGAACGCTACTTTGCGGAGAAGCTCAACGATTTCGACCTGTCGGCCAACAACGGCGGCTGGCAGTGGGCCAGCTCCAGCGGCTGCGATGCGCAGCCCTACTTCCGCATCTTCAACCCGGTCAGCCAGAGCCAGAAGTTCGACCCCCAAGGCCAGTTCATCCGCCGCTACCTGCCGGCGCTGGCAAAGCTGCCCGATGCCGCCCTGCACGCGCCCTGGAAGGCCCGGCCGCTGGAACTGCAGGAGGCGGAGGTCGTACTGGGCACCACCTACCCACACCCCATCGTGGAGCACGACGCTGCGCGGGAGCGCACGCTGCGGCGCTACGCCGTGGTCAAGGCCGGCTGAGGAGCCCCCGCCCATAAAAAAGGCCTGCCGGAATGCCCGGCAGGCCTTTTTTATCCCGCGGTGCAGCGCGCCCTCAGGCCACCGCTGCCTCGCGTGCGGCCGCGGCGTAGCGCTGCACCAGGCCCAGCAGTTCCTCGTCGGAATACGGCTTGCCCAGGTAGTGGTTCACCCCCAGCTCCATGGCATGCTCGCGGTGCTTCTGGGCGATGCGCGACGTGATCATGATGATGGGCAGACCCTGCAACGCCGCATCCGACCGGATGTTGCGCGCTAGGTCGAAGCCGTCCATGCGCGGCATTTCGATATCTGACAGCACCACCGTCGGGCGCTCCTCCTGCAGCCGCTCCAGGGCCTGCAGACCGTCGGCGGCCAGCGCGACGCGGTAGCCTTCGCGCAGCAGCAGGCGCTGCGTCACCCGGCGCACGGTGATGGAATCGTCCACCACCAGCACCAGCGGAACCTGGCTTCCCGCCGCGGGCAACGCCACCGGCGCGGCCGGCTGTCCGGCCGGGGCAGCGCGGCCCCAGGGG
>JAEWPH010000224.1 GCA_023460715.1 Pseudomonadota bacterium | reverse complement strand
CTGCCAAGCAGCGCGGCTAACTCGCATAGCTGCTGTAGGATTTTTCAAGTCGAATCGCCCTCTAGCGCTTATGGAATAAGCGCAGGTAGCTATCAAAATTGAAGTATTGGGGCGGGCGTTCCGCCCGCTGCGTGTCCGCAACGGTGCGGCGCTGCCGTTCGTGGTGCTCCCCCGTGCGGAATGCGGGCGATGGCCGCCCGGGTGCGCGGCCATCGCTCCGGCGCTGGCTGAGGGGTCAGAACAGCTTGACGATCGCCGGCACGCTCAGCACCGCCGTGTAGTAGCCCATGAACTGCACGCCGGTGTTGAAGCCGAAGTTGCGCGACAGCAGGCCGCCCAGCAGGCCCATGGTCAGGATCACCAGCAGACCCAGCAGCTGGCCTTCCCACACGCTGATCACGATGATCAGGCCCACGAAGGTGGCGATGATGGCCTCGTGGCTCACCCGGCGCGAGACGAACAGCGCCGCGCGCCGCGCGAAGTTCATCGCGAACGGGTACGACACCACGGCGGCCAGCAGCACCGACAGCATGCCGTAGCCCAGGAACTCCCAGTGGTTCAGCAGGTTGTGCAGGTTGTGCGTCTGGCCGGTGGCGGCATCCACGGTGAAGCGCGGCGGCGCGTTGAACAGCGGCGCGGCCGGGCCGGCGGCCACGGGGCTGAGCGGCAGGCCGAAGGCGATCAGCGGGATCAGCGCCTCGGCGATGTAGGTCGCCTCGGTCACGCCGTTGCGCGCGCTCAGCACGGTGGTCAGCCGGTGGTAGGCGTGCTTGATGCGCGAGCCCACCAGCTCACCCAGCACCACCGTCATGGCCACGGGGCTGAACACGAAGGTGGCGCTGGAGATCGTGGCGGTGATCAGCGTCCAGCGGGTCTGCACGCGGTCCATCACCTTGAGCGGGTTGGGGAAGTAGCCCGACCAGCCCTTCACGTCTGGCGCCAGGTTGAACTGGCGCACCTGGTCGCGCAGCATGCGCTGGCGGCCGGCTGGCGCGATCACGGTGAACAGGTCGGCGATCAGCGGGCCGATGGCGATGCCCAGGAAGTAGCTGATGCTGAGCTTCACCTCGTACTTCGCGGTCAGCGCCTGCAGCGCGATGATCACCACCACGAAGGGCACCAGCAGCGCCACCGAGGCCCAGCGGCCCGCCGAGAAGTAGGCGATGAGCAGCGCGGCGGCTAGGAAGATCCACGGCGCCGTCTTGGTGATGGTGGAGCCGAACGGCGCCAGCATGACGGCGAACAGCACGGCCAGCGGCACAGCCACGAAGGCCGCGACGATGGCGCCCGAGACCATCTTGCGCAGGGCAATGTGCGGCACGCCCAGCTTGCGCAGCATGTTGGCGTCCTGCAGCAGCGGCGTAGCCAGCGTGTCGCCCGGTATGCCCAGCAGGGCGGTGGGCACGGCATGCGTCATGTGCTTTGCCACGGCGCCGGCCAGGAAGAAAGTGAACACGCCGGCGGGCGGCACGCCCAGCAGCACCACCAGCAGGGTGAGCGGTGCGAGCGTGGTGGTTTCATCGGTGCCCGAGACCAGACCTATGGCGGCGAACACTACCGCGCCGACCAGCCCCATGGCGGCTGCGACGGCGATGTCGTTGAGGAGTTGCGGATCCATGTCGTGCTCCCCGGGGTCAGTGCGTCGCGCGGCCGGTGGCCACGTTCTGCGTGGTGGATGGAGTGGCGGCGCTCTGTGCGTTCTGCACGAACAGGTCGTAGAGCTTCAACTCCTTTAATTCCTGCACCACCACCGGCGGCAGGTCGGTGACGGAGCCCAGCCCGCCGGGCTGCGCGGCCAGTTCCTCCAGCACCTCGCGGCGCCAGGCCGGGTCGGCGGAGGTGTCCTGCTCGGTCACTTCGCGCTTCGGGGGAAAGGCACGCGCGCAGATCACGCCGGCCGTCACGCAGCCGGCCAGGCCGGCGAGCATGGCGTAGGCGTGCGCCAGCTGTTTCGATTCGACCACCGTGGCCAGCCAGCGGCTGGCCAGGTAGAAGCCGACCACGCTGATGCCGATGCCGATCACGATGGACCAGGCCAGGTGCCGCAGGTCGACGGTGTCGCCCCAGACTTCTGCCAGCCGCCAGGTGGCGGGGTCTTTGGTTGTCATGCTTGTCTCCTGGTTATGGTTCGGTGGTGGGGGGAACGTGCCGCGTCCCGGCGGCCCCACCGCCGCCGGGCGGTGTCGGGTTCAGCCCTGGGCACGCAGTTCCTGCAGCACTTCCAGCGCGCGGTCGGTGCGCACGTCGTGCTCGGCGGCCAGGCGTTTGGCGACGGCGTCCACCTCGTCGCCCGTGGCACCGGCCACCAGGGCGATGTTGCGGGCGTGCAGGGCCATGTGGCCGCGCTGGATGCCTTCGGTGGCGAGGGCGCGCAGGGCGCCCATGTTCTGCGCCAGTCCCACGGCCGCGGCGATCTCGCCCAGCTCCTGCGCGGTCTTCACGTCCATCATCTTGAGCGCCAGGCGGGCCAGCGGGTGCGTCTTGGTGGCGCCTCCCACCAGGCCCACGGGCATGGGTAGCTCGATGGTGCCGACCAGCGCGCCGGAGGTGTCCTTCTCCCAGCGCGTGAGCGAGGTGTAGAGGCCGTCGCGGCTGGCGTATGCATGGGCGCCGGCCTCCACCGCGCGCCAGTCGTTGCCGGTGGCGTCGATGACGGGGTCGCTGCCGTTCATGATGCCCTTGTTGTGCGTGGCGGCGCGGTAGGGGTCGATGGCGGCGAAGGTGTAGGCGTCCAGAATGCCTTCGATGATCTCCTCGCCGCTGCGCTCCTTGGTCTTCAGCGTGTCGGCCGTGAGCCGCACGCGGGCGCGGGCCAGGCGCAGGTCGGCCAAGTTGGAGAGGATGCGCAGGCGCACCGAGCCGCCCGTGATCTCTTCCACCAGCGGCGCCACCGATTCGGCCATGGTGTTGACGGTGTTGGCGCCCATGGCGTCGCGCACATCCACGATCAGGTGCATGACGATCATCGCGCCGCGCGGCGAGTCGGGGAACACATGCACCTCGATGTCCTTGCAGCCGCCGCCCAAGCCGATCAGCACCTTGTCGCGGCTGTTGGCGCGCTCGATGATCTGCTCGCGCGCCTGCAGCACCGCGATGCGCGCGCCGTACGGGTCGGCGATGCCCACCACCTGCACCTGGGCGCGCATCAGCGGCAGCGTGCTGGAGGTCTGGAAGCCCCCGCTCTCGCGCGCCAGCTTGGCCATGTACGACGCGGCGGCGACGATGGAGGGCTCTTCCACCGCCATCGGAATCAGCACGTCGCGGCCGTTGATCTGGAAGTTGCTGGCCACGCCCATCGGCAACTCGAACGTGCCGAACACGTTCTCGATCATGCCGTCCGCCAGCTGCGGGGGCAGGGCGCCGGGCTGGCGCACCAGCGCGCGTTCGGCGTCGGTGAGGCCGCAGGCGTCGGCGAGGAAATCCCACCGCTGGGCGGGGGTGAGGGCGCGGAAATTGGGCAGGCGCGAGTCGGCAACCATGAAGGCGATCTCCTGAAAGTCTGAATCCATCGGATCGCCGGACTGTAGGCAAACTGTACCCTCTTAAAAAGGTACAGTTTGCGGGAACAGTACCATCGCAGTGCAACATGAACGGAGGGCCGCGATGGCGGAAAGCAGAGGGCGTTCGGCGCCGATCGCCGACACGTTGGCCGACCTGATCGGCCAGCAGATCGCCGACGGCGTGTACCGGCCGGGCGACAAGCTGCCGTCGCTGCGCGAGCTGGCGCAGTTGCACCGCTATGCCAAGAACACCATCGTGGCGGCGTTCGACCTGCTGGTTTCGCGCGGGCTGGTGGAGCCGCGCCGGGGCTCGGGCTTCTACGTGCTGGGCACGGCGCGGTCCGCGCAACGGGCGCAGGAAGACGCCGGCCAGCTGGGCCGCGCCATGGATATCGTCTGGCTGATGCGCGAGCAGCTCAAGACCGAGCCGGGCGCCGTGGCCGTGGGCGACGGCTTTCCGCCGGTCGAATGGCTGGCCGACATGCGGCTGGACCGCTACCACCAGAAGGTGGTGCGCACGGGTCTGGGCTCGCTGTTCCGCTACGGCAGCCGCTATGGATATGCGCCGCTGAGGGACAGCCTGGTGCGCAAGCTGGGCAACTTCGGCCTGCAGGCGACGCCCGGCCAATTGGTGCTGACGCATGGCGCCAACGACGCGATGGACCTAGTCATCCGCTACTTCGTGCCGCCGGACGCCAAGGTGCTGGTGGACGAGCCGGGCTACTACCCGCTGTTCGGCAAGCTCAAGCTGGCTGGCGCGCGGGTGATCGGCGTGCCGCGCCTGGCCGACGGGCCCGACGTCGCGGCGCTCGACGCGCTGCTGCAGCAGGAGCGCCCGCGGCTTTTCTTCACGCAATCACTCGCCCACAACCCCACGGGATCGGACATCACAGCCGCCAAGGCCTACAAGGTGCTACAGCTGGCCGAACGCCACAACCTGCTGATCGTGGAAGACGACCCGCTGGCGGACTTCAAGCCCACCTCGGCCGTGCGCCTGTCCACGCTCGACCAGCTGGAGCGCACCATCTACATCGGCAGCTTCTCCAAGTCGTTCTCGGCCGCGCTGCGCGTGGGCTTCATCGCCTGCAACGACGCGCTGGCCAGCGACCTGGCCGACCTGAAGGCGCTGATCCACGTGAGCGGCTCGGAATACTGCGAGCGCATGGTGGACGTGATGCTGCGCGAGGGCCACTACGAGCGCCACCTGGTGCGCCTGCGCCAGAAGCTGGGCCAGGCCACGGCCCAGGCGCTGGCCTGGCTGGACGGCGCGGGCTGCGAGGTGTTCGCGCGCAGCGCGCAGAGCCTCTACCTGTGGGTGGCCTTCCCCGGCGTGGCGGATTCGCTGCCGCTGGCCGAGCAGCTCATGGCCCGCAAGGTGACCATGGCGCCCGGGCGCGTCTTCCACGTGGACCCGTCGGCGCCGTCCCGCTGGTCGCGCTGCAACGTGGGCGCCATGGCCGACCCGCGCTTCGCCGCCGCCATGCACGGGGTGCTGCAGCCGGCAGCCTGACCCGGCGGTTCCGCCGATATTCAAGTCAAATCGGCCTGTGGCGCTTGATGGATAAGCGCAAGGGGCTATAAAAATAATAGTTAAACACTCCGCGCAGGCAGCGACTGCAGCGCACCCGCAATGGTGTCCGACAGCACGGCCGCGCTGGCGCGCAGCGCCGCCGCCTCCTGCGCCGACCACTGGGGCTGCAGCGGGGCGCTGGCGCCCTGCGCATTCAGCACGTGGGGCAGGGACACGCAGGTGTTGCGCACGCCCTGCAGTTCGGGCAGGTAGGTGGAGACCGAGAACACGCTGTGCTCGTCGCCCACGATGGCGCGCACCAGCCGCGCGATGCAGCCGCCGATGCCGAAGTTGGACACGCCCTTGCCGGCCTTGATGCGGTAGGCCGCCGTGCGCACGTCCTCGGCGATGGTGTGCTGCAGGGCTGCGTCGATGGGCTGGCCGCGCTGCGCGGCAAATTCCAGGATGGGCACGCCCCCAGCCTGCGCCGACGACCAGTGCAGTACCTGCGAGTCGCCGTGCTCGCCGAACACGTAGGCGTGCACCGAGCCCGGCGCCACGGCCAGGTGGTGGGCCAGCCGGTCGCGGAAGCGGATCGAGTCCAGCATGCAGCCCGTGCCGATGGCGCGGCCGGGCGGCACGCCCCAGCGCTGCACGGCCAGCGCCGGCATCACGTCCACCGGGTTGGTGGCGAACAGCAGCACGCATCCGGGCGCGGCCTGCAGCACCTGCTCGACGATCCGGTCCACGATGCGCAGGTTCTGCTGCACCAGCTCCAGCCGGGTCTGGCCGGGCTTGAGGCTGGCGCCCGCGGTGATCACCACCACCGCGCAGCCGGCCAGGTCGGCATAGTGCCCCTCGCGCACCCGCGCCGAGGTGCCGAAGGCCGCCGCGTGGCCGATGTCCGCCGCCTCGCCCGCGGCCCGGGCCGTGTCCAGGTCCACCAGCACGATTTCGCTCACCCCGGGCGTGGACGACAGCAGATAGGCCGCCGCGGCCCCCACCTGTCCCGCGCCGATGACGCCGATCCTTGCTCCCATGTCAGTTCTCCCTGGCGCTGTGCGCCACCTGCAACTTACGAAACCGGCGCGGCGTCATCCCTCCGATGGCCGCGGAGCAGGCCAGGCCCGCAGACGCCGTGGAACTGGCTTTGCCAGGCCACTGGCGTCGTCCCCCTGCCCGCCGTGCGCCGCACGGGGAGAGCGGGGGGAAGCCGCGGAGCGGCGCAGGGGGGTGTCGTCTCATTCAGAGCACCCCCATCATGGGCCACACCGTGGCCGACAACAGCAGGATGAGCGCCAGCCCGGCCAGCGTCATCACCACGCCCACCTTGGCGAACTGCATGGTGTTGAAGGCACCGGTGCCGTAGCACAGCATGTTCTGCGGGGCGTTGGTGGGCAGGATGAAGCCGAACGACACCACGAAGCTCTGGATCATCACGATGCCGAAGGCGGTTTCCTTGCTCACCGGCAGGGTCTGCGCGAAGGCGATGAAGATGGGGATCAGCGTGCTGGCCAGGCCGGTGGCCGAGGCGAAGCCCAGGTGCAGCACGATGCTGAACACCGACAGCGCGCCGATCACCGCCACCACCGGCAGCGCCGCCAGGCCCAACTGGCCCAGGGTCTGCTGGGCCAGCCAGGCCGCGGCGCCGCTCTTGGACAGCAGCGTGCCCAGCGAGATGGAGGCCGCGAACAGCACCACCGTGCCCCAGGGCACGAGCTTCTCGGCCTGGGCCCAGTGCATCACGCCGATGCGCGGCATCAGCAGCAGCGCGATGCCGATCTGCGTGGTGGTGGTGGTGTCGAACGGGTGCAGGGCGCCCTCGGTGGACCACATCACCAGCAGCAGCAGGGCGACGGCGATCAGCCGCTTCTCGGGTGCGCTCACCGGGCCCATGGCGGCCAGCTGTTCGCGCAGCTTGGCGGCGGCCTGCGCCTGGTCCGGCACCTGCGGGCGCAGCAGCCACAGGGCGGCGAAGAACAGCACCACGCTCATGCCCAGCGTGAACGGCAGGGCGGTGATGAACCACTGTCCCCAGGTCACGGAATGGCCGAACGCCTTTTGCAGGAAGTCCAGGCTGATGAGGTTCTGCGCTGCGCCGGTCTTGAAGCCCATGTTGAAGATGGAGCAGGCCTGGGCGGTCACGATCAGCAGCGTGGCGCCCAGCGTGCTGTTGACGGGCAGGCTCAGCGCCGCGGTGATGCCGATCATGATGGGGATCACGGCACCCACGCGGGCCGTGGCCGAGGGAATGAACAGCGCCAGGGCGAAGCCCACCAGCATGGCGCCCAGCGTGAGCCGGGCCGGCGAGATGCCGATGCGGCTCATCACCAGCAGGGCCACGCGGCGGTCCAGGCCCGTGTGCTTGAGCGCCACCGCCAGGAACAGGGCAGCGGCCACCAGCAGCACGGCGGTGGACGAGAAGCCCGTCAGCATGACGCCCAGCGCGTCGGCAGACTTCATGACCGGGCCGGTGGGCGTGAGGGTCTTGCCCATCAGCCCCAGCACGGCTGCGCCGGTCAGGATGACGGCGCTGTTGGCCGGCGAGACGCACTCGCTGATCCACAGCGTGACGACCAGCGCCAGCAGGCCCAGCGCCACCTGGCCGGAGGGGCTGAGCCCTGCCGGCGTGGGCAGCTTCAGCACGATGACGTAGAGCACCAGCCCCAGCAGCAGAAAGCCCAGCTTGCGGGATGAATCGGGCTCCAGCGGGGATTGGATGGGGGCACTCGGCGGTGCGGCGTTGGACATGGCCTTCTCCTTTGCAGTCGCGCAAGAAGAGAACCGATGGGCGCCGATGGCGGCCACTCCCCTCTTGTTTGCAGCCATGCTACCCCCGGATGGGGTGGGGGTAAGGGTTTTCCCGGGGCTGCCGCCGCGGTGTGCCACCGTTCCTTGACGTGGGTCAATCAGGCGGCTGGGCCGCCACCGCCGTCAGGTCCCGCCGACGTACGGGTTGCTGCGCCGCTCCCGGCCGAACGTGCTCTCGGGCCCGTGGCCGGGAATGAACACCGTCGCATCGCCCATGGGCCACAGCCGCTGCACGATGCTGTCGATCAGGTCCTGGTGGTTGCCCTGCGGGAAGTCCGTGCGGCCGATGCTGCCGGCGAAGAGCACGTCGCCCACGAAGCAGCGCTCGATCTGCGGCGCATGGAACACCACATGGCCGGGGGTGTGGCCCGGGCAGTGGCGTACGTGCAGCGTCTCCTGCCCGATCTGTACCGTGTCGCCGTCGTGCAGCCAGCGCGTGGGCGTGAAGGCCTGCGCAGGCGGGAAGCCGAACATGGCACTTTGCTGCGGCAGGCCGTCGATCCAGAACTGGTCGCCCTCGTGCGGGCCGACGATGGGCAGCTGCAGGCGCTCGGCCAGCTCGCCGGCGCCGCCCGCATGGTCGATGTGGGCGTGGGTGAGCCAGATCTGCGCGAGCCGCAGCTGCAGACGCTCGGCCTCGGCCAGCAGCCGGTCCAGGTCGCCGCCCGGATCGATGACGGCGGCGGCCGAGGTCGCGTCGCACCAGACGAGCGAGGCGTTCTGCTGGAAGGCGGTCACGGGGACCGTGAGGTACTGGAGCATGGCGTGGGAGGGGCGTGGCGAGGCCCCGGTGATTCGTGGGAACGGCACAGTCTAAGAAAAAGTCTTGCTGGCCGCGGCGCGAGGCCGGGTGAACTCTCCGTGGGCGTACTGCACCCCGGGCTTTCTACAAGGCTGAGGATAGGGCTGCCGTAATGGAGGCCCACAGTGCGGCCACGTTACTGCGGCCGTGCCTCGGCACTGAGCTGCACCTGCACCGCGCCGGCTGCCGTCGGCAAGGGGCATCTCCTCCTACGCCGCAGCGCGCTGGCAGTCCGCAGAGTGGGCGGGTCGGCAGACGGTGCCGACGGACAGCAGACCTTGCCCGCAAGGCAAGTTGGCCCGCCGCCGGCGGGCCTTTTTTCGGGCCCACCGCAGCCCTGCCTTTTGTGGCACCGATGGCGACGATGCGGAGGACCGCGGCATGGAGGTGCTGCCGACCAAGCGCTTCGAGATCGCGGTGCTCGCGCGCCGGATCAAGGCGCTGCTACAGCCGCTCCGGCGCTGACGGGCGCGGGGCCCCCGCCGGCGGCAATGCCGTTGGCCTCGGACTCGATCAAGGTCAGGTACGCGGCGATGGCCCGCGGAATCTCTTCCAGGTACAGGTCCTGCTGTCCCGGGTCACGCTCGTAGCCGACATGCATGCCGCCTGCGGTCATGGCATGGATCACCGCGGCATAGCGGTCGTGCTGCCGGGCGCTGGCCTGGGGCATGCGCGCCCGCAGCATGCGGCGGATGCCGCGGATGAAGTCGGCGTCATCCTGGCTGTGCATGCGTCCGTGCATCAGCGGCAGAAAGTCCGGGTGCCGACGCAGGTGGTCGATGAAGGGGGTCACCAGAGCGGCCACGGCCGCGGGTGCCGACAGCTGGTGCCAGGTGGCGGCCGGCGTCTGGGCAATCTCTTCGTTGATGCGCCTCAGGTGCCCGCGGTGCCGCTCGGCCAGCGCGAGCAGCAGGCATTCGCGGTCGGCGAAGAAGTGGTACATCGAGCCGATGGAGGTGCGGGCCTCCCGCGCCACCGCGTGGATGGACACCGCTGCCGTACCGGACTGGGCGATGAGC
>JAEWPH010000223.1 GCA_023460715.1 Pseudomonadota bacterium | reverse complement strand
TGCCGGGCACGCCCCGCCTGGAGTCGCGCCGCGTCGCCGCCGGCACGGCCGATGCCTCGGCAGGCCCGGCGATGACGGCCGCCGAGTGTGCGCAGGCCCTGGCCAACGGCATGGAGGTGGTGCGCGGACTGCCGGGCAACGTGCTGCTGCTGGGCGAGATGGGCATCGGCAACACTTCGGTGGCGTCGCTGCTGCTGGCCCGGCTGTGCGGACTGGACCTGAACGACTGCACGGGCGCCGGCACGGGGCTGGATGCGGCGGGCATCGAGCGCAAGCGGGCTGTGCTGCAACAGGCGCTGGACGCCAATGCCGGCGCACGGGAGCCGCTGGATGCGCTCGCCGCGCTGGGCGGCCTGGAGGTGGCGACGCTGGTGGGCGCCGTGCTGGAGGCGGCCCGGCTGCGCCGCGTGATCGTGGTGGACGGCTTCATCACCAGTGCGGCCGTGCTGGTGGCCAGCCGCCTGCAGCCGCATGTGTTGGAGCGCTGCGTGTTCGCGCACCGCTCCGGCGAGCGCGGCCATGCCCTGATGCTGGAGCAGATGCAGGCCGAGCCGCTGCTGGACTTGGGCCTGCGGCTGGGCGAGGGCTCGGGCGCCGCACTGGCCTGGCCGCTGCTGGAGTCCGCCTGCCGGGTGCTGCGCGAGATGGCGAGCTTCGAATCTGCTGGCGTGGCGGGCCCTTCGGCCGCCTGACGGGGGCCGGGGTGCCGCCGTTGGGGCGGCTGCCTCGCCGTGGTGCAGCCCGCCCGGCCCCGGGGCATGCACGGCCGCGGTGCACCGCCGCGTGCCACCGGCGATGCTCCCTGCATTTGTATACAAAATGGTGCAGGGATTGCGTTCAAAACCTGGCACATGGCTTGCGTACAGCCCGGCCATGGACGCCTCCACCCCCGCAGCGGCCCCTGCCGCGATCGAGATCGTCGCCCTGACCAAGCGCTACGCGCAGGGCAGGCCGGCCGTCGATGGCATCAATCTGCGCATCGCCAGCGGCAGCTACTGCTGTCTGCTGGGGCCGTCGGGGTGCGGCAAGAGCACCACGCTGCGCATGATCGCCGGGCACGAGTCGGTGACCAGCGGCGATGTGCTGCTGGACAACCGCAACATCACCGACCTGCCGGCGGCGGCACGCGGCACGGCCATGATGTTCCAGAGCTTCGCGCTGTTCCCGCACCTCACGGCGCTGGACAACGTGGCGTTCAGCCTCAAGATGAAGGGCGTGGCCAAGGCGGAGCGCCAGGCCCGCGCCCGCGCTCTGCTGGAGCGCGTGGCCATGGGGCACCTGGCCGAGCGCAAGCCGGCCGAGCTGTCGGGCGGACAGCAGCAGCGGGTGGCCCTGGCCCGGGCGCTGATCACCGAGCCGCGCGTGCTGTTGCTGGACGAGCCCCTGTCCGCACTCGATCCCTTCCTGCGCATCCAGATGCGGGCGGAACTGCGCCGCTGGCAGCAGGAACTGGGGCTGACCTTCATCCACGTCACGCACTCCCAGGAAGAGGCCATGGCGCTGGCCGACACCATGGTGGTGATGAACCACGGCCTGATCGAGCAGGTGGGTTCTCCGCACGAGGTCTACAACCGGCCCGCGAGCGAGTTCGTCGCCCGGTTCATGGGTGGCCACAACGTGATCGACACACCCGCCGGAAAGATCGGCGTGCGCACCGACCACCTGCAGATCGCCCGCACGGCTGAGGCGTTGCCTCCGGCGTCCAGCCACATGCGCGCCGTGGTCACCGATGTGGAATACCAGGGCACCTACGTGCTGCTGGGCCTGCAGAAAGCGGGCGCGGCGCTGTCGTCCCATGCCACCGCCGAGTACTCGGTAATGGTGTCGGAGGCGGCCTTTGCCGCCAGCCCGTACCAGGTGGCCGACGAAGTGCTGCTGCACTGGACCCAGAGCCACGCGCATGCACTGGGGCCTGTGACCGCCCCTGCGGCCACCAGCCTGGCACCTGCGTGACGGCTTGAACCGGTACGCCCTTTCGCTTCTCGTTCCCTTCTCACCACCCCTCCGTTTTTCAACCTAAGGAGCTTCCCCATGTCCGATGTGCTCGCAGAATCCACCGCCACGCCTGTCGCCTCCACTGCAGGAGTGCAACGCCGTTCCTTGCTCAAGGGAACGGCCGGTATCCTGGCTGCAGGGGTCTTTCCTGCGGTGCACTCGCAGGAGAAGATCGTGCTGCGCTATCTGGGCACGGCCGTGAACCAGGACAAGGCGATTGCCGAGCGCTTCGAGAAGGACACGGGCATCAAGATCCAGTACGTGGCCGTCACCACCGACGATGTGACCAAGCGCGCAGTCACCGCCCCCAACAGCTTCGACCTGATCGACACCGAATACTTCTCGCTCAAGAAGATCGTGCCCACGGGCAACCTCAAGGGCATCGACACCAAGCGCATCAAGAACGCGGACAAGATCACCCCACTGTTCACGACCGGCACGGTGGCGGGCAAGGCGGTGGGTGACCAGGGCACGGCCCCCAAGAAGGTCATCTACCTGGAGGGCGAAAAGAGCAAGGTCTTCGCCAAGGCGCCGACGCAGTTCATGAGCCTGATCCCTACCGTGTACAACGCCGACACGCTGGGCATCCGGCCCGACCTCATCAAGCGGCCCATCAATTCCTGGGCCGAGCTGCTGAACCCCGAGTTCAAGGGCAAGACGGCGATCCTGAACATTCCTTCCATCGGCATCATGGACGCGGCGATGGTGGTCGAGGCCATGGGGATCTACAAGTACCCCGACAAGGGCAACATGACCAAGAAGGAGATCGACCTCACCATCAAGACGCTGATCGAGGCCAAGCGTGCCGGCCAGTTCCGCGCCTTGTGGAAGGACTTCAACGAATCGGTGAACCTGATGTCCTCCGGCGAGGTGGTGATCCAGTCGATGTGGAGCCCCGCCGTGACGGCCGTGCGCACCAAGGGCATCGACTGCGCCTTCCAGCCGCTCAAGGAGGGCTACCGTGCCTGGGCCGCCGGCTTCGGCCTGCCGGCCACGCTGTCGGGCCGCAAGCTCGACGGGGCCTACGAGTTCATCAACTGGTTCCTGGATGGCTGGGCCGGCGCCTACCTGAACCGCCAGGGCTACTACAGCGCGGTACTGGACACGGCCAAGGCCAAGATGGAAGCCTACGAATGGGCCTACTGGATGGAAGGCAAGCCGGCCGCGCAGGACATCAAGAGCCCCAACGGCGACGTGCTGGCCAAGGCGGGCAGCGTGCGCGACGGCGGCAGCTACGAGTCGCGCATGGGCGGCATCGCTTGCTGGAATGCGCTCATGGACGAGAACAACTACATGGTCCAGAAGTGGAATGAGTTCGTGGCGGCTTGACGGTACATCCCCCTGAGGCGCTGCGCGCCTTCCCCCTTCTCTCGTACTGGCGCGGGAAGGGGGACGACGCCAGCGCGGCGGGGCGGCCCTTGCGCGGCGTCTGCTGGCCTGGCCTGCTCCGCGGCCTTCTGAATGTTGAGGGCGTGTCGCCTTGTGACAGCGCGCACGGTGCCTGAGGGTTGCCACGGTTTCTTCTTGATGTCAGGTGTTGCTCATGAGCACTGTCGTTTCTTCTCCTCCGTCCGCCGGTGGCACTGCCACGACTGGCATCGCCGCGTGGTGGCAGGCGGCGCCGCTCACGCTGGTGTGCGCGTTGTTCTTCCTGGTGCCGCTGGCGCTGATCCTGATGGTGAGCTTCTGGGACTTCAACGAATACGAGCTGCTGCCGGCGTTCACGGTCAAGAACTACCTTGCGGTCTTCGACGGCTGCGGCAACACCTCCGATATGTGCGTCACGCTGCGCACCTATCTCTCCACGCTCAAGTTCAGTTTCCTGGTGTGGCTCATCACCCTGGTGCTCGGCTTCGCGGTGGCCTACTTTCTGGCCTTCCATGTGCGCTCGTCGGGGATGCAGACGGTGCTGTTCGTGCTGTGCACCATTCCGTTCTGGACGTCCAACGTGATCCGCATGATCTCGTGGGTGCCGCTGCTGGGGCGCAACGGGCTGGTCAACCAGACCTTGATCGACCTGCACCTGATCGAGACGCCCATCGAATGGCTGCTGTTCTCGGATTTTTCGGTGGTACTGGCCTTCGTGCACCTGTACACCATGTTCATGATCGTGCCGATCTTCAACAGCATGATGCGCATCGACCGCAGCCTGCTGGAAGCCGCCAGCGACAGCGGCGCCAGCGGCTGGCAGACGCTGTGGAACGTGATCGTGCCGCTCTCGCGCACGGGCATCATCATCGGTTCGATCTTCGTCATCACCATCGTCATGGGCGACTTCGTCACGATCGGCGTGATGGGAGGGCAGCAGATCGCCTCCGTGGGCAAGATCATCCAGGTGCAGACCTCGTACCTGCAGTTTCCGCTGGCGGCGGCCAACGCCGTGATCCTGCTGTCCGTCGTCCTCATGATCATCTGGGGCCTGACCCGCATGGTCGACATCCGCAAGGAACTGTAGCCATGCATGTCCGCGAATCCCGCCCCGCCAGCTTCTGGCCCCTGGCGATCGTCTTCGCCCTGTTCGTGCTGTTCATGTACGGCCCGATGCTGGTGATCTTCATCCTGAGTTTCCAGGGGCCCGAAGGCGGCCTCACCTTCCCGGTGCGCGGCGTCTCCTTGCATTGGTTCCGGCAGCTGGGCGAAGGGCTGGGGGTGGTGGACATCGGGGCGGCGCTGCGCCGCTCCCTGGGGCTGGGTGTCGCCGTCATGCTGTGCACGGTGGTGTTCTCGGTCCTGGCGGGGCTGGCATTCCGCAAGCGGCTGGCCGGTGGCAACACGCTGTTCTTCATCGTGGTGGCCAGCCTGATCATGCCGTCCATCATCGTGTCGCTGGGCATCGGCCTGGAGTTCCGCCTGCTGGACACAGGCATCAAGGCCGTGCTGGGCGGGCTGGGGCTGGAGAGCACCCTGGAGAACTTCGGCACGTCGCTTGGCCTGTTCACGTCGGCGCTGGGCGCCCACCTGACCTGGACGCTGCCCTTCGGGCTGCTGATCATGTTCGCCGTGTTCAACCGCTTCAACCCCGCCTACGAAGAGGCCGCACGCGACCTGGGCGCCACGCCCTGGCAGGGCTTCGCCCATGTGGTGCTGCCGCTGATCGCGCCGTCGGTGGTGGGCATCGGTATGTTCGGCTTTACGCTGAGCTGGGACGAGATCGCCCGCACCTCGCAGGCCATCGGCGACGTGAACACGCTGCCGCTGGAGCTGCAGGGGCTCACGTCCACCGTCACCACGCCGGCCATCTACGCCCTCGGCACCGTGACGACGGTGGTGTCTTTCGTGGTGATGGCGGTCACGCTGGGCCTGGTGTGGCTGCTGGGCCGCCGACGTGCCGGAGGCGCCGCATGAGCGTGGGCGTGGATGCAATGGCCGTGGGTGGGCCGCATTCGCCGGTGGGCGAAGAGGGCCTGCTGAGCGACAACGACATGTACGAGCGCATGGTCTCGGCCATCCTCGACCACCGCCTGCTGCCCGGCACCAAGCTGGTCGAGGACCGCCTGGCTGCGGCGTTCGGCGTCTCGCGCACGCGCGTACGGCCGGTGCTGGTGCGCCTGGCCAACGAGCAGGTCGTCACGCTCACGCCGCGCAAGGGCGCCTCGGTGGCGCAGCCCAGCGTGCAGGAGGCCCGCGAGGTGTTCGAGGCGCGCCGGCTCATCGAGCCCCGCCTGGTCACGCTGTTCATGGGCGCGGCCACGGCGCAGGACGTGCAGCGGCTGGTGCAGTGCATTCAGGACGAAGACCAGGCGCGCGCCACGGGAGACATCCACCGCGCGATCCGCCTGTCCGGCGACTTCCATCTGCACATCGCCCAGGCGGCCGGCCACCAGACCCTGGGCCGCATCCTGCGCGAGCTGGTGTCCCGCACGTCGCTGATCCTCATGACCTACGGTCCGGCAGGCGCCCGCGAGCGCGACGAGGCCACGGCCTGCGGCTGCCGCGAGCACCGTGCACTGATCGACGCCATCCGCCTGCGCGATGTGCCCGAGGCGGCGCGGCGCATGCTGCAGCACCTGGAGCGGATCGAGTCGCAGCTGGAGTTCACACCGCCGCAGCAGGAGGTGCCCGATCTGGTGCGGCTGCTGGGAGGCCGGGGCTGAACCTCTCGGGCGAACACGATGCGTCAACTGCTGGTCATCAATCCCAATACCTCCGCCGGCGTGAGCGTGCTCTTGCAGCGCCACGTGCAGGCGGCCGCCGGGCCGCAGGTGCAGGTGCGTACTGCCACGGCGCGCTTCGGTGCGCCCTATATCGCGTGCGAGGCGAGCTACGCCGTGGCTTCGCACGCCGCCCTGGACGCGTGGGCGGCGGCCCTGGCGGACGGCCCCGCGCCCGATGCGGTGCTGGTCGGCTGCTTCGGCGATCCGGGGCTGATGGCCCTGCGCGAAAGCAGTCCCGTGCCCGTCACCGGCCTGGCCGAAGCCTCCTTCATCACCGCTGCGCGCTACGGCCGCTTCGCCATCGTGACCGGTGGTGCGCGCTGGGGCCCGATGCTGGAGCGCCTGGCGCAGGCGCTGGGCCACGCGCAGGCCCTCGCGGGCATCCGCACCGTGGCGCCCACGGGCGCACAGCTGGCCGCTGACCCCGTGGCCGCCCAGGCCCTGCTGGCGCGTGCCTGCGGCGATGCGGTGCGCGAGATGGGTGTGCAGGCGGTGATCCTGGGCGGTGCCGGCCTGGCCGGCATGGCCAGGGCCATTCAGCCGGAACTGGAGGTGCCCGTCATCGACAGCGTGGAGGCTGGCGCCCACTGGGCCCTGCAAGGCCACGCAGAGGCACCGGAGCGGGCCCGGCCGGCCTGCGATGTGGCGTGGGAGAGGGTGTCGCCGGAGCTGGCCGCACTGGGGCTGCCGGCCACCGGCTGAAGCAGCCAGCGCCCGGGCCACCACCTGCACGCGCTCTGTGCGCCGCGGCTGCGCAGGCGATGCCCTGTGAGGAACGGGTTTGGCCGGGGATCTGCCGGCCGGACGCAGCGCCGGGCGGGGCGGCGAAGCGGCCCCGCGCACGGCTCAATGGTCGTGGTGCAGATAGGCCGCCTGGCGGGGCAGCCGCAGGCTGACCAGGAAAGCCACCACCATCATCGCCGTCACGTACCAGAAGAACGCGGATTCGTGGCCGATGGACTTCAGGCCCAGCGCCACGTACTCGGCCGTGCCGCCGAAGAGGGCATTGGCGATGGCGTACGCAAGCCCCACGCCCAGCGCGCGCACTTCGGGCGGGAACATCTCGGCCTTCACGATGCCGCTGATGGAGGTGTAGAAGCTCACCACCACCAGCGCGGCGGCGATCAGCAGGAAGGCCACCACCGGGTGCGTGGTGTGCTGCAGCGCGGTGAGGATGGGCACGGTGGTGAGGGCGCCCAGCGCGCCGAAGATCAGCATGTTGTTGCGCCGGCCGATGCGGTCGGACAGGGCGCCCACCAGCGGCTGCATGCACATGAACAGCAGCAGGGCCCCGGTCATCACATAGCTGGCGGTCTTGATGGGCAGCTGCACCGTATTCACCAGGTACTTCTGCATGTACGTGGTGAAGGTGTAGAAGATCAGGGAGCCGCCGGCGGTATAGCCCAGCACGGTGAAGAAGGCCGCCTTGTGGTGGCGGAAGATGCCGCCGATGGTGCCGGCCTCCTTGTTGTTCTTGGCGGCCTCGCTCTGCGTCTCGTGCAGCGTGCGGCGCAGCAGCAGGGCGACCACGGCCGAGATGGCGCCGATCACGAACGGAATGCGCCAGCCCCAGGCCTTCAGCTCCGCTTCGGACAGCAGGGCCTCCAGCACCACGATCACCAGCACGGCCAGCAACTGGCCGCCGATCAGCGTCACGTACTGGAACGACGAGAAGAAGCCGCGCTGGCCCCGCAACGCCACCTCGCTCATGTAGGTGGCGGTGGTGCCGTACTCTCCGCCTACCGACAGCCCCTGGAACAGCCGGCACACCAGCAGCAGGAAGGGCGCCCAGGCGCCGATGGCGGCATAGGTCGGCAGGAAGGCGATGACCAGCGAGCCGGCGCACATCATGGTCACCGAGATGAGCATGGAGCGCTTGCGCCCGTAGCGGTCGGCAATGCGGCCGAACAGCCAGCCCCCGATCGGGCGCATCAGAAAGCCTGCCGCGAACACGCCTGCCGTGTTGAGCAGTTGGACGGTGGGATCCGACTTGGGGAAGAACGCCGAGGCGAAGTACAGCGCCGAAAACGCATACACGTAGAAGTCGAACCACTCGACCAGGTTGCCCGAGGAGGCGGCCATGATCGAGAAGACGCGGTGGCGTTTCTCTTCGGCGGTGTAGGCGCGGGGCTCGGCCGAGCCGGGCGCATCGGGCGCGCCGGGCACACCGGCGGATGCTGCGGGAGAGGACATGCGGAAATCCAGCCTTTCTTGACGGTGCGCCCGGGGGAGCGCGCCTTGTTGTGTTGTGTTGCTGTGGCAGCCTGCCCATTGTGGGCATAGAGAAAAAGCCTGGTTGTCAGTCAAAGGCTGACGCAGCGCAACGGCTCTTGAAAATCCGCAGGCCCGCTCCATCTGCGAGCCGTGCTGCTGGCCCACGGGCGGCAGCCATCTCTCTTCCTCTGCAGAACCAGTCATACAGCGCGGGGGAGCCAGGAGGGCCACTGCGCACCCCGGGGTGCTGCGGCTGCCGTCCGTCTCCACGGGGCTGGCGCGGCCACGCGCAGCCCGATGTCCTGTCTACTGAGGAACCTGCATCCATGGAAACCCAACACCTGCGCGCCGTTCTGTCCATCAGCCTGATGGCGGCCTTTGCCGACGAACACAAGGACGAGCGCGAACGCGACCACCTGCGCGACATGGCCGAATCGCTCAGCGCCGGCAGCGGCGTGGACCTGATGAAGCTGTACCAAGACGTGCTGCTGCAGCGCGTACGCCTGGAGGACGCCGCCGGCGTGCTCGACACGCCTGCGCTGCGCCACCTGGCCTTCGAGATGGCCGTGGGCGTGTGCGATGCCGACGGCGTGTGCAACGCCAAGGAAAAGGCCTTCCTGCAGCGCCTGGCTGCCGCGCTGCAGGTGCCGGCGCCCGAGGCGGCGCAGGTGATCGAGCAGGCCGACGCGCTGGCCGACGTGCCGCTGCGCGCCGAGCCCGCACCGTCCGAGGCCTGGTCCGGCCCCACGGCCGCCGTGCCGATGGCGGTGGGGGGCGCGGCGGTTGCGGCAACGGCTGCTGTGGCGGCGGCCACGCCCACCGGTGCCCCGGTCAACGCCGCCTCGGTGAGCGATGCCGAGATCGACTCTATGATCCTGAACGCGTCCATCCTCAACGGCGCGCTGGAGCTGCTGCCGCAGTCGCTGGCTTCCATGGCCATCATTCCGCTGCAGACGCGCCTGGTCTACCGCGTGGGCAAGGTCTATGGCTATGAGCTGGACAAGCGGCACATCGCCGACTTCCTGGCCACGGTGGGCGTGGGGCTCACCTCGCAGTACGTGGAGCAGTTCGGCCGCAAGCTGGTGGGCGGGCTGCTGGGCAAGGTGATGGGCGGCATGGGCCGTGCGGTGGGCAGCGCGGCCACGGGCTCGGCATTCTCGTTCGCCAGCACCTACGCGCTGGGCAAGGTGGCGCAGCGCTACTACGCCGGGGGCCGCACGCTGAGCACCGACGCGCTCAAGGCCTCGTTCTCACGGACCGTGGACGAGGCCAAGGGCCTGCAGCAGCGCTACGCGCCGCAAATCCAGGAGCGGGCGAAGGGGCTGGACGTGGGCAAGCTCCTGCGCGAACTCAAGGCCTGATGTGCTATCAAATAAATAGCTTCATGCGCTCCATTGGCGGGCGCTGGAGCCTTATTTGCATGCAAACTCAGGGCGCTGGCGTCTTGGGCTGGTAGTCGCAGTACGTCGCCACCGCACACTCCCAGCAGCGCGGTTTGCGTGCCTGGCAGACGTAGCGGCCGTGCAGGATCAGCCAGTGGTGCGAGTCCACTGCGTACTCGGCCGGCACGCGCTTGAGCAACTGCATCTCCACCGCCAGCGGGTTCTTGCCCGGCGCCAGGCCGGTGCGGTTGCTCACGCGGAAGATGTGCGTGTCCACCGCCATGGTGGGCTGGCCGAATGCCACGTTCAGCACCACGTTGGCCGTCTTGCGGCCCACGCCGGGCAGCGCCTCCAGCTCCTCGCGCGTGCGCGGCACCTGGCCGCCGTGCCGCTCCACGAGGATGCGGCAGGTCTCCATCAGGTGCCGCGCCTTGCTGCGGTACAAGCCGATGGTCTTGACGTAGCTCTCCAGCCCTTCCAGGCCCAGGTCGAGGATGGCCTGCGGCGTGCCCGCCGCCGGGAACAGCTTGCGCGTGGCCTTGTTCACGCCCACGTCCGTGGCCTGGGCCGACAGCAGCACGGCGGCCAGCAGTTCGAAGACGGTGGTGTATTCCAGTTCGGTGTTGGGCTGCGGATTGGCCGCCTTGAGCGTGGCGAAGAAAGGGACGATGTGCTCGGTCTTCATGGTGGCGTGGGTATTTTTGTCGTTGCCTCGCATTGTGCTGCGCGGCCGGCCTGCTTCCTGCGCAGCGTCTCCAGGCGCCTCCGGCGGCGGCTTCCTTCAGCCACTGGGCGCCGGCAATGCACTGCGCAGATAGTCGAGGAACAGGCGCACGCCCGACGGCAGGGTGCGGCCGCTCAGCGTCTGGATTTCGGTGAGACGGGCGCTCATGCCGCGTTCGCGGATCTGTGCCGCATGCAGTTCGCCGCGGGCCACACGGTCCCGCACCGTGACCTCTCCGGAAATCGACAGCCCGCCGCCGTGCAGCACGAAGTGGGTCAGCGTCTCGAAATGGTTGCAGACCAGGGCCGGCTCGAACACCAGGCCGCGCTGGCTGCACCCGATGTCGAACAGCTGCCGCACGGTGTTGTCGCGCTCCGGCAAGGCGATGGGGTGCGCATGCATCTGCGCCAGTGTCACGGAGGGGAAGCGCGCGAGCGGGTGGTCCGGCCGCATGATGGCGATCACGGGCGAAGCTTCGCGGTGCTGCACCGTGATGTCCCGTTCCGCCGAGCGGCTGTAGGTCAGGCCCACATCGGCGTCGCCGTTGAGCACCGCGACGGTGACCGCGGCAGGGCTGGCGACGCTCAGGCGGAACTGCATGCCCGGATAGCGCTCCCTGAACTGGGCCATCACGCGCGGCAGGAATTCGATGGCGAAGCCGGCCGAGCTGCTCAGACGGATCAGCCCGGTGTGCACACCCTGCAGCGCCTGGATGTCGGAGACCACGCGGTCGGCCTCCAGCGCCCCGCGGCGGGCGTGCGCGGCCAGCAGCTCGCCGGCGGGGCTCGGGGCCATGCCGCGCGGGCGGCGGTCGAACAGCGGCACGCCCAGCAGGTCTTCCAGCGCCGCCACCTGGCGGCTCACGGCGGAGGGGGAGACATTGAGGCGGGTGGCGGCTTCGCTCACGGAGCCGCTGCGCACCACTTCCAGGAAGTAGCGCAGGGCGGTTTCCTGCAATCGGCTGGACAGCATGGGGCAAGGTTTTGGTTTGCGTAAAACGCAACGATACCCTCAGAAAACGTCGATTGTCGAAGGGCAGGGGCCTGCTTATGCTGCCATCGACATGACACCACCTGCTGCCGCTTCCACCCTTCCGTCCGCGCCCGTCCGCGCGGGCTCGTCCACCGGCCTGGGTCTCTTGGACGGCTCAGCCACCGCCCTGTCCCGCGCCATCCATGGCAGGGAGGTGTCGTGCGTCGAGGTGCTGGACGCCACGCTGGCGCACGTGGATCGCCTGAACCCGGTGGTGAATGCCATCGTGGCGATGCCCGATCGCGAAGGGCTGAGGGCGCAGGCCGCCGAGCGGGATGCGCAACTCGCGCGGGGCGAGAGCCTGGGCCCGCTGCACGGCTTTCCGCAGGCGCCCAAGGACATCATGCCCGCAGCCGGCATGGTGACCACGCGCGGCTCACCGATCTTCGCCGGGCAGGTGTCGTCCACCGACGCCGTGGTGTATGAGCGCATGCGTGCCAGCGGCGCACTGTTCATCGGCCGCACGAACTCGCCCGAGTTCGGTTTGGGTGGGCACACCTTCAATCCGGTCTATGGCACGACGCGCAATGCGTTCGATCCAGCGCGCTCCGCCGGCGGCAGCAGCGGCGGCGCCGGGGTGGCCGTCGCATTGCACATGCTGCCCGTGGCCGATGGCTCGGACATGATGGGCTCGCTGCGCACGCCGGCGGCCTTCAACAACGTCTACGGCCTGCGCACCTCGTTCGGCCTGGTGCCGCACGGGCCGACGGAAGAGGTGTTCTTCCAGCAGTTCAGCGTGGCCGGTCCGATGGCGCGCAACATTCCTGACCTGGCGATGCTGCTGTCCGTGCAGGCCGGCTTCGATGCGCGCCTGCCGCTCACACGCCGGCACGACGACTTCGCCGCGCTGGGCCAGCCACTGGAACGCGATTTCAAGGGCACGCGCATCGGCTGGCTCGGCGATCTGGGCGGCCACCTGCCGTGCGAGCCCGGCGTGCTGCAGACCTGCGAACAGGCGCTGGCGCACTTTCGCACGGTGGGCTGTACCGTGGACGCGGCGGTGCCTGCCTTCGACCTGGAGCAGCTCTGGAACGCCTGGATCGACCTGCGAAGTTTCAGCGTGGCGGGCGCCAACGCCGCGCTGTACCGCGACCCCGCCAAGCGGCCCCTGCTCAAGGCCGAGGCCGTGTGGGAGATCGAACGCGGCATGCGCCTGAGCGCCTTGCAGGTGTACGACGCCGCACGCGTGCGCTCGGCCTGGTACCAGGTGCTGCGCGGGCTGTTCGAACGCTTCGACTTCCTCGTCATGCCGGCGGCACAGGTGTTTCCGTTCGCGGCGGAACTGGACTGGCCGCATGCCGTGGGCGGCCGTGACATGGACACCTACCACCGCTGGATGCAGGCCGTGGTGCCCGCCACCATGGCAGGGCTGCCCGCGCTGGCTGCGCCCGCGGGCTTCGGCCCCGGCGGGTTGCCCGCAGGCTTGCAGATCATCGGCCCGGCGCAATGCGATGCAGCGGTGCTGCAGATCGGCCACGCCTACGGCCAGGCCAGCGGCCATGCGCGCGTGAGGAGTCCGCTGCTGGCGTGAGCGTTTTTTCCCTTGCGGGGGCGGCAGGCCATTCGAGGCCGTTCCCCGCCGGTTTGTCCGTCGTCCGTTGCCCTGGAGAGTTTCATCATGCTGCGTTCCCGCTTCCTTGCCTCGACCCTCTTGCTCGGCGCCCTGGCGCTCACCGGCCCGGCGGCTGCGTGGGCTCAGGCCTACCCGGACCGCCCGGTCAAGCTCGTGATTCCGTTCGCGCCGGGCGGCGCCACGGACATCCTGGGCCGGCTGCTGGCCACGGCGCTGGGTGAACGCCTGGGGCAGCCCATGGTGGTCGAGAACAAGCCGGGGGCCGGCACGGTGGTGGCGGCCTCCATGGTGGCGAAGGCGCCCGCGGACGGCTACACGCTGCTGCTCGGGGCCAACACCACGCTCACGCTCAACCCGGCCATCCGCAACAACCTGCCTTACGACCCTTTGCGCAGCTTCACGCCGCTGGGGCTGGTGGCCGACATGGGCCTGCTGCTGGTGGCGCACAACGACACGCCGGGCAGCACGCTGAAGGAGGCCATCGCGCTCACCAAGGCCGCGCCGGACAAATATTCCTACGGCTCGTACGGCACCGGGTCGTCGGTGCACTTCGGGGGCGAAGTGCTGAAGTCCACGACCGGCATGCGGATGATGCATGTGCCGTTCAATGGCAGTTCGCCCAACCTCACCGCGCTGATGGGCGGGCAGGTGCAGTACGCGGTAGACACAGTGGTGGCCAGCACGCCGCTCATCCAGGCCGGCAAGATCAAGGCGATCGCGGCCCTGAGCCCGCAGCGCCTGGCCTTGCTGCCCCAGGTGCCCACGGTGGCCGAAAGCGGCTATCCCGGCTTCGACATGGGCTCGTGGTTCGCGTTCGTCGCGCCGGCCGGCCTGCCGGAGCCGGTGCGCAAGAAGCTGGAGAAGGCGCTGCAGGACACGATGGCATCGGCCGAGTTCCGCAAGAAGCTGGAAGGCATCGGCCTCACGCCCACCTGGGGCAGCGGCGAAGCGCTGCGCGCCCGTGTGGAGCGCGAGCTGCCCCTGATGCGCGCCGTGGCGGCGCGGGCCGATATCCGCGTGGATTGACGGCAGGCTTTGAAGGCCCCGGCCCGGCCGCCGTCTGCGCTGCGGTGCCCTAGCCCAGTGCCGCGCCGCCCGCATCGAGCGCCGGCGGGCGCAGCAGGTCTTCGTTCACGCCCATGGCCTGGCTGGCGCGCTCCACCGCGGTCCACAGCGGGGCGGGCATCTGCAGGATGTCTTCCGGCGTGGCGGACCGGGCGATCCAGGCGCTGATCTCATGGTGCTGCTCACGGGTGAGCAAGTCCAGGTTCAACATTTCGTCGATGGTCTTCATGGGGCTGTTGGTCGTTCTGTGCGTTCCGGCGGGCGGGCCGGAGGGGATGTCGTAGGTGCGGATGCGTGGCCTGAAGCACATGGTGCCAAAAATGCCGGACGCAAGCGGAGCGTGGCCCGGATGCCCTTGCGGGCCGAGGGAGTGCGGCTGGCGAAGGCTGCGGCGCGGTGCGGGCCTTCGCGCCGCGCCCGCCTGCGGCGGCGGCGCTCTGCGAATCGCCGAAACCGCGGAAACCTGCGCGGCAATTGGCGACAATGCCTGTTTTCCATTGCCACCGGGGTGCCTTTTCCATGCAATTCGCCGACCGCCTGAACAACGTAGAAACCTCTGCCATCCGTGAGCTGTTCAAGCTCCTGGGCAAGCCGGGCATCATCAGTTTTGCGGGCGGGTTTCCGGACAGCGCGATGTTCGATGTGGACGGCATCAAGGAAGCCTCGCTCAAGGCACTGACCGAAGAGCCCGGCGCGGCGCTGCAGTACGGCGCCACCGAGGGCTACAACCCGCTGCGCGAGCAGCTGGCCGCCTTCATGGCCGCCAAGGGTGCGAGCAGTCTGGCGCCCGAGAACCTCATCGTCACCACCGGCAGCCAGCAGGCGCTGGACCTGCTGGGCAAGACGCTCATCAGCCCCGGCGACAAGGTGATCGTGGAAGGCCCGACTTTCCTGGCCACCATCCAGTGCTTCCGCCTGTACGGCGCCGAACTCATCAGCGCGCCCATCGACGCCAATGGCGTGAAGACCGACGAGCTGGAAAAGCTCATCGCCGAGCACCGCCCCAAGTTCGTCTACCTGATCCCCACCTTCGGCAATCCGAGCGGCGCCATGCTGAGCCTGGAACGCCGCAAGGCCGTGCTGGAGATGGCCGTCAAGCACAACACGCTGATCGTGGAAGACGATCCCTACGGCGACCTGTACTTCGGCGAGGCGCCCCCGCCCAGCCTGCTGAACCTGTCGGCCAGCGTGCCGGGCAGCCGCGAGCTGCTGGTGCACTGCGGCAGTTTGAGCAAGGTGCTGTCGCCCGGCCTGCGCGTGGGCTGGATGATTGCCCCGGCCGAGCTGCTGGGCAAAGCCACGATGTGCAAGCAGTTCAGCGATGCGCACACCAGCACCTTCGCCCAGGCCACGGCCGCGCAGTACCTCAAGGCCGGCCGCATGCCCGCCACGCTGGCCAAGGTGCGCGCGGTGTATGCCGAGCGCGCCCAGGCCCTGGGCGATGCGCTGCGCAAGGACCTGGGCGACGCCATCGAGTTCGTGCAGCCGCAGGGCGGCCTGTTTGTGTGGGCGCGCCTGACCGGCGCGGGCGGCAAGGTGGCCGACGGCAACGTGCTGGCGAAGCGCGCTATCGACCAGGGCGTGGCCTTCGTGCCCGGCACGCCGTTCTACTGCGCCCACCCGGACCACGCCACGCTGCGCCTGTCCTTCGCCACGGCCGATGTGGAGAAGATCCGCGAAGGCGTGGCGCGCCTGGCGCAGGCGCTGTGACCGGCACGGTGTGCTATCGATAGCGGAGCTGTCTGCGCTTGATCAGTAAGCACTTCAAGGCAATTAATGCCTGAAAGCCAGAGCGATAAGGCGCAGGCTGCTCTCATTTTTGATAGCCCCCGTGGCGCGCGCTGCAAGGGTTCTGCACCCACGGTGCCCCGGCAGCGCCGGCATGCGTTCCAATAGGGCCATGTCCGCATCCCGTTCCCCCGACCAGCGCCTCGACGAGCTGGAAATCAAGGCCAGCTACACCGAAGACCTGCTGGACCAGCTCAACCTCACCATCTACCGCCAGCAGCAGCAGATCGACGCGCTGGCGCGCACCATCGCGCAGCTGCGCCAGCAGATGCCCGAGGCCGGCGGTGGCGCCGCCGCGCGCAACCTGCGCGACGAGCTGCCGCCGCACTACTGACCCTGTCCTGCGCTGCGTTCGGGCGGGTGGCCGCCCGGCGCAGGCGCCGCGTTGTTCGCACCCTGTGTCTGACTCCCTCATCGTTGATGCAACCCGCCTTCCACCGAAGGCCAGAAAGGCAACCATGCAGTACCGCAACCTCGGCAAAAGCAACCTCAAAGTCTCGGCCCTGTGCCTGGGCGCCATGATGTTCGGCGACCAGACCGACAAGGCGGAGGCCGCGTCCATCGTGGCCGACGCGCGCGCGCAGGGCGTGAACTTCATCGACACGGCCGACGTGTACACCAAGGGCGCGTCGGAGACGATGCTGGGCGAGCTGCTCCAGGGCCAGCGGCACGAATGGGTGCTGGCCACCAAGCTGGGCAACAAGATGTCCGAGCGCGTGAACGAGAGCCACTACTCCCGCAGCTGGATGCTGCGCGAGGTGGACGCCAGCCTGGCGCGCCTGCAGACCGACCATGTGGATGTGCTGTACCTGCACCGCGACTTCAACGGCATGGACCTGCAGGAGCCCTTGTTCGCCATCGACGCGCTGCTGCGGGCGGGCAAGATCCGCTACTGGGGCGTGTCCAACTTCCGCGCCTGGCGCATTGCCGAGCTGGTGCACGGCGCGCGCCAGCTGGGCATGCCCGGGCCGGTCGTCTGCCAGCCGTACTACAACCTGCTCAACCGCATGCCCGAGGTCGAGATCCTGCCCGCCTGCGCGCACCACGGCGTGGGCGTGACCTCGTACAGCCCCATCGCGCGCGGGGTGCTCACCGGCAAGTACCTGCCGGGCCAGGCGCCGGCGCAGGGCACGCGCGCCGCGCGCGGCGACAAGCGCATGGCAGAGACCGAGTTCCGCGAAGAGTCCCTGGTCATCGCCCAGCAGCTCAAGCAGCATGCCGAGGCGCGCGGCGTGACGCTGGCCCAGTTCGCCACCGCCTGGGTGCTGGCCCACCGCGCCATCAGCTCCGTCATTGCCGGCCCGCGCACGCTGGCCCAGTGGCAGGACTACGCCCCGGCGCTGGGCTATACCGTGACGGCCGAAGACGAGGCGCTGGTGGATTCGCTGGTACCGCCCGGCCACCCCTCCACGCCCGGCTTCACCGACCCGGCCTATCCGCTGCTGCCGCGGGTCTGACGGCGGGGCAGGGGCCCGCGCAGGCAGGGCGGGCCCCAGGGTGCCGGGCGGTCGCGGTCAGTGGCCTGCAGGCCGCGCGCCGGCCTGCGCCGCAACGCCGTCCAGTTCGCGCACCACGTCGTCGCTCAGTTGCACATAGGCGGCTGCCAGGTTCTGCCGCAGGTGCGCCACCGACGAGGTGCCCGGGATCAGCAGGATGTTGGGCGAGCGCTTGAGCAGCCACGCCAGGGCCACCTGCAGCGGCGTGGCCCCCAGGCGCAGGGCGATCTCGGACAGCGCCGTGGACTGCACGGGCGTGAACCCGCCCAGCGGGAAGAAGGGCACGTAGGGAATGCCGCTGCGGGCCAGCAGGTCCACCATGGCGTCGTCGGCCCGGTGGACCAGGTTGTAGTGGTTCTGCACACAGGCCACGGTGGCGATGCGCATCGCCTGCGCCAGCTGGGTGGGCGTCACGTTGCTCAGGCCGATGTGGCGCACCAGCCCTTCTTTCTGCAGCGCGGCCAGTGCCGCCACGGGCTCCTCGATGGAACCTTCCTTCGGGCCCATCGGGTCGATCATCACCCGGAAGTTCACCACGTCCAGCGCCTCCAGGCCCAGGTTTCGCAGGTTGTCGTGCACGGCCTGGCGCAGTGCCTCGGGCGACGCCGCCGCCAGCCAGGCGCCCTGCGCGTCGCGCCGCACGCCGATCTTGGTCACCAGCGTCAGGTCGCTGGCGTAGGGGTGGAGCGCTTCGCGCACGATCTGGTTGGTGATGTGCGGGCCGTAGAAGTCGGCCGTGTCGATGTGGTTCACCCCGTTTTCCACGGCAGTGCGCAGCACGGCGATGGCTGCCTCGCGGTCCTTAGGGGGGCCGAAGACGTGGGGGCCCGCCAGCTGCATGGTGCCGTAGCCGATGCGGTTCACGGTGCGGTCGCCGAGGGGGAAGGTGCGGTGGGAGTCTGGAGCGTTCATGGCTTGCCTTTCGTGGAATGAGCGCAGTCTAGGAAGGCTTCGGTTGTTTGATAATCCATCGCAATCCGCACGGCCTGTTCGAATATCTGCACAATGAAAGCCGACCTCAACCAGCTCCACGCCTTTGCCGCCGTGGCCCAGGCCCAGGGTTTCCGCGGTGCGGCCCGGCACCTGGGCGCCAGCCCGTCTGCGGTGAGCGATGCCGTGCGCCGCCTGGAGGACGACCTGGGCGTGCGCCTGCTCAACCGCACCACCCGCAGCGTGTCCCCCACGGACGCCGGGCGCAGGCTGCTGGAGCGCCTGCTGCCGGCGCTGCAAGAGGTGCAGGAGGCGCTGGGCGCCGCAGGCGCGCTGCGCGGAGCCCCGGCCGGCACGCTGCGCATCAACGTGCCGGTGTCGGCGCTCAAGCTGGTGCTGCCGGCCATCGTGCCGGACTTCCGCGCCGCCTATCCGCACATCCTGCTGGAGGTGATCGCGCAAGACAGCTTCGTGGACGTGCTGGCCGCGGGCTGCGACGCCGGTATCCGCTACGGAGAGAGCCTGGACCAGGACATGATCGCCGTGCCCATCGGGCCGCGTGTGCAGCACTTCGCCTGCGCCGCGTCGCCCGGCTACCTGAAGCGGCGCGGCAAGGTGGCGCATCCGCGCGAACTCATGGCGCACGACTGCCTGCGGGTGCGGTTCGAGAGCGGGTCCATGCCGCTCTGGGAGTTCGAGCGCCGGGGCGAGACGCTGCGGCTGGACCCGGCACCGGCCCTGGTGGTGCAGGCCGGGGCCGCCGCCGATCTGGCGGTGGAGGCCGCCGTGGCGGGCATGGGCGTGGTCTACCTGTTCCAGGGATGGCTGCAGCCGCACCTGGACAGTGGGGCGCTGGTGCCGATCGCCAAAGAGTGGTGGCCCCGGTTCGCGGGCCCTTTTCTGTACTACCCCGGCCACCGGCTGGTGCCCGAGCCCTTGCGCGCCTTCGTGAACTTCGTCCGGACGCATCCGAGCACCGTCTGACTGCAAGTTGGTCCCCGCGGAGCCACGGCGCCGGTGCGAACTTTCCGCCGGCGCTGCGGTCGCACAGGCTTCCCCTGGCCGCCCGCGAACGGGCTAGCCTGCCGCGGCGCTGCGCGCGCTCTGCCTGCTTCTCAAATCTCCGTTACCCCATGACCTCTCTGGACACCCAATTCGCCCATATGCGCACCGGGCAGATGTACAACGACCTGACGCCCGAGTTGCTGGCCGCCCGTGAGCGCGCCGTGCTGCTGACGAACGAATACAACGCCTCGTTCTCGCAACCGGCGGCCGAGCGCGAGGTGCTGCTGCGCCGACTGCTGGGCTCGGTCGGCACGCGCGTGCATTTCGAGCCCACCTTCCGCTGCGAATTCGGCCGCAACATCCACATCGGCGACCGCTTCTACGCCAACTTCGACTGCGTGATGCTGGACGGCGGCGGCATCCACATCGGCGACGACGTGCTGCTGGGCCCCCGCGTGGGCATCTACACCTCCAACCACGCCATCGACGCAGCGGAACGCGCCGCCGGAGGCTGCATCGGCAAGCCGGTGCGCATCGGGAACCGGGTGTGGGTGGGCGCGGGCACGCATGTGAACCCGGGCGTGCAGATCGGGGACGACAGCATCATCGGATCGGGCAGCGTGCTCACGTCGGACATCCCGGCAGGGGTGATCGCGGCGGGCGTGCCGTGCCGGGTGCTGCGGCCCATCACGGACGCGGACCGCACGGGCTTTCAGCCTTAGAGGTCCTCTGCACGAATCACCGCGCCGTGTGCATCTGCGGCCTCGGGCAGTCTGCGGCGTTGCAAATACTCGCAATAGCCACGCTATTGCTGCGTTTTGCGCCTTGCATCCCCTCCCGATCCGCAGCGCCCACTTGCCGCTCGATTCGTGCAGAGGCTCCGTTGGGCAACGCCCCGGCGGCCGCAGCCCGGGGTGCGGGCGGTTCAGTCAGTCCGGCCGGGCGGGGCGCTGCGCCGTCTTGGGCCGGAAGGCCTTGCACATGCTGGCGCGCGTTTCCAGGTAAGGCCCGCCGATCAGATCGATGCAATAGGGCACGGCGGCGAAGATGCCGGGCACGGCCTGCGTGCCGTCTTCGCGCCTGAGGCCTTCCAGCGTTTCGGCGATCGCCTTGGGCTGGCCCGGCAGGTTGATGATGAGGCTGCGGTCGCGGACCACGGCCACCTGGCGCGACAGGATGGCCGTGGGCACGAAGGCCAGGCTGATCTGGCGCATCTGCTCGCCAAAGCCCGGCATTTCCTTGTGCGCCACGGCCAGCGTGGCCTCGGGCGTCACGTCGCGCAGGGCGGGGCCGGTGCCGCCGGTGGTGAGCACTAGGCTGCAGCCGGCGTCCACCAGCTCGATCAGCGTGGCGCTGATGGTGGCCTGCTCGTCGGGGATGAGGCGGGCCTCGAAGGTGATGGGGTTGTGCAGCGCGCGTGTGAGCCAGTCCTGTAGCGCGGGCAGGCCCTTGTCCTCGTACACGCCGGTGCTGGCGCGGTCGCTGATGGAGACGGTGCCGATCTGGACGGCCTCGGGCGCCGGCAGGGGCGCAGCGGCGGCGGACTCAGGCATCGCGTTCGGCGCCTTCCTGGCGGGCCTCGGTGCCAGCGTCCTGCATCTGCTCGCGCACCAGCTGGAACAGCTCGCGGTAGGCGCGGCCCTTGCGCGGGGCCAGGCCCTGCGATTCGGCCACGTTGGCTTCCTTGCCGGTGGGTGCGTCCTTGCGCGCCTGGCGGATCAGCGCGCGGATCTGCTGCGTGTCGGTGCGCGGGTACTGTTCCATCCACTGCAGCAGCACCTCGTCGCTGTGGATGAGGCGGTCGCGCCACTGCTCGGCCAGGTGCAGCGCCAGCTTCTCGGTGGCCGAGCCGTTGCGCTGTTCGTCCAGCGCGCCGCGCACGGCGGCCACGGCTTCTTCGTCCAGGCGGCGCATGAGCTTGCCGACGAACTGCATCTGCCGGCGCTTGCCCTCGAAGTTGGTGATGCGCTTGGCTTCGGCGATGGCATCCTTGAGCTTTTCGGGCAGGTCCAGCCGGTCCATCAGGTCGGCGTGCAGGGTGAGCAGCTCGGTGCCCAGGTCCTGGAGTTCGTCGCTTTCGCGCTTCATGTCCGTGCGGCTCGACTCGGTCGTGCCCTTGAGCTCGGCCTTCAGCTGCAGGTCCAGTTCGCTGCCTTCGGCAACGAAATGGCCTCGGACGAAATAGCCTTTTTTGGGTTTGCGTGACATGGTGGGGGTAACGGGTGGGGCACGCGGGTGCCCGGAGAAAGACCCGGCTCCATGGTGCCGGGAAGCGGCAAGTATCATAGCTGCCGATATGAATACACCCGCCTCCCGCGCCGCTGGCGCCGTCTCTTCGCAGGCCGACAGCGGCTTCAGCTACACCCGTCCCTTCTTCGCAGACCTGGTCGATCGGGCCCTGGCCCATGCCAAGAAACTGGGTGCGACCGACGTCGGGGCCGAGGCGTCCGAAGGCTGCGGCCTGTCGGTGAGCGTGCGCAAGGGCGAGCTGGAGACGGTGGAGCGCAACCGCGACAAGTCGCTGGGCGTGACGGTCTACATCGGCAACCGCCGCGGCAATGCCAGCACCTCGGACTTTTCCGACCAGGCCATCGAACGCACCGTGCAGGCGGCCTACGACATCGCCCGCTTCACGGCCGAAGACCCCGTGGCCGGCCTGCCCGATGCGGCCGACATCGCGCCCGAGGACACGCACCGCGAGCTGGACCTGTTCCACCCCTGGGCGCTGACCAGCGAAGAGGCGGCCCGCCTGGCGCTGGAATGCGAAGCCGCCGCCTTGCAGACGCACAAGCGCATCACCAACAGCGAAGGCGCGGGCGTGTCGGCCCAGCAGAGCCATTTCTTCAGCGCGCACACGCGGGGTTTCCGCGGCGGCTATGCCAGCTCGCGCCACAGCATGTCGGTGGCGCCCATCGCCTCGCTGCCCGGCCGGAATGCCGAGATGCAGCGCGACGCCTGGTACAGCTCCATGCGCGACGCCTCCGAGCTGGCCGCGCCGGAGCGCATCGGCCGCTACGCCGCCCAGCGCGCCCTGGCCCGCCTGGGCAGCCGCAAGATCCCGACCACGCAGTGCCCCGTGCTGTTCGAGTCGCCGCTGGCCGCGGGCCTGCTGGGCGCCTTCGTGCAGGCGGTGAGCGGCGGCTCGCTCTACCGCAAGAGCAGCTTTCTGCTGGACTCGCTGGGCAAGACCGTGTTCCCCAAGCACATCGACCTGCTGGAAGACCCCTTCGTGCTGCGCGGCAAGGGCAGCTCGCCGTTCGACGAAGAAGGCGTGCGCGTGGCTGCGCGCCGCGTGGTCGATGCCGGGCGGGTGGAGGGCTACTTCCTGTCGAGCTACTCGGCGCGCAAGCTGGGCATGAAGACCACCGGCAACGCCGGCGGCTCGCACAACCTGGTGCTGAGCTCGCGCCGCACCCGCGCCGGCGACGACTTGGACGCCATGCTGCGCAAGCTGGGCACGGGCCTGTTCGTGGTCGAGCTGATGGGCCAGGGCGTGAACTATGTGACGGGCGACTACTCGCGCGGCGCCAGCGGCTTCTGGGTGGAGAACGGCGAGATCGCCTTCCCGGTGCACGAGATCACCATCGCGGGCAATCTGAAGGACATGTTCAAGGGCATCGAGGCCGTGGGGGCCGATGCGTACAACTACGGCGCCAAGACGGTGGGCTCCATCCTCGTCAACCGGATGAAGGTGGCGGGGAGCTGAGGCACCCCGCGGCCGGACCCGGGCTGGAGGCCCCGGCCGGCAACTGGACAGAGAAAGACAAAGGGCTCCCATCGGGGAGCCCTTTTTTTCTGTTTTGCTACATGATTGATAGCTGCTTGCGCTTATCCAGCAAGCGCAAGAGGCCGATTGGGCCTTGAATGGGCTCTGCGCGGCCGTCAGCGCTGCTTGGCCAGCGCCGCATCGCGGATGCCGTCCAGCGTGCCCGTGGGCGTGATGGCCTGGGCGTCCAGCAGGCAGTGCAGCACCGCAGGCAGTCCGCTGGCACGGGCACGGGCCAGGGCGGGGGCGAAGTCTTCCGTGCGCTCCACGCGCTCGCCGTGCCCGCCGAAAGCCACGGCGTAGGCCTTGAAGTCGGGGTTCTTCAGCATCGTGGCGCTGACGCGGCCGGGGTACTCGCGCTCCTGGTGCATGCGGATGGTGCCGTACATGGCGTTGTCCAGCAGCACCACGAGGATGGGCAGGCCGTACTGCACGGCGGTGGCGAACTCCTGGCCGTGCATCAGAAAGTCGCCGTCGCCCGCAAACACGACGACCTCGCGCTGGGGCCACAGGCGCTTGCCGCCCACGCCCGCCGGCAGGCCGTAGCCCATGGAGCCGCTGGTGGGCGCCAACTGGCTGGCGTAGGTGGTGAAGGGCCAGAAGCGGTGGATCCAGGTGGCGAAGTTGCCGGCGCCGTTGCAGAAGATGGTGTCGGCGGGCAGCACCTCCTTCAGGTGCTGCATCACCGCGCCCATCTGCAGCGTGCCGGGAATGCGGATGGGGGCCGGGTCGCTCCAGGCGAGGTATTCGGCGTGCGCCGCGGCCGTGTGCTCGGCCCAGCGCACCGGCACCGTGGGCCGCACGCCGGCCAGCGCGGCGGTGAAGGCCTGCGGCGTGGCGTGGATCGCCTGGGTGGGGCGGTACAGGCGGCCCAACTCGTCGGCATCGGCATGCAGATGCACCAGCGGCTGCTGCGGCACGGGAATGTCGAACAGCTCGAAGCCCTGCGACGGAATCTCCGACAGCCGCCCGCCTACGACCAGCACCAGGTCGCTCGCGCGGATGCGCGCCAGCAGCTTGGGGTTCACGCCCAGGCCCAGGTCGCCGCCGTAACTGGGGTGGGTGTGGGGGAACAGCATCTGCCGGCGGAACGAGCAATACACGGGCAGGCTCCAGGCCTGGGCGAAGGCGACGAAGTCCTGCACGGCGCGCTCGGACCAGCGGCTGCCGCCCAGGATGGCGACCGGGCGCTCGGCCTGCGAAAGGCGCTCGGCCAGTTCCTGCAGCGCGGCCGCGCCGGGGTGCGTCTCGGGCACGGTGTAGGGCAGGGCATCGGCCACCTGCACGGCGTCGGTCAGCATGTCCTCCGGCAGCGCGATCACCACAGGGCCGGGGCGGCCGGACGTGGCGACGTGGAAGGCGCGCGAGACCAGCTCGGGCACGCGGCGGGCGTCGTCGATCTGCACCACCCACTTGGCCATGGTGCCGAAGACGGCGGGGTAGTCCAGCTCCTGGAAGGCCTCGCGGCCCAGGGCGCCGCGCGCCACCTGGCCCACGAAGACGATCAGCGGCGTGGAGTCCTGGTGCGCGATGTGGATGCCGGCGGACGCATTCGTGACGCCCGGCCCGCGCGTCACGAAGCAGATGCCGGGGCGCCCGGTGAGCTTGCCCTGCGCCTCGGCCATCATGGCCGCGCCGCCTTCCTGGCGGCAGACGGTGACGCCGAACTGCGCGTCATGCAGCGCGTCCAGCACGGCCAGATAGCTTTCGCCGGGTACGCAGAAGAGCTGCTGCACGCCGTGCAGGATGAGCTGGTCGACGAGGATCTGGCCGCCGGTGCGGGAGGTAAGGGCTGGGTTCATGGGGTCGCCGGAAAGGATGTCAGGAAGAACAAGAGCGAATGCGGGGCTTGGCCGCCGTGAAGGCGGCGCGGCCCCCGGCCGCAGGGCTTGCGGGGGTGGCCCCTCGGGTGGCCTGGGGTGGCGCGGCTCACACGTCGAACTGCACGCCCTGCGCCAGCGGCAGCGCTCGGGAATAGTTGATGGTGTTGGTGGCGCGGCGCATGTAGGCCTTCCAGCTGTCGGAGCCGGCCTCGCGGCCGCCGCCGGTTTCCTTCTCGCCACCGAAGGCACCGCCGATCTCCGCGCCGCTGGGGCCGATGTTGACGTTGGCGATGCCGCAGTCCGAACCGCCCGCCGACAGGAAGCGCTCGGCTTCGCGCAGGTCGAGCGTGAAGATCGACGACGACAGGCCCGCGCCCACGGCGTTGTTCCAGGCGATGGCGTCATCCAGCGCTTCGTAGCGCACCACGTACAGGATGGGCGCGAAGGTCTCGCGCAGTGCCGGGCCGGTGTGGGCGGGCAGTTCCACCAGGGCGGGGCGCACGTAGAAGGCACGGTCACCGCCGATGCCTGCGATGCGTTCGCCGCCATGCACGGTGGCGCCGGCGCGGCGCGCCTCGTGCAGGGCCTGCTGCATGGCCTCGAAGGCCGCGCCGTCGATCAGCGGGCCCACCAGGGTGCCGGCCGCGCGCGGATCGCCCACCTGCACGCCCGCATAGACCTTGGCCAGGCGCGGCACCAGCGCGTCGTAGATGCTGGCGTGCACGAACAGCCGGCGCAGTGTGGTGCAGCGCTGCCCGGCCGTGCCCATGGCCGCGAAGGCGATGCCGCGCAGGGCCAGGTCCAGGTCGGCGGACGGGGCCACGATGGCGGCGTTGTTGCCGCCCAGCTCGAGGATGGCGCGGGCGAAGCGCGCGGCCAGCTGCGGCGCCACGGCGCGGCCCATGGTGGTGGAGCCGGTGGCGGACACCACGGGCACGCGGTGGTCCTGCACCAGTGCCTCGCCCACCGCGCGCTGGCCGATCAGCAGCTGCAGCAGGCCATCGGGGGCGCCACCGCCGTCGGCATTGAAGCGGGTGAGGGCGCGCTGCGCGATGGCGTGGGTGGCCAGAGCGGTCAGCGGTGTCTTCTCGGAAGGTTTCCACACCACGGCGTTGCCGCACACCAGGGCCAGCGCGGCGTTCCACGACCACACGGCGACGGGGAAGTTGAACGCAGAGATCACGCCGCACACGCCCAGCGGATGCCAGGTTTCCATCATGCGGTGGCCGGGGCGCTCGGTGGCGATGGTCAGGCCGTAGAGCTGGCGCGACAGGCCCACGGCGAAGTCGCAGATGTCGATCATCTCCTGCACCTCGCCCAGCCCTTCGGACGGGATCTTGCCGGCCTCCAGCGTGACGAGGCGGCCCAGGTCGTCCTTGGCGGCACGCAGTTCCTCGCCCAGCAGCCGCACCAGCTCGCCCCGGCGCGGTGCCGGCACATCGCGCCATTGCAGGAAGGCGGCGTGCGCCTGGCCGATGGCGTCCGAGGTGCCCGGCACGGTGTGCTGATGCACCTGGGCCACGGTTTCGCCGGTCAGTGGCGTGCGCACGGCCAGGTCGCCGCCTTCCCACGCGCTGCGTGGCACGCCCAGACGGTCGAGCAGCGCGTGGACGTCTGCGGTGGCGGAGGGGAGGGCTGTGGATGCGGAGGATGAGGTCATGGACAGGGAGGGCAACGGTTCGACCAGCAGCGCTGGAGCAGGCGCCGCCGGCGGGAAGAAGCGCAAGGGCGCACGGCGGTGGCGCGCCTAGACATAACTGCACTATCGCCCAGCGGTGTGCGGCTGCATAGCAAAAAAAGGGAACGAGTTGTTGCTCTGGTGGAATGAAGTGGCATGATGCGGCCCGCTTGAAAAGGGAAAAGCCTCCGCTACTTCATTCTCCAGCCGCATGAAACGCTTGCCCCATGTTCCGTAAACGCTTTCTGCCCCCGGTGGCCGACCTGATGGCCTTCGAGGCCGCCGCCCGCCACGCCAGCATCTCGCGCGCCGCGGAGGAACTGCATCTCACCCAAAGCGCCGTCTCGCGCCAGATCCGCCAGCTGGAAGCCCAGCTCGGCCAGGCGCTGTTCGCGCGGGTGCGCCAGCGCGTACTGCTCACCGATGCCGGGCGCCTGTACGCCGCCGACGTGCGCGCCGTGCTGCAGCAGCTGTCGGCCGCCACGCAGAAAGCCATGGCCCTGGCCGATGGCGGCGGCTTGCTCCACCTGGCCGTGCTGCCCACCCTGGGCGCGCGCTGGCTGGTGCCGCGCCTGCCCGATTTCGCGGCGCGCCACCCGGAGGTGACGGTCAACCTCTCGGCCCGGACCGAGCCGTTCGACTTCGGGCAGGAGCCCTTCGACGCCGCCATCCACTATGGCGCGCCGCACTGGGCCGGAGCGGTGTGCGACTTCCTCATGCCCGAAGAGGTGGTGCCCGTCTGCAGCCCGGCGCTGCTGGCCCGCCATGCCGTCGCCGCGCCTGCCGGCGTGGCGGGCCTGACGCTGCTGCACCAGACGACGCGCCCCACGCTGTGGGCCGACTGGTTCGAACAGGCCGGCGTGGCGGCGCCGCAGGCCCTGCGCGGCCCGCGCTTCGAGCAGTTCGCGATGATTGCGCAGGCGGCGGCTTCCGGCCTGGGCGCTGCGCTGCTGCCGCGCTTCCTGGTGCAGGAGGAACTGGCGTCGCGCACGCTAGTGGAGTTGCCGGGCGGCGTGCTCACCGGCAGCGATGCCTACTACCTGGCCGTGCCTTTGGCCCGGGCCGAGGCACCGGTGGTGCGGGCGTTCCGCGACTGGATGCGGCAGGCGATTCCGGTTCCGCCGGCGGGGCAGGGGTAGGAGAGGAGGGAGAGGGCCCCGCTGCACCGCAATCAGGGCCCTGCGCAGTCAGGCGGCGGCGAGCGCTTCCTGCGCGTCCTCGCACCACCAGTGCGCGGCGGCATAGAAACCTTCCCAGACGCAACCATTGCAGCCGCGGCCGCAGCAGCTGGTGGGAAACGGCGGCGGCGGGCGCAGTGCCACGCCGCGGGCGCTGGCGGCGGACTGCAGGGCGGCGAACGCGCGGGCGGCGTCGTCCGCGCTGGCCAGGGGCGGGGTCATGGCAAGGGAATTACGGGCGCGGCTGGCCGCTGGCGCGCGCACGCAGCCAGCCCCAGCGCCCGATGAAGGCCACGCCCAGCACCAGCGCGAACCAGCCTACCAGGTAGACCTGCCCCATCAGATCGCGCACCGACAGCGACTTGGCGTAGTACGGCGCGAGCAGGATCACGATGCCGATGATCGTGCAGGTGACGCCCTTGAAAAGCAGTTCGGAATGTTCCTTGTGGCGGCGGGCGGGGGACGGAGAGGGCATGGCGTAGGCAGGTCGAATGGAGTGGGGCGCGGGGGGATTATCCTTGGCGCCCTGATTCCCCACCCCCCGAGCGAAAGATCTTCTCCATGGCCATCCAGTGGTTTCCCGGTCACATGCACAGCACGCGCAAGGCGATCGGCGAGCGCATCAAGGACATCGACGTGGTGATCGAGCTGCTGGACGCCCGCCTGCCGGGCTCCAGCCGCAATCCGCTGCTGGCCGAGCTGACGGGGCACAAACCGTCGGTGAAGGTGCTCAACAAGCAGGATGTGGCCGACCCCGCGCGCACGCCGCTGTGGCTGGACTGGTACAACGCGCAGGAGGGCATCCGTGCCATCGGCCTGGATGCCTCCGAGCCCGCGCCGGCGCGCCGTCTCATCGACGCCTGCCATGCGCTCGCGCCGCAGCGCGGCGGCATGGCCAAGCCCATGCGGGTGCTGATCTGCGGCATTCCCAACGTGGGCAAGTCCACGCTCATCAACACGCTCAGCAAGAAGAGCCAGGCCAAGACGGGCGACGAGGCCGGCATCACCAAGCTGGAGCAGCGCATCACCCTGGCCGACGACTTCTATCTGTGGGACACGCCCGGCATGCTGTGGCCGCGCATCACCATCCCGCAAAGCGGCTACAAGCTGGCCGCCAGCGGGGCCGTGGGCAAGAACGCCTACGACGAGGAAGAGGTGGCGCTGGAGTTGCTGGCCTACCTCAAGCAGCCCTACGCGCCGCTGCTGGAGGCCCGCTACAAGCTGGGGCTGAACCCAGCGGCCATCGACGCCTTGCGGGAGGAAGAGCTGCTGGAGGCCATCGCCCGCAAGCGCGGAGCGGTGATGTCCGGCGGGCGTGTCAACCTGCAGAAGGCCGCCGAGCTGGTGATGACCGACCTGCGCAGCGCCGTCCTGGGCCGCATCACGCTGGAGACGCCGGCCGAGTTCGAGGCGTGGCGCACCGAGTCCGAGGCACTGGAGGCCGAACGCTCGGCCAAGAAGGCCGCCCGCGAGGCGCGCAAGGGCGGGCGCAAGCGGACCGGTGCACCGGCGGGCGGCGCGGATTCGGAGGCCGGCGAAGAGTCTTGATGAAAAACGGCTCCAGCGCCCGTCCTGACTTCGCAGTCAGCTATTGAATTGATAGTTGGTCTGGTGTGGTGGCCCCGCGGCCTGTGCGCCGGGCTCTGGGCTCTGGGCTCTGCGCACGGCGGGCGTTGGCCGGGCGTTGAGCCCTTCCCTTCCATCACCCAGCGCCGCGCGTTCACCAGCGGATCGGTGCGTCCTCGCCGTGCCAGAAGATCAGCCGCCAGGCCTCGGCAAAGCGCGAGGTGCCGGCGGCGAACGGATCCAGCCCCGGCCCCTTGCGCAGCAGCACCAGGTAGCCTCCGCGGCTGCCCGCCACCAGCGTGCGCCCGTCGCGCGCCATGTCGAGGCCGCACAGCGCGCCGCCGCCGACAGGGTGGCGCCACAGTGCGGGGCCGGAGGCGGGGCGGTCCTGCAGATCGGCCCGCAGCCCCCCGTTCCCGTCGCCACGCACCACCAGGCCCTGGGCGGTGGCTGTGGGCGCATCGCCCGTTGCCGGCCACGCAAGGCCGGCGGGCGCAGCCCCGTCAGCGGGCGGCACGCGCTGAACGCCTGTGGCATCCGTGCGGTAGAGGTGGCCGCTGCGGGTGCACAGCAGCGCGGATTGGCCGTCGTCGCTGGGCAGGATCTGCGTAGGCCCGGCGGCGGCGGTCGCTGCGCCGTCCTCTTCCCCTGCGTTCGGCCCATCGTCCGAGAGGGCTTCCGCGGGCATCGGCAGGCGGGCCAGCACGGGGCCGTCCCAGCCCTCGCGCATGGTCAGGACGCCATCACCGGCATCTACCGCGAAGCAGGTGTGCGATGCCGACCGGCCCACGCTGCGCACACCGTCCAGCGGCTGCACCTGCAGCCCGTCCGCGCTGGCCTGCAGCCACTGCGCGGCCATGCCCTGGGCGGAGGCCACGCGCGCCACGACGGTGCCGTCGTCCAGCAGAAACACCGGGCCCACCGCCCGCCCCGCGGCGGCGGCGTGGCCGGCAAAGGCCTCGGGGGCGAACGCGAACCGGTGGTGCAGGCGCGCGGACAGGTCTGCATCCGCATGGCGGCTGACCACGCGCGCCAGCTGCAGCACGGTGTCGGCGCGGTGGCGGCGGGCGTCCTCGGGCCAGGGCGGCAACGCACCACCGTTGCTGCCCGGCGCGGCGGCATCGGACTCGGACTCTGCAGCCAGGCGGGCACGCACCTGCGCTACGTAGGCCCGGCCATCGGCCTGCCAGGCGTCGGACGCGGCCAGCAGCGCGGTGGGGAGGACCGCGTCGTCTGGCAGGTGCGGGGCGAAGGGCGGTGTGCGGAGCAGCTGTACCTCGGCGGCGATGCGGCGGGCCTCGGCGTCGCGCGCTGCGGGCTGGGCGCTGGCCTGCTCCAGGCGCTGCGCGATCCCGGCAAACAGCCGCAGCAGCCGCGCCGTGTGGTCCACGGCATGCGGCGGCATAGGCACGCGCTCGTCGCCCTGCCGCTGGGCATAGGTGATGCGCAGGGCCGGGCGGCCTGCGCCATCGCGTTCGATGTCGATCTGGTAGCTGGCCAGCGTGTCGTCATCCGCGTCGCTCGGGCGCGGGGGGCCGTTCTCCCAGCTGAGCTTGAGCGCTCGCCCCCAGCGCCTGCCGTACCGCACGCAGGGCTGGCGCGCACCGACCCACAGATCACCCTCCCACCTGCCGTTGCGTTCGCTGTCCCACCAGTCGTCGTACTGGGCGGTGAAGACGGGCCGCAGCGTCAGCGCTTCGGCGCGCGCCGGTGTCAGTTCGGCCAGCAGGCGCTGGTGCAGCGGGTGCCCGGCGCGGCGCTGGCCCTCGGCCTTGCGCCAGTAGTCGACCACGCCCTGCCAGGCCTGCGCGCAGGCCTGCAAGGCTTCGGTGGGTGCCGCCGCCTGCGGCCCGGCGAGCGGCTGCCAGGCACCGGGGCGGCCATCGGCGCCGTAGGCGCGGAACAGCTGGGCGAATCCGGGCGCCGGGGCTGGCGCCGTGCGGCGCCAGGG
>JAEWPH010000222.1 GCA_023460715.1 Pseudomonadota bacterium | reverse complement strand
ACAGCCGCGACAACGACCTGATCGTGAACGCCACGCGCACCAAGCAGCTGACCAACTTCCGCGTCTCGGGCAAGGAAGACGCGATCAAGATCACGCCCCCGATCGACCTCACGCTGGAATACGGCGTGGAGTTCATCGAGGATGACGAGCTGGTCGAAATCACGCCCAAGAGCGTGCGCCTGCGCAAGCGCTTCCTGACGGAGAACGAGCGCAAGCGCGCTGGCCGTTCGTGATCGCCTTCTGAGCGACGAAGAAAAGGAGCCACCGGGCTCCTTTTTTTATACTGCATGCTATTGAAAATATATCTGGATGCGCTTGTGAAATAAGCGTTAGAGGCCGTTTTTATCGTCTGATGGGCGCCGGCGTGCGCCGGTCGATGGGGGCCTGCGCGGCCGGGCTGTCGCCGGTGCTTGGGAGACAGCCTGGCGCATCGGCGTCCGGCACAATGGCGGCCTCCGGCAACGGGTGCCGGGTGCTTACCCAGACACAAGACGTACAGAGAGAGACATCCATGAGCGAAGCAGAGCAGCACATCGTCAGCGAAATCCGAGGCCAGGTGGGCTTCATCACCCTGAACCGCCCCAAGGCGCTGAACGCGCTGTCGCTGGACATGGTGCGCTCGCTGATGGGGACCTTGCTGGCCTGGCAGAACAACGCTGAAGTGCGGGCCGTCGCCATCCGCGGCACAAACAAGGAGGGTGCGTTCGGCGCCTTCTGCGCGGGCGGAGACATCCGCTTCCTGCACCAGGCCGGCAGCCGCGGCGATCCGCGGCTGGAGGACTTCTTCACCGAGGAATACGCGCTCAACCACCTGATCCACCACTACGGCAAGCCCTACATCGCCTTCATGGACGGCATCGTCATGGGCGGCGGTATGGGGATCAGCCAGGGCGGCAGCCTGCGGCTGGTGACCGAGCGTACGAAGATGGCCATGCCGGAGACCGCCATCGGTCTGTTCCCCGACGTGGGCGGCGGCTATTTCCTGTCGCGTTGCCCGGGCCGCGTGGGCGAATGGCTGGGCCTCACCGGGCACACCATCGGTGCTGCCGAGGCGATCGCCTGGGGGCTGGCCGACGGATGTCTGCCCGTGGAGCAATTGGCGGCGGTCTGGGAGGGGCTGGGTGCGCGCCCGTTCGCTGATGGGCCGGCCGTCGAGCACTGGGTGGCTTCGCACTGCATGGCGCCTGCAGCGTCGTCGGCTCCGAGCGGGGACCGCGATGCCATCGACGCGTACTTTGCCCTGGACAGCGTGCAGGCCATCGTCACGGCCCTGGAATCCTCCGGCGATGCGTGGGCCCGCGCTACCGCCGAGACATTGCGCAAGCGTTCTCCGCTGATGCTGCACGTGGTGCTGGAGCAGATCCGCCGTGCGCGCGAGATGGATCTGGCGACCGATCTGCGCATGGAGCGCGACATGGTGCGCCACTGCTTCTACCTGCGCCCCGGCCAGAGCGAGACTGTCGAGGGCATCCGCGCCCTGGCCGTCGACAAGGACCACGCGCCGCGCTGGAGCCCCGCCCGCATCGAGGACGTGCCCGCGGAATTGGTGCAGGCGTTCTTCGCCAGCCCCTGGCCTGCGCATGCGCACCCGCTCGCCGCGCTCCAGGGTTGATTTTGCTATTAATATGATAGCTTTGGGCGCTTGATGCATAAGCGCTAGAGGCTGTTTCACTTCAAGGAAGCAAAAAAGCCGCACGGTGTGCGGCTTTTGTCGAGGGCGCAGGGCCGGGCGGCGTCAGGGACGCGCCACCTTCCACACGCCGTTCACGCCATCGCCCAGCTTCGTGCCGGGCTGGGTGTCCTTGACGAAGTAGTACAGCGGCTGGCCCTTGTAGGCCCACTGGCGGCTGTTGTCGCTGCGCACCAGGATGGAATAGTCGCCCTGCGGCTGCGCGCCGGCGGTGACCGGCAGCGGAGGCCAGTTGACGGCGCACTGGTCGTAGCAGGCCGACGTGCCGCTGCCCACCGTGTCCTTGGTGAAGGTGTACAGCGTGCGCCCGTCGGGGCCGATCAGGGTGCCGTCTGCCGCCTGCGTAGGCGTGCTGGGCTTGGCGGCAGCTTGCGGGTGGTGCGTGCCGCTCGTACCGCAGGCGGCCAACAAGGTAGCCGAGAGGGTGATGGCGATGAAGGAGAGCTTGCGATTCATGAACGGGCTCCTAGCTGGGAGTTGGCGAAGCCCCCGACTGTAGAGAAGCGGACCGGCCCCCGGCTGTCGGACGGGCGCCCGACCTGCCTCGTTCTGCGCGTTCAGCGGTGGCGGCTCTTCATCGCGCGCTCCACCTCGCGCTTGCCTTCCCGGTCCTTGATGGTGTCGCGCTTGTCGTGTTCCGCCTTGCCCTTGGCGAGGGCAACCTCGCACTTGGCGCGCCCGTCCTTCCAGTGCAGGTTGATGGGGACCAGCGTATAGCCCTTTTGCTCCACCTTGGCGATGAGTCGCTCGATCTCCGTCTTGTGCAGCAGCAGCTTCTTGGTGCGGACGGCGTCCGGGCTTACGTGCGTGGAGGCGGTCTTGAGCGGGTTGATCTGGCAGCCGATCAGGTACAGCTCCCCCTCGCGCGCCACGACGTAGCCGTCGGTGAGCTGCACCTTGCCTTCGCGCAGCGCCTTCACTTCCCAGCCGTGCAGCACCATGCCGGCTTCGTAGCGCTCCTCGAAGAAATAGTTGTACGAGGCCTTCTTGTTGTCGGCGATGCGGGACGATGAATCAGGTTTCTTGGCCATAGTTACTAGATGCGGCGCAAACCGGGAGTTCAAAGGCCTCCCTACAATTGTTGTCGTCTCGCTCCCACGATTCTAGGGCCAGGCATTCTCTGCAAGCCCTAAGAACGTGTTGACGATCTCCCAGGGGTTGCGCAGCGGTGTCGACGGGAAGGGATGCAAGGCGCGGTACGCAGTGGATAGCATGGCGATCCACCAGCGCCGCAACGCCGCAGACCGCCCGCCCACACCACTGCCCTTCGGGTTGGAGCGAAATCGGGCGATTGAAGGCCCCGGCTGCTTGCATGGGCACGAGCCCATGCAGCGCACCCGAAGCCTCCACTCATCCCGATTGCGCTCCAACGCGACCCCTGCGAGATCGTCAACACGTTCTAAGATGCCTCCGTCCACGACCGTCTCTGGCCTCTGGCCCCATCCAGCATGAAAACCGTCAATAAGTCCGTCCTGATCTGGTACAGCCCCGAAGAAATGTTTGCTCTGGTGACGGATGTGGCCAAGTACCCCGAATTCCTGCCGTGGTGCGACCGCGCCTCCGTGCTGGAGCAGGACGCCACCAGCATGACGGCCGAGGTGGGCATCGCCATGGGCGCGCTGCGCAAGTCGTTTGTCACGCGCAACACCCATGAGCAAGGCCGCCGCGTCCACATGCAGCTCGTCAAAGGACCGTTCTCGCAACTGGAGGGGGACTGGCAGTTCCTGCCGGTCGGCGATGGCACGCAACGGGCCTGCCGGGTGCAGCTGCAACTGCAATACGGTTTCGACAATGCGGCGCTGGCCGCCCTGGTGGGGCCCGTGTTCGACCGCATCGCGGGCTCCATGGTGGATGCCTTCATCAAGCGTGCAGAGCAGGTCTATGGCTGAGTCCCTGCTGCGCATTGCAGTGGCTGCATCGCTGGTGCCCGGCCAGGTTCGCGAATGGGCGCTGGAGCTGCCCGTTGGCGCGACGGTGGCGGACGCGCTGCGGGCCTGCTCGCTGGATCCGGCAGACACCGATTACGCACCCGCGATCTGGGGCCGCGGCACTGACGTGCGCCAGGCGTTGGAAGAGGGGGACCGGGTGGAGTGGTGCCGGCCGCTGGTCGTGGACCCCAAGGTGGCCCGCCGCGAGCGGTTTGCCCGGCAAGGCCGCCGGGGCACGGGCCTTTTTGCAGAGCGCCGCCCGGGTGCCAAGGCCGGGTACTGACACGCTGCGCCCAGGGAGGCGCATCGCGCGCTGGTCCGAGGGATTTCTGCCGGCGCTCAGGGCGCGGATCTGGCCGCGCCGCAGTCCGACGCGATGATCGCGTCCGCCCGCTTGTTCTCCGCTTCGCGCGTCGCATCGCTCATGAAGCCGCGTTCGCCCTGCGCATTGGTGTGGGCCAGCAGCTGACCGGAGTTGAGCGTGGCTTTCGTCTGCTGTGCGCGCGTGCAGTTCTCGGCGCGGGCGCGGGCGATGCGATCGCCTTCGGCCTTTTTGCGTGCGGCCTCCGCGGCTTCGGCTTCCGCCTTGCGTGCCTCCAGCTCGCCATCCTTGCCCGATGGGCGGGGCAGGGTTGCCTGAGGCGCTCCAACGGCGCTGGCTGCGGGAGCCGTCGGTGCCGCAGGCGCCGTAGCCGTTGAGGGGCGGGGGGCGCCCCCCGGCTGCTTGAGGATGTTCTGCGGCGGAACGTCCTGCGCAGGGGGGCGGTCGCTGAAGACCTTGCGGCCATCCTTGTCCACCCACTGCCATTGGGCGGATGCGCCCAGCGCCCAGGAGCAGGCCACGGCGAGCAGGACCATTCGGTGCATTTTCATGCGCTGGAGTGTAGCCAGGGCCGCGCGGGGGCGCCAGCGGCCACCCCGGGCCAGCGTGTGCTGCGTCCGCGCGGGTACAATCCGCCTTTTGGAGCTTTCTCATGCGCCTTCTTGGAAAAGCGCTCACCTTCGACGATGTGTTGCTGGTGCCAGCGTACTCCCAGGTCCTGCCCAAGGACACGTCCCTCGCGACCCGCCTGTCCCGCAACATCCAGCTGAATCTGCCTTTGGTGTCCGCTGCCATGGATACCGTGACCGAGGCGCGCCTGGCCATCGCCATCGCGCAGGAGGGCGGCATCGGCATCGTCCACAAGAACCTCACGCCGCAGGAGCAGGCGGCGCAGGTCGCGAAGGTCAAGCGTTATGAATCCGGCGTCGTGCGCGACCCGGTGGTGATCACCCCGGAGCACACGGTGCTGCAGGTGCTGCAGCTGTCCGAGCAGTTGGGTATTTCGGGCTTCCCGGTCTGTGATGGCGGTAAGGTGGTCGGCCTGGTGACGGGCCGCGACCTGCGCTTCGAGACGCGCTACGACGTCAAGGTGCGCGAGATCATGACGCCGCGCGAAAAGCTCATCACGGTGAAGGAAGGCGCTTCGGCCGCCGAAGCCAAGGCTTTGCTGAACAAGCACAAGCTGGAGCGTCTGCTGGTCGTTGACGATGCTTTCGAGCTCAAGGGGCTGATTACCGTCAAGGACATCACCAAACAGACCAGCTTCCCCAACGCCGCACGCGACAGCAATGGCCGCCTGCGCGTGGGCGCTGCGGTCGGCGTGGGCGATGGCACCGAAGAGCGCGTCGAAGCGCTGGTCAAGGCCGGCGTCGATGCCATCGTCGTGGACACGGCCCACGGCCACAGCAAGGGCGTGATCGAGCGCGTGCGCTGGGTCAAGCAGAACTACCCCCAGGTGGACGTGATCGGCGGCAACATCGCCACGGGGGCTGCGGCCCTGGCGCTGGTCGAGGCGGGTGCGGACGCCGTCAAGGTCGGCATCGGGCCGGGCTCCATCTGTACCACCCGTATCGTGGCCGGCGTGGGTGTGCCCCAGATCATGGCCATCGACAGCGTGGCGACGGCCCTCCAGGGCACGGGCGTGCCGCTGATCGCTGACGGCGGCATCCGCTACAGCGGCGACATCGCCAAGGCCCTGGCCGCTGGCGCCAGCACCATCATGATGGGCGGTATGTTTGCCGGTACCGAAGAAGCGCCGGGCGAGGTGATTCTGTTCCAGGGCCGCAGCTACAAGAGCTACCGCGGCATGGGCTCCATTGGTGCCATGCAGCAGGGCAGTGCGGACCGCTACTTCCAGGAATCCAGCACCGGCAATCCCAACGCCGACAAGCTGGTGCCCGAGGGGATCGAAGGCCGCGTGCCCTACAAGGGCTCCATGGTGTCGATCGTCTTCCAGATGGCCGGCGGCGTGCGCGCTGCGATGGGCTACTGCGGCTGCGCCACGATCGAAGAGATGAACAACAAGGCGGAGTTCGTCGAGATCACCACGGCCGGCATCCGCGAGAGCCACGTGCACGACGTGCAGATCACGAAGGAAGCGCCGAACTACCGCGCCGACTGATCTTCGGTGATTCTGGCCTGATTGAATAAATCTGGTCAGGCTGATATAGTCTGGTCTGAATTAACCATTCAGGCCAGACTTTTTTGTTTATGCAGTCTTTCGGCATCTACGACGCGAAAAGCCGCTTCTCGGCCCTCATCGAACTGGTCGAACAGGGCGAGGAAGTGCGCATCACCCGCCATGGCAAGGAGGTGGTGCGCATGCTGCCCGTACGCCGGCGCCCGGTGATCTCCGACGAGCAGATCGCCCGCGAGCTGGGACAGATGGATGCGCTGCACGCCACCATCCGGCCGGCAGGCGCCGGTGCGACTGCCAACGATTTGCGCCGCGTGGGGCGGAGCCAGGCATGACCGCTTTCGTTCTGGATGCTTCCGTGACCGCCGCCTGGTTGCTGCCGGATGCGGCCAGCGACCACACACGGCGCCTCTATGCCCTCATCCGCCGGGACGAGGTGGAGCCTCAAGCCCCCAACCTCTGGCACTGGGAGTGCAGCAACATCCTGTCTGCCGGAGTGCACAGCGGACGTGTTCCGCCCTCGGCCATCGAAGGCCTGTGGAGCGTGCTGGAGGCCATTCGCCACCGGGTGGAACTGCACGAGCTTGCGCCTGCCCAGCACAAGGCCGTGCTCGATGTGGCGCTGGAAACCGGCCTGCCTACCCTGGACGCGTCCTACCTCTGGCTGGCCCGGTCGCTGCGGCTGCCGCTGGCCACATTCGACCCCGACCAGATCGCCGCTGCCGAGCGCAGCGGCGTGCCTCTTTTCGACCTCTCCCGCCTCTGACGGACCACCACCATGCAACACCAGAAAATCCTCATTCTCGACTTCGGCTCCCAGGTCACCCAGCTCATCGCCCGACGCGTGCGCGAGGCGCATGTGTACAGCGAAGTGCATCCCTGCGATGTGACCGACGAGTGGATCCGTGAGTACGCCAAGGACGGCACGCTCAAGGGCGTGATCCTGTCGGGCAGCCATGCCAGCGTGTACGAGGACACGACCGACAAGGCGCCCCAGGCCGTGTTCGAACTGGGCGTGCCGGTGCTGGGCATCTGCTACGGCATGCAGACCATGGCGCACCAGCTGGGCGGCAAGGTGGAAGGCGGGCACAAGCGGGAATTCGGCTTCGCCGCCGTGCGCGCCCATGGGCATACCGAGCTGCTCAAGGACATCGCCGATTTCACCACTGCCGAAGGCCACGGCATGCTCAACGTGTGGATGAGCCACGGGGACAAGGTCACCGAGCTGCCGCCGGGGTTCAAGCTCATGGCCAGCACCGACAGCTGTCCCATCGCCGGCATGGCCGACGAAGCGCGCCGCTTCTACGCCGTGCAATTCCACCCTGAAGTCACGCACACCGTGCAGGGCAAGGCGCTGCTGGAGCGTTTCGTCCTGGGCATCTGCAAGGTGCAGCCCGACTGGGTGATGGGTGACTACATCGAGGAAGCCGTTCAGAAAATCCGTGAGCAGGTGGGTGACGAGGAAGTCATCCTGGGCCTGTCCGGCGGCGTGGACTCGTCGGTTGCCGCCGCGCTGATCCACCGGGCCATCGGCGACCAGCTCACCTGCGTGTTCGTCGACCACGGCTTGCTGCGCCTGAACGAAGGCGATATGGTCATGGAAATGTTCGAGGGCAAGCTGCACGCCCGCGTGATCCGCGTGGATGCGAGCGAACTGTTCCTGGGCAAGCTGGCCGGTGTGAACGAACCGGAAGCCAAGCGCAAGATCATCGGCGGCGAGTTCGTCACCGTCTTCAAGCAGGAGGCGGCCAAGCTCAAGGCCGGCGACGGTGGCCACAAGGGGGCCACCTTCCTGGCACAGGGCACGATCTATCCCGATGTCATCGAATCGGGTGGCGCCAAGAGCAAGAAGGCTGTCACCATCAAGAGCCACCACAACGTGGGCGGCCTGCCTGAGCAGCTGGGGTTGAAGCTGCTGGAGCCGCTGCGCGAGCTGTTCAAGGACGAAGTGCGCGAACTGGGCGTGGCCCTGGGCCTGCCGCCCGAGATGGTCTACCGCCACCCCTTCCCCGGCCCCGGCCTGGGCGTGCGCATCCTGGGCGAGGTGAAGAAGGAATACGCCGACCTGCTGCGCCGCGCCGACGCCATCTTCATCGAAGAGCTGCGCAATTTCATCGACCCCGCCAGCGGCAAGAGCTGGTACGACCTGACCAGCCAGGCCTTTACCGTGTTCCTGCCCGTCAAGAGCGTGGGCGTCATGGGCGATGGCCGCACCTATGACTACGTCGTGGCACTGCGCGCCGTGCAGACCAGCGACTTCATGACCGCGGACTGGGCTGAACTGCCGTACGCGTTGCTCAAGAAGGTGTCGGGCCGCATCATCAACGAAGTACGCGGCATCAACCGTGTGACCTACGACGTGTCGAGCAAGCCGCCGGCGACCATCGAGTGGGAGTGAATTGACGTCCTTCGAGGACTATCGCCAGCTATCGAAAAACTGTCATAACGCGTTGATTTAGAAAGAAATACGTCGCGGCAGCTATCGGTGGCTATCGCCGGCCAGCGGAACAGGTTGGCGGTGAAACTGGCGGTAAGAATCGGCGGCCGGATTAAGACCCTCCCGTTCACTATTCAGACCCAAACCGTCTTTGACGGTAAAAGTCTTCTCGGGAAAGCTGGTTTTATGCGGCTTTCCGAGCATCAAACTGCGGCTTGGGCCGCTGCCCAAGACCGAGAACGTCAAGCTTACCTTCGCGTGCCCGGCCGGCCTGAAAGCCGACCTCGACCGCTACGCCGCGCTGCACGCGCAGGCGTATGGCGAGGCGGTCGATGCAGAGAAGTTGATCCCGCACATGCTGGAGGCGTTCATGGCGGGGGATCGTGGTTTCAAGAGGGGAGGGCCGGCAGCGCCGAAGCCATCGGCGAAGTGAGGCTTGGAGGAATACCGCTGTGCTTGTCTGCGCTATCCTAGAGGGCGATTGACGATGGAGTTGCCAGAGTCGTCGCCTCTCAAATCCTTCCATCTTCCGCACAAGACCAAGCTCTTGTCGGATGACGGTAAAAGCGACGGTAATGGCCCATGTCGATCATCGCAAATCCCTTTAACCAAGCGGGCTTGCGTGGCCTGTTGATGATCGAGTGGGCCCGGAGGGCTACAGAGTAGCAGGGCGAGCTTTGTCGTGGTTTAGCTAGGCATTCCAGTTCGCTCGCGCATAGCCTCAACTGCTGTTCAGCAGAAGCTGAACGCACAGTGCGCGTGCGTGATGGCCTGGGCCCTCATTTCAGGTGACGAATCGCTACTTGGTTTGGGTCAGCACCATCAGAACATCTGCGTACCAAGCGCAATTGAGTCCAAGCGACTCATCTTTGATCAGGTCGCGGGTGCGCATGTCCATGCGCGTGGAATGCACGCCGAGCAACTGCCAAGTCGGCAGAGAGGACCTGCGTCCTTGGTTTGTGCTCCTGCGTCGAACGACAGGCGCACCGCTGCTGCCACGGTGTGTGCGGGCATCGGTCAGGAAGTAGCCCTGTTGCTGGAAGCGCACGCCGTACGCCGAGGCGATTGATGCGCTGCGGGCCACTGCGAGGTGATGGACCGTGTCGTGAAATCCCAGCGGAAAGCCAACGACTATCAGATTGTCTCCAATGGCCACGTCCTCGTCTTGAGGGTCAAGGTGCGACTTGTCGAAGGCATGCAGCACCGCTCCTTCTGGTAAGCGACTGGTCTGAATCTCGATGGTGGCGATATCCACAGCGCCACCCGTGTCGGCGGCCTGTCGCCACAGCGCGAGGCCGTGTTCATAGAGCGGTATCGAGAAGGTCGCGTACTGTGTCAGGTTGCTTGCATCGGTATGCAACTCGATTTCGACGCGGTCGGGAAAGTGCTCGCTTGGTTCATCGGACAGGACATGCCGGTTCGTCACAAGGAACAGTCGATCATCACGGCGGAAGAAAAAACCGCTTGCACCCGTCAACAGTCGCGTTCCGACGTAGGTGCGGATGTGTGTGGTGGTCAGCAGAATGGCCTCGACGGCCTGCCGTGGATGGAGGTTTCCCTGGGGTGGCTCGGTCCCAGCAAGCACCGCGCGCGTTCTGGCAATGTCCCGTTCAAAAGCGGCCAGTACATGGTCTGAAATGGGGGTGTTCAGAATGACCGTTCGAGCTGCGTCGGCATGTGCTTCAAACGAACGCACCAGAATGTCGTGGGTAGCGGGCGGCAGTGCTTCTAGCAGAGAAGGAAGCAGTGCGTCCAATGCGATCAGGCTTCCTTTGAGTTCGCAGATGCGCTCGGTGGCCTCCTGCAGATTCTTCATGACAACGGTGCCTTCCAGAAATGACAAAGCGCGGATGAACCGCGCTTGGGAGAAGTGTGTGGAGAAGTCTGGCTGGGCCATTACGCCCAATGCCTTCAGCTCACGGCACGAATGTTGGAGGCTTGGGGGCCCTTGGCGCCCTGAGTGACTTCGAACTGCACGTGCTGGTTCTCAGTCAGGGTCTTGAAGCCGCCGGCCTGGATTTCACGGAAGTGAGCAAAAAGGTCCTTGCTTCCGTTGTCGGGGGCGATGAAGCCAAAGCCCTTGTCTTCGTTGAACCATTTCACGGTTCCGGTTTGTGTCGTCATATCGATTTCCTTTCGAGGTTGCCGGGACGCAAAAACGCATCCGGCGAAGAGACGCCAAGAAAATCATCAAGGGAGATTCGACACAGCCGCGGGAGAAGCCCGGGAGAGGCGGAAAAAGACCGATGCAATGATGGCCTTGCACATATCAACGAACCCATAGTACGCGCATTGCGTCCTGCGTGCCGGTTTTCCTGACTTATATTTTCCTTGGCTCGTCAAGCGCCTGTGCTCGTGACATCCACACCAGCAGCGCCAAGCCCACGGCCGCCGAGAACAGCGAGGCCAGGAAGATGCCGATCTTCGCGCTGTCCATCACCGGGCCGACCAAGGCCAGATTGGCAATGAATAGCGCCATCGTGAAACCGATGCCGGCCAGGAAGCTGCCGCCCGCGATGCTGCCCCAGTTCAGATCCGGAGGGCGGATCGCAAGGCCGGAGCGCAGAGCCAGCCAACTGAAAAGAAGAATGCCTGCGGGTTTGCCGACAGCGAAGCCCAGGAACACTGCCGCTGCGACGGGCTGAGCGGCACTGGTCCACGAGAGTGCCAAGCCTGCATTGGCGAGGGCGAAGATCGGCATGATGAAGAAGCTGACCCACGGGTGCAGTGCCATTTCCAGGCGCTCGACCGGCGAGAGCGACTCGCGCGCGGCAATCTCCGCCACCTGCAGCGTTCTTCGATCACTTGTGTGGGCGCTGTCCTGATTGCCTGCAGGATGGGCGATGACTTGCCCTAGGATCGCGTAGAGCCGGCTGTCGCTTACCCAACGCCTCGCAGGTGTCATCAGCCCAAGGATCACACCGGTGACCGTGGCGTGGAGTCCGGACGCGTCGATGGCCAGCCAGGTGGCGCTGCCCACGAGGACATAGATGGGGATGCTCCGTATGCCGGCGGCAGCCAGTGCGCGCAGGATGCCGATGCACAACCCGGCCAGGGCGAGCATGCGCCAGTCCATGTGGTGGCTGTATCCGACAGCGACCACCAAGATGGCGCCGATGTCATCGACGATCGCCAGGAACAGCATGAACACCCGCAGACTGTGCGGAATGCGCTTGCCGAGCAATGCCAGGCAAGCAATGACGAATGCGGTGTCGGTGGCCATCACAATCCCCCAGCCATGCTGGCCGGGTTGCGCCCACTGCAGTGCTAGGTAGACGGCGGCGGGCGCGACCATGCCCCCCAATGCCGCAGCGATGGACAAGGCTGCCATGCGCGGGTTGCGCATTTCACCCAGGACGGCTTCGCGCTTGAGTTCGAGCGCCACTAGGAAGAAAAACAGTGTCATTAGCCCGTCGTTGATCCAGCCTTTGGCCGAACGACCGAATTCGAATTCTCCGAGCCGCAGTTCGACCCGCGTTTCCCAGATGCCGAAGAAAGCATCTGCCCAGGGAGAGTTGGACAGGAGGAGGGCGGCGATGGTGAACACCAGCAGGACGGCACCACCTGCCGCCTCGATGTGCAGAAATCGGACAAAGGGCGGGGCGATCCGGTCGATCAATGCCCGAGGGAGCTGGACGGGTGCGGTGGAGTCGGGTCGTGGGTCATTCATGGGTTTTCCGGATGGCATGGGGGCAATGCGTGCCTTCACAACGTCACCACCAGCCGATGCTTGCCCGGCGTGAGCGGCACGCGCAAGGCACCGCCGTCGCAGGCCAGCGCCATGCCGTCCAGGACCGCCGACGAGATCCCGGCGCAGCGCATCCCGGGCGATTCAACCTGGATGGCGTAGCGCGCCGCGCCGAGGATGATCTCGGCCTCGAATCTGGGCCATTCGGCAGGGATGCATGGATCAATGACGAGTACCTCGCCTTCGCGGCGAATGCCCAGGATCCCTTCCATGCCGGCGCGGTGCATCCAGCCGGCGGCGCCGGTGTACCAAGTCCAGCCGCCCCGACCTTCGTGCGGTGGCACCGAATACACGTCGGCCGCCACCACGTAGGGCTCCACGCGGTAGCGTGCCGCCTGCTGCGGCGTGCGTGCATGGTTGATGGGGTTGACCAGCGCGAACAGCGCATGGGCGTGCGCGCCCGCCTGTGGGTCGGCGCGCAATTGCGTGAACGCCAGGATGGCCCACATGGCCGCATGGCTGTACTGGCCGCCATTCTCGCGCAGGCCCGGCGGGTAACCCAAGATGTAGCCGGGGTCGCGCGGCGTGCGGTCGAAGGGCGGGGTGAAGAGCAGCGCCAGCCCCAGCTCGGGCACGAGCAGTTGCGCGCGCAGCGAATCCATCGCTGCCTGCGCGCGGCCCGGGTCGGCGGCGCCGGACAGTACGGCCCAGGATTGGGCGATCGAATCGATGCGGCATTCCTCGTTGTCGCGGGTGCCCAGCCAGGTGCCATCGTCGAAGGTGACGCGGCGGTACCAGGCACCGTCCCAGGCCTCGCGCTCCAGCGCGGCCGTCACGGCCTGCGCATGGGCGTGCCAGCGCGCGGCTCGGGCGGGGTCGCGCGCCTCGACCAGCGGGTTGAAGAGAGCCAGTGTGCGCACCAGCAACCAGCCCAGCCACACGCTCTGGCCCCGGCCTTCCTGGCCCACGCGGTTCATGCCGTCGTTCCAGTCTCCGGTTCCCATCAGCGGCAGGCCGAGTTCGCCGGTGAGCGCGATGCTCTGGTCCAGCGCGCGTGCGCAGTGCTCGAACAGAGTCGCCGAGGTGCCGGCGGGCATCGGCTGGAAGAAGGCGTCATGTTCGCCCGCCTGCAGCGCGGGTCCTTCCAGGAAGGCGATGGGTTCGTCGAGCACCGCCGCATCGCCCGCGACGGCCACGTAGCTGGCCGCGGCGAAGGCCAGCCAGACGCGGTCGTCCGAGATGCGCGTGCGCACGCCCTGGCCCGAGTGCGGCAGCCACCAGTGCTGTACGTCGCCTTCGACGAACTGGCGGCCCGCGGCGCGTAGCAGGTGTCGGCGCGTCTCTTCGGGCCGCGCGAATGTGAGCGCCATGCCGTCCTGCAACTGGTCGCGAAAGCCGTAGGCGCCGCTGGCCTGGTAGAAGGCCGAGCGCGCCCAGACGCGGCAGGCCAGCGTCTGGTAGAGCAGCCAGCCGTTGAGCAGGATGTCCATTGCGCGGTCGGGCGTGCGCACCTGTACGGCGCCGAGCAGGTCGTCCCAATGGTCCTGAACCCGCTGCAGTTCGATGTCCAGGTCAGCCTCGCGCCAGCGCCCGGCCAGTGCCAGACTCTCCTGTGCGCTGCCGCATTGCCCGAGCAGGGCAACCACGTCCACCGACTCGCCGGGACGCAGAACCACGCTGCATTGCTGCGCGGCGCAAGGGTCCAGGCCCGCGCCCACCGCGCCGGACAAGGGCGTCCGGCTTCGCAATGCCGCGGGCGCGGCCAAGCTGCCGTGGCGGCCGAGGAACTCCGTGCGGTCGGCGGTCCAGGCGCTCTGCCGGCCCGCGAGGTCGGCGAAGGCGACGCGGCCCGGGAATGTGGTGCTCCAGGGGTTGCGCGCCAACAGAACGCCGCTGGCTGCGTCGACTTCGGTCAGGACGAAGGGCGCGCACGCGGCACGCGAGGTGCCCAGAACCCATTCCGAATAGGCAGTGACCGACAGGCGCCGCGTCTGCGCGCTGCGGTTGCGCAAGGTGAGGCGCGACACCTTGACCGGGTCATCCAGCGGCACGAACTGCAGCAGTTCCAGCGCGATGCCGTGCGCCTCGTGTGTGAAGCGGCTGTAGCCATGGCCGTGGCGCGCGACGTAGGTGCCCCCGTCGCGGATCGGCTGCGCGGTGGGGCTCCAGAGTTGTCCGCTCGCCTCGTCGCGCACGAAGAAGGCTTCGCCGGTCGGATCGGTCACCGGATCGTTGGACCATGGGGTGAGTTGGTTCTCACGGCTGTTGCCGGCCCAGGTGCTGGCGCTGCCATCGGCCGAGACCTGGAAGCCGAAGCCCGGGTTGGCGATGACGTTGATCCAGGGTGCGGGCGTGGTCTGACCGTCGGCGAGTACGGTCACGTATTCGCGGCCGCCCTGATCGAAGCCGCCGAGTCCGTTGAAGAACTCCAGCCGCGCCGTGTCCGGGCCCTGCGCCTGCCTGGGCAGGGCGGAGGATGGCGGTTGCGCGGCCGCCTCGAGCGCTGGGCTCGCGGTGAGTGCTGCCTGGGGCAGGCGCGCGATTTGTCGAGCGATGTCGCCCCGACGCGCCAGCAGCACCACGCGGGCCGCTGACTGCAGCAGGGCGCGGGCCGACGTGTCCATCAGGTCTGCGCGCAGCGTATGGACCACACCCCGGGCCATCGCCTCGCCGTCCAGGCGGGGGCGTGACTGGCTGCGGCGCACGGCGGTCTCGATGGCGGTCTGCAGGTCCTGCACGTAGGACGAGGCGCGCTCGTTGACGATCACCAGGTCGACGCTCAGTCCCTTCATGCGCCAGTACTCGTGCGCGCGCAGCAGTTGGCGCACCTGGGCCATGTCCTCGATGTCGTCGATGCGCAGCAGCACGATCGGCAAATCGCCCGAGACCGCGTGCCGCCACAGGCCCGACTGCGGGCCGGCGCCGCGCGCGATCGCCTCGGCCGGCGCGCGGAAGCGTGCGTCGGCATAGAGGATGGGCGCGGCCAGCCGCTGAAAATCCGCGGCTTCGTCGGCCTCGATGCCGATGTGCCGCAACTGCACCTGGGCCTGGGTCCAGGCCAGCGTGCGGGCGCGCTCGAAGGCGCTGCGGTCGTGGTGCTGGTCCACCAGGTCGAGCAGCGCTTCGCGCGAGGGGGCTACCAGCGTCCAGAAGGCCAGCCGCGCCATCTGGCCAGGTACGATGCGCACGCGGTGGCGCACCGAGAACACCGGGTCCAGCACCGTGCCGGCCGTGCCGGACAGCGCGGCGCCGTCCGCCATGGCCTGCGCCGTGGCGGACGTGCGCCTCCGGCCCAGGAAGCGCGCCCGGTCGGATTCGTACTGCACCGGCGCCGTGGCCATGCCTTCGACGACCGCGAAATGCGCGGCCCACACCGGCGGCTCGTTGGGCGTGCGCGGGCGGCGCGTGGCGACCAGGGCACCGAACTCGGGCAGGTATTCGGTCTGCACGAACATCTTGGCGAAGGCCGGATGGGCATCGTCGGCCGCGGGCGGAGCCAGTACCACCTCGGCGTAGGAGGTGAGTTCGACCTCGCGCGCCTTGCGGCCGGTGTTGACGACCGTGACGCGGCGCACCTCGCCGTCGGCTTCGGCCGACACCAGCACCTCCATCGTGGTCGTCAGGCTGCCGTCGTGCCGCGTGAAGGCGGCGTGGTCCTCGGCGAAGACCACCTCGTGGCTGTCGGCCGCCACGCCCAGGGGCTGCGCCGCGGCGGACCAGACCCGGCCGCCGTCCGTGTCGCGCAGATAGACGTAGGCGCCCCAGTCGTCGCGGGTCGCGTCCTCGCGCCAGCGGGTCACGGCCATGTCGCGCCAGCGGCTGTAGCCGGTGCCCGCCGCGGTCAGCATGACGGCGTAGCGCCCGTTGGACAGCAGGTGCGTGGCAGGCGCCGCCGCAGCCGACGGGTCCATGCGCCGTACCGCGTGCAGGTCGCCGTGCGGATCGGCCGCGCCGGACGGCACCTCCTCGGCGCGCGCGTGCGCCACGGCGACGAGGCGCGGCATGCGCTCCTGCAGCAGCAGTTCGCAGGCCTGGATCATCGGCTCACGATGGAAGCGTTCGCGCATGCGCGCGCCCTGCAGCGTGTTGGCAATGGCGACGAGGGTCATGCCCTGGTGGTGTGCCATGTAGTTGCGCACGATGGCGACCTGCGACCCGCCGGGCTGCCGGGCGCGCGTGAAGTCCAGCGCCTCGTAGAAGCCGTGGCGCCCGAGGGCGCCCAACGCCTGCAGGCGCTCGAAGTTGCGCTGTGCGAGCGGTGCATCGACCATGGTGGCCAGGCCGGTGGCGTAGGGCGCGATCACCAGATCCTCGGCCAGGCCGCGCTTGAGGCCCAGGCCCGGCACGCCGAAGTTGGAGTACTGGTAGGTGAATTCCAGGTCGCGGGCGTTGTAGGCCGATTCGGAGATGCCCCATGGCACGCCCATCTGCCGGCCGTAGGCCACCTGGTGCTGCACGATCAGGCGGTTGGTCTGCTCCAGCAGGCTGCCGGCCGGCGCGCGCATCACCAGCGAGGGCATCAGGTACTCGAACATCGACCCGGACCAGGACACCAGGGCCGATCCGCGGCCCACGGGGATGGCTGTTCGACCCAGGCGGAACCAGTGACGCGTGGGCACGTCGCCCTTGGCGATCGCGAACAGGCTGGCCAGCCGCGCCTCGGATGCCAGCAGGTCGTAGCAGTTGGCGTCGAGCACGTTCTCCACCGCGGCATAACCGATGGACAGCAGCTTGCGCTCGGGGTCCAGCAGGAAGGCGAAGTCCATGTCCAGCGCCAGCGCGCGCGCCTGTTGCGCCAGGGCTTGCCAGCGGGCATCGAGGCCATGCGCCGCGGCGGCGAATGACGCGGCGTCGCGCGCCTGCTGCCCGATCCGCCCGCGCAGCGTATCGGTCCAGAACAGCAGGTCGTCGCCCTCCGCCTGCACTGCCGGGACCAGCGTCCGCGCTTCTTCCGCAGCCTTGTCGGCCAGGCGCTGGAGCACCGGCAGCAACAGGCTGGCAGGACCCTGGAGCCCGGCGTCGATGTCGTCGAGGAGGGCCAGCAGCCGCTGGCCCTGCGGCCCCTGGGCCACGGGTTTGGCGGACGCCGACTCGCGGGCCAGCGCGAGTGCATCGCCTGCGCCCTCCGTCCAGTCGGCCGGCTGCAGTGCGCCCACCCATTCCTCGCAGGCGTTGGCCAGCGCGATCAGGTGGCCCGCCAGGTTGCCGCTGTCCACCGACGACACATAGGCCGGTGCCAGCACACGGGTCGTGCGCGTGTCGTACCAGTTGTAGAAATGGCCTCGGAACCGCTCCAGCGTCTGCAGGGTGGCGAAAGTCGCTTCCAGGCGCTCGCAGGTCTGCAGTGCTCCAGCCCATCCGAAGTCACGGGCCGCCACCGCCGACAGCAGGTACAGGCCGACGTTGGTGGGGGAGGTGCGGTGCGCGACCACCGGCTTCGGGTCTTCCTGGAAGTTGTCCGGCGGCAGCATGTGCTCGGCCGGCGTCACGAAGGTCTCGAAGAAGCGCCAGGTGCGCCGTGCCGTGCGCCGCAGGGCCAGGGCATCGGCGAGTTGGGGCGCGCCGGATGGCACGAGCGGCGGGCGGCGGCTGGCGCGCCAAGCCAGGGCCGGCGCCGCGAGCCAGAGCACCAGCAGACACAATGCCATGGGCCATGCAGCGGACGAGAACACGCCAACGCCCACGACCAATGCCACGGCCAGCAGCACGCCGCCGGCCATTTGCCCATAGAAGCCCGCTACACCGGGCCGCGGGCGAGCGGCGGACTGGGCGGCGGTGGTCCATTCCAGCAGGTGTCGATGGGTCGCGTACAGCCTGATCAGCGTGCGCGTGATGGCGTCCAGAGCGCGCCAAGCCTGGTCAGGCAGCAGGGTCAGCGTCCAGGCCGCCTGCAGCGCGGCCATCCGAAGATCGCTGGCCAGCAGGCGCAGGTGGCTGCCCAGCCCGATGCCTGCGCGCGGCGGCCCCAGCCCCGCTAGGCTGGGCAAGAAGGCTGGCACGGCCAGCGCCAGCACCAGCAGCCCCATGGCCTGCAGTGACTGCGGCCAGGGCAGCCAGGCGCACAGCGCGAGGGCCAGCAGGCTCGTGGGCGCCAGCAGGGACCGCCGCAGGTTGTCGATCATCTTCCAGCGCCCCACCGGCGGCACGGCCGCGCCCGAGTGGCGCCGTCCTAGCACCCAGGGCAGGAGCTGCCAGTCGCCGCGCGTCCAGCGGTGTTGGCGCCGCGCGGCGACGTCGTAGCGGGCCGGGAATTCCTCGACCACCTCGACGTCCGACGCGAGCCCTGCGCGCGCGAACACGCCCTCGAACAGGTCGTGACTGAGCATTGTGTTCTCGGGGATGCGCCCGGCGAGCGCGGCCTCGAAGGCATCCACGTCGTAGATGCCCTTGCCGGTGTAGGAGCCTTCGCCGAACAGGTCCTGGTAGACGTCGGAGACGGCGGCCGCATAAGGGTCCATGCCGCCCGGGCCGGACGACAGGCGCTGGTAGAGCGAGCCTTCGCGGCCCAGCGGCAGCGCGGGCGTCACGCGCGGCTGCAGGATGGCGTAGCCGCCCGTCACGCGCTGTTCGACCTCGCTCCAGCGCGCGCGGTTCAGGGGGTGGGCCATCTTGCCGATCAGTCGCAGCGCCGCGTCGCGTGGCAGCCGGGTGTCGGCGTCCAGCGTGATGACGTAGCGCACGCCGGCCAGGATGTCGGGCTGCTGGGCGTTGTCGGCAGCGCCGCCATCCAGCGGCATGAAGCCGGTGTCGGTGGCGCCACGCAGCAGTCGGTTGAGTTCATGGAGCTTGCCACGCTTGCGCTCCCAGCCCATCCAGCGGTTCTCGCTGGCGTTGAACCGGCGTCGCCGGTGCAGCAGGTAGAAGCGCTTGCCGCCCGGGGCCGGGCCATGCCGTTGGTTCAGTGCGGCGATGGCCTCCTGCGCGATGCCGATCAGGTGGGCGTCGCCGTCGAGCACTTCCGTGTCCGCGTCCAGACCGTCCGACAGCAGGGCAAAGGACAGGTCGCCACCTGCGCCGGCCAGATGGTGGACTTCAAGGCTCTCGATGTGGCTGAGCAGCTCTGCCTCGCTCGACAGCAGCGTGGGTACGACGACCAGTGTGCGCAGATTGGCAGGAACCCCATCGGCCAGCGCCAGGGCAGGGAGGCTCGTGGCGCCAGAGCGCGAGGCAACTGCGCGCTGGACCAGGGCCGTGGCCGCCTCGGTGGCGGGCAGGAATGCGGCCAGCGCGAGCGTGGCCAGCAGCCCGGTGGGAACTGCTGCCGAGGCACCCGTGGCAAAGACGGCCCAGAACGCCAGGCCCAGCAGCATCGCTGCCAGCACGAGGATGGCGGCCATGTAGCCGCCAAGCCCAAGGCGGACGTTGAAGCGGTCGATGCGCACGGCCAGTGGCGGCCGGAATCCGATGGCCTGCTCCAATTTGCCGCGCCCTTCGGCGATCAGGTAGTGCCCAGGATCCACGACAGTCTCAGCGATGCTCGCGTCCTGGACGCGAAGCGCCGGGCGTGCTTTCGCGGCCGAGAGCGCCAAGGCCTGCTCGGCGATCGCGAGTTCGGACAAGAGCGAACCCCGGGCCAGTTGCTCAATGGCGGTGCGATAGCGGTTGCGCGTCGGAAAATCCATCTCCGCGAAAGCGCTGGCGGCCCGCAGTCGTGCATCCACCAAGCTGGTGCTCTCGAACAAATCAGCCCAGTCGATGTCCGACATCAGGCGCATGCTGGTGATGACGTTGCGCACCGAGACGTTGGAGGCACCCTGGCGCTGCTGTGCATGCAGGATGGCCTGGTCCGCATCCGTGCCCTGGCTGCGCAGCCGCTCGTCCAGCCATTGCAGGGCTGGCGTGGTGCGCGGGTCCTGGTCGCGCAGGCGCTTGGCGAGCTGTGCGGCGAACAGCTCGGACACCGGGCCGCTCGCTCGCGTGGCGATGTCCCGGTCCAGCGCCGCATACGCCTCGCCTGGCGCCAGCAGACGGTCGGCGAGCCGCTGCGCGTCTGCGCGCGCAGCACGCCCGGCCGTGATCTGGTCGGCCAGCCGGCGCAGGTTTTCCACGAGCACGATGCGCAGGGTGATCGCCACGGCCCAGAGTTCGCTGATGTCCAGGGGCTGGACCTCCTGGTAGGCCGCAATGAAGCGGCGCAGGACGGCGGGGTCGAAGTGGCTGTCGGTATGGGCGACGAAGGCCCAGGCGAGCCCGAAGACGCGTGGATAGCCCGCCAGCGGACCGTCGGCCAGCTTTGGCAACTGACGGTAGTAGCCGGGCGGCAGGTCGGTGCGGATCTCGCGTACCTGCGCTTCGACCACGTGGTAGTTGTCCAGCAGCCATTCGGCGGCCGGAACCACTCGGCGGCCCGCAGCGACTTCCGCAGCACCCGCACGGTAGGCCAGCAGCAGTTCGGTGGCGTTCCCGCGCAGCCGGCTGTGCAGCGAAGGCACCCGGGGCGGGTTGGCGCTGACCTGCTGGGCCGCGGCGAGGCTGCGCGCGTGTTGCTCCAGGCGCTCGATGCCGAACAGTTCCTCGCGCACGGGTGCAGTGTCCGACCACGGCCCTTGGGCAGAGCGCTGAAAGGCGAAATGAAGAACGGAATGCATGGGCGCCTTTCAGGGCGCCACGGGCATGCGAGGCCCCGCGATCAACCCGCCGAGAAGAAGATGGGCAAGATGGCCCTTGTGGAAGCGGCTGGGCGATGTGGCCCAGCAC
>JAEWPH010000221.1 GCA_023460715.1 Pseudomonadota bacterium | reverse complement strand
CTTATAGGTCTTGATGCCGGTTTCCTCGGTAAAGGCCCGGGCGGCATCGTCATTGCCGGCGTAATTGGCGGCAACGGTATAACCCGCATCCTTCAAGGCCTTCGAGATCGCCGCGCCAATGCCACGCGAGCCGCCGGTCACAAGAGCCACTTTTGCCATTTCTTCCCCCTCATAAAATGGTCGTAGAATTATGTTACCCAGCGAGGTTGGCGCGCGCAAGATCATTGCGCGCGCTGTTTTGACTTAGCGTTCGACGCAAAGCGCGACGCCCATGCCGCCGCCGATGCACAGCGTCGCCAGGCCCTTTTTCGCGTCGCGGCGTTTCATCTCGAACAGCAGCGTGTTCAGGATGCGCGCGCCCGAGGCGCCGATGGGATGGCCGATGGCGATGGCCCCGCCGTTCACGTTGACGATGGCCGGATCCCAGCCCATGTCGCGGTTGACGGCGATGGCTTGCGCGGCAAAAGCCTCGTTCGCCTCGACCAGATCCAGATCCGCGACGGTCCAGCCGGCCTTTTCCAGCGCCCTGCGGCTGGCCGGGATCGGGCCGGTGCCCATGATCGCCGGATCGACGCCGGCCGTGGCATAGGAAGCGATGCGCGCCAGCGGGGTCAGGCCGCGGCGGTTCGCCTCATCCTCGGTCATCACCAGCAGGGCGGCGGCGCCGTCGTTCAGGCCCGAGGCATTGCCGGCGGTGACGGTGCCCGCCTTGTCGAACGCGGGGCGCAGGCCCGCCAGCGCATCGGCATTGGTCTTGCGGTTCAGGTACTCGTCGTCGGCGAAGACGATGGGCTCACCCTTCTTCTGCGGCAGCGTCACCGGGACGATTTCGTCCTTGAACTTGCCAGCGTCCTGCGCGGCCGCGGCCTTCTGCTGGCTGCCCAGGGCCAGCGCGTCCTGCTGCTCGCGGGTGACGCCGTGCTGCTTGGCCACGTTCTCGGCCGTGATGCCCATGTGGTACTGGTTGTACACGTCCCACAGACCGTCCACGATCATGGTGTCGGTGAGCTTCCAGTCGCCCATGCGCTGGCCATCACGCGAGCCGTTCAGCACGTGGGGCGCCAGGCTCATGTTCTCCTGCCCGCCGGCCACCACGATCTCGGCGTCGCCGGTGGCGATGGCCTGCGCGCCCAGCATCACGGCCTTCAGACCGGAGCCGCAGACGGCATTGATGGTGAGCGCTGGCGTTTCCTTGGCCACGCCGGCCTTCATCATGGCTTGGCGCGCCGGGTTCTGGCCCACGCCGGCCGTCAGTACCTGGCCCATGATGACTTCGCTCACCTGGTCCAGCGGGACCTTGGCGCGCGCAAGCGCTTCCTTGATGACCAGGGCGCCCAGTTCGGTGGCCGGGGTCTTGGCGAGGGCGCCGCCGAACTTGCCCACGGGCGTGCGGACGGCGGAAACGATGACGATGTCTTCCATGGCGATCCTTTCGTTGCGAATCTGTGTGGGACGGGGCGGCCCACCGGTGGCGGGCCGGGTATGTCTTCCGGCCATTGTCGCTCCGGCATGTGTCCGTGCGATTGCTTACCGACAAAGGCCGTGCACGCGCCCTCTGCCGGTGTGGCTCAGGCCTTCTGCTGGACGTAGCGGCCGGGCGCCGGCTCGATGGCCTGGTACTTCGTGCCCTTGCCGTAGCCCTTGGGCGCGGCGACCTGTTTGCCGGCGTGGCCGGCCAGCCAGGCGGACCAGTCGGTCCACCAGCTGCCCGCGTGTTCGGTGGCGCCCGCCTGCCACTGTTCCAGCGTGGCGGGCAGCTTGCCGTCGCTGCGGATCCAGTGGCTGCGTTTCTTCTTGGCCGGCGGATTGATCACGCCTGCGATGTGGCCCGATGCCCCCATCACGAAGCGCTTCTTGCCGGGCAGGAGCTGCGTGGAGGCATAGGCGGCCCGGATGGGCACGATGTGGTCCTCGCGCGAGCCGTAGAGGTAGACCGGCAGATCGACCCGGCCCAGGTCCAGCGATTCGCCGCACACGGTGAGCCGGTCCGGCTGCACGAGGTTGTTCTCCAGGTAGAAGTTGCGCAGGTACCAGGCGTAGTACGGCCCGGGCAGGTTGGTGGCGTCGCTGTTCCAGTACAGCAGGTCGAACGGCGGCGGCGTCTCGCCCTTCAGGTAGTTGCCCACCACGTAGTTCCAGACCAGGTCGTTGGGCCGCAGGAAGCTGAAGGTGGAAGCCAGGTCCTGCCCCTTCATCAGGCCACCGTGCCCCATCTGCATCTCGCGCAGCCGCACGAAGGCCTCGTCGATGAAGACGTCGAGGATGCCGGTGTCGGAAAAGTCGATCAGCGTGGTGAGGAAGGTGGCGCTGGCCACCGGCTTCTCGCCGCGCGCCGCCAGCACCGCCAGTGCCGTCGCCAGCATGGTGCCGCCCACGCAGAAGCCCAGTGCGTTGATTTGCGGGGCACCGGAGATCTGCTGCACCGTGTGGATGGCCTGGAGCACGGCCTTGTCGATGTAGTCGTCCCAGGTGGCCTGGGCCAGGGACGCATCCGGATTGCGCCAGCTGACCACGAAGGTGCGGTGCCCTTCGCTCACGGCATGGCGGATGAGCGAGTTCTCGGGCTGCAGGTCGAGGATGTAGTACTTGTTGATGCAGGGCGGCACCATCAGGAAGGGCCGCTCGTACACCTTGGCCGTCAGCGGCTTGTACTCGATGAGCTGGAACAGCTCGTTCTCGAACACCACGGCGCCCTCGGTCGTGGCCACGTTGCGCCCCACTTCGAACAGGCTCTCGTCCGTCATGGACACATGGCCCTGCCGCAGGTCGTGCAGCAGGTTGGCCACGCCTTTCGCGATGCTCTCGCCCTGTGTCTCGATGGCCTTCTTCTGCGCCTCGGCGTTGAAGGCCAGGAAGTTGCTGGGCGCCATGGCGGCGATCCACTGCTCCACGCCGAAGCGGATGCGGGCGCGGGTCTTGTCGTCGCCCTGCGCCGCATCGGCCAGCCCCATCAGCGTGCGGGCGTTGAGCAGGTAGGCGGCGGCGGAGAAGGCGGCCATCGGGTTCTGCGTCCAGCCCTCGCCCGAGAACCGCCGGTCGCTGACCGCAGGCGGGTTCTGCAGGCCTTCGGCCCACAAGGCCCGCATCTCCTCCACATACTGCTTCTGCAAAGCGGCGAGCTGCTCGGCGTCGAACTGCACGGGAGCGTGCGGCTGCGTGGCGGCGGACAGTGCGCCCAGGTCCACCGGCTGCAGCGACTGCAGGGCCTTGGCCCAGCTGTCTCCGAAAATCTGCTGGAATTGCCGGGCTCCCTCGGCCCAGCGTGCGTCAGAATCCATGCTGTCTCCTTGAAGCGGCGTCACTGCGGCCCATTGTTGCCGACGCGCAGCGCCCCTGGCAACGCCGCTTTCCTTTTTTCACGCCGGCACGGCGCGCTGTGGGCGCGCACCTGCCGCGCTTGCGCCACCGCATCCCTCCCATGTACCTCGTTCTCATCGCCTGGCTGTATGTGACCCTGATGATGGCCGTGGCCGAAGCCACGGCGCCCAATGGCACGGTGCTGGGCGCCATCGTCACCTTCGTGCTCTACGGGCTGCTGCCCATGGGCATTGTGGGCTACATCCTCGGCACGCCGGGGCGCAAGCGCGCGCGGCGGGCAAGGGAAGAAGCAGAGCGGCAGGCGCACCTGGCGGCGCAGTCCGCCGCGCCGGCGTCAGCCCGGGTCCCCGAGCCAGATGCAGGCGGCGAAGCGGCCGCTGCCGCCCAGGGCGGCGGTGTCGCGCCGGTGCGAAAAGAACCGTGACGGTTGGCCGACGGTGCACCATGCGGCACTGCTGTCGTTGCCGTACACGGCAGTGACGCCCAGGGCACGCAGGCGGTGGCGCGCCAGCCCGGCCAGGTCGGCCAGGAACTTGCCCGCGCCCTGAGGCGCGAAGAAGGCGTCGGCCGCGGGGTCGTGCCCGCAGAAGGCGGCGTGCACCTCGGGGCCGACCTCGAAGGCGTTCGGGCCGATGCAGGGGCCCAGCCAGGCCATCAGGCCGGGGGTGCCCGCATGCGCGGCACCCATTGCTTCACTATTAATAGCATGCTGCGCTTGATCCACGGGCGCCAGGGGCTCAAATGACTCCAACACCGCCTCCAGCACGCCGCGCCCGCCGGTGCCGGCCAGGCCCCGCCAGCCGGCATGGGCCGCGGCCACGCGAGTGCCCTGCCGGTTGGTGAACAGCACCGGCAGGCAGTCCGCCACCATGATGGTGCAGGCCTCGCCGGGAGCCGTGGCGGTGCAGGCATCGGCGGCCGTGCCGTCGGGCGTGTCGGATTGCAGCGGCACGACGTCGCAACCGTGCACCTGGCGCAGGAAGACCGGCCGGGCCGGCGCCGTGCCCGGTGCCGCCAGAGCGCGCGCCAGCACGGCGCGGTTGGCGGCCACGGCCTGTGGATCGTCG
>JAEWPH010000220.1 GCA_023460715.1 Pseudomonadota bacterium | reverse complement strand
GATGCGGGCCAGCAGCTCACGCGGATCGAACGGCTTGACGATGTAGTCGTCCGCGCCCCGCTCCAGGCCGTGCACGCGGTCCTCCACCCCCGAGCGCGCCGTCAGCAGCAGCACCGGAACGCCCTGCGCGGCCTGGATGCGGTGGCAGAGCTGGCTGCCGTCGCCGTCGGGCAGCATGACATCCAGCACCACGGCGTCGTAGCGGTGCAGGTCCAGCAGGCTGAGCAGCGTGCGTGCGTCCCCGGCCGTGTCCACCGCCAGCCCCTCGCGGCGCAGGAAGGCGGCCAGCGGCTCACGGATGCGGGGGTGGTCGTCCACCACCAGCACGCGCAGGCGGGCGGGCGTTGCTGCAGGGTGGGGCGGCGGGGCGGCGGCTGTCACAAGCGGTCCAAAAACGCGGGTTGTTGATGATGATGATTCTCATTTTCCAACAATGAGAGAGGGATTCCATGCGCAAGGTTTCAACCAGGCGTCCGGTGGCGTGGGCGGTGTCGATGGCGCTGGCGGGCTGGGCCCAGGCCCAGACGGCGCCGGCACCCGCGGCCGATGAGCGCGGCATGGCCACGCTGGGCGGTGTGGTGGTGACGGCCACCGGCTTCGAGCAGCAGATCGAGCAGGCGCCGGCTTCCATCAGCGTCATCCAGGGCGAGGCGCTGCGCCAGCGCTCCTTCCGCGACCTGACCGATGCCCTGCGCGATGTGGAAGGCGTGGTGGTCAACGGCAACAGCAACGAGACCGACATCTCCATCCGCGGCATGCCGGCCGACTACACGCTGATCCTGGTGGACGCCAAGCGCCAGGGCCTGCGCGATGCCCGCGTCAACGGCAACCGCGGCTACGAGCAGAGCTTCGTTCCGCCGGCCGAGGCCATCGAGCGCATCGAAGTCGTGCGCGGGCCGATGTCGTCGCTGTACGGTTCGGACGCCATCGGCGGCGTGATCAACATCATCACGCGCAAGGTGCCCCCGGCCTGGGGCGGCTCGGTGGGGCTGGACTACACGGCCCAGCAGCACGGCCGGTACGGCAATGCCACGCAGGGCCAGTTCTACCTGGCCGGGCCGGTGAAGAGCGAGGTGCTGGGCCTGCAGCTGTGGGGCCGCCAGCTGAACCGGCAGGCGGACGACGACGTGCAGACCACCGAAGGCTTCACCCGCGCGCGCCACCGCGACCTGACGGCGCGCCTGGCGATCACGCCGTCGGCGCAGCAGGACATCCTGCTGGAGGGGGGCGTGACGCGCCTGGACAACGGCGACGGCCCCAGCGCCAACTGGGCCACGCGCGAGCAGGAGAACAACCGCGACCACGCCTCCGTCACCCACAAGGGCCGCTGGGGCTGGGCTTCGTCCGAGGTGTCGCTGGCGTGGGAGCGGGGCTCGCGCTGGGGCCTGAGCGACGGCAGCTCGGCCACCCAGGACGCGTTCGCCCAGCGCAAGCCCGAGGTGCGCAACACCGTGTTCGACGCCAAGCTGGTGGCGCCGGTGGGGGCGGCCCACATCGTCACGGGCGGCGTGCAGTGGAACGACAGCGAGATCGAGGACTGGAACGAGGGCCTGGGCGACCGCGTGCGGCGCACCTTCGGTGTGGTGCAGAAGGCGGTCTTCGTGGAAGACGAATGGTCGCTGACCGAGGCGCTGCGCCTGACGGGCGGCCTGCGCGTGGACCACCATGCGCAATACGGCACGCACACCAGCCCGCGCCTGTATGCCACCTGGCAGGCCACCGACCAGTGGACGCTGAAGGGCGGCGTGTCGCGCGGCTTCAAGGCGCCCGAGATCCGCGCCGTGGTGCCGGGCTATGCCTACCTGCGCCGCAACCGCTTCGTGATGCTGGGCAACCCCGATCTGCAGCCCGAGACCAGCACCAACTACGAGTTCGGCGCGCTGTGGTCCAACCGCAGCGATCTGTCGGCGGGCGCCACGTTGTTCTACAACGACTTCAAGAACAAGCTCTCCACCGTCACCACCGACCAGCGCTGGAACGGCTTCATCCGCATGGACCGCGTGAACATCGACACCGCGCGCATCGCCGGCCTGGAGCTGCACGGCACCTGGCAGGCCACGCGGGCGCTGGCGCTCAAGGCCAACTACACCTACCTCGACTCCGAGCAGAAGAGCGGCGCCAACCGCGGCGCGCCGCTGAGCCTGGCACCCGAGCACACCGCCAATTTGCGCGCCGACTGGAAGGCCACGCCGCGCCTGAGCTTCTGGGGCGCGGCCAACTACTACGGCAAGGAGTACAGCGCCACCCTCGGCACCGGTGCCGTGCCGGCCTACACCATGGTGGACCTGGGCGCGAGCTACCAGTGGAGCCCGGCCGTCACCGTCAACGCCGCGCTCTACAACCTGGGCGACAAGCAGCTGGACGCGGCCACCTATGACAAGACCAGCTACGGCCGGCGCGCGTGGGTGGGGGTGCGGGCATCGTTCTGACGCCTTCCCAAAGGCCGGTCACCGCGGACGGGCCGCAGCGGTGGAGCCGGATCAGGGATGCTGGCCGTCCTCCAGCACGAATCGCACGGGAATGCGGACGGCCTTGATGATGGGCTGACCGTCCTGCCCCACCGGCGCCGGAAAGCGCTTCTTATTCACGAAGTCCAGCGCGGCCTGGTCCAGAATCCCGTGCCCCGAACTCTGCGCCACGTTGGCGGACATGGCGTTGCCGTCGGGGCCGATGAGGGCATACACGGTCACCGATCCCTGCAGCCCTTCGGCACGGGCCTGCGCCGGATACTGCAGCACGGCGGGCGGGGCGGGGGTCTCGAAAGGCTCACGCAGCAGGCCCGCCGCATCGCTGCTCCGCGGCTGCTGCGCCGCGGGCTGTGGCGGGCGGTCGCCTGTCCCGGAGACTCGGGCCGTCAGGATGGCGATGGCCGTCAGGGCACTCAGCAGACCGGCCAAGGGGACGGCGCGGGTGCGCAGGAAGCTGACATCCAGCGTCCACCGGCCCTGCTGCGGGGCCTGCGGCAGGGCGGTCGAACGGGGGGCGATGAGCCTTCGCCAGCGTGGAATCTGCTGGTGCAGCTGCTGCCAGCGCCCGATGTGGGAGGTGCAGGTGATCACCCCGAGCAAATGCGGGTACAGGCGTTCCAGGCGCTCCAGCAGGTCGGAGAACTGCAGAAGCTGGCGGGTGTCCGGCGCACCGGGTTGCCGCAGCAGGCGAATGAGTTCCTGCTGCGCCGCCCGGGCCTTCCAGGGCTGCGCCTCCAGGGTCTCCAGTTCCTCGATGGCCTGGTCGATCACGGCGGCGGCATGGCCCAGCCCGTCCAAGGCCGCGCGTTGTTCTCTCCACCCGAACACATCGATCGCCGCCGTGAAAAGATGTTCATGGCCGGGCTGCCAGCCGTTGGCGAGCACCGCCGTCACGCCGCTTTCGAAAAGCAGCCGCGCCTCCAGGTCCCGCAGTGCTTCATGCGCCAGTGCGGTGCGAAGCCGCTCGCGGGCCTGCGCCTCGCTGGTGAACCCGGCAGCTCCGGCCAGGACATCGTCCAGGACGGCCTGGGCGAGCGCTGTGGACCGCTCCATGGCATCGGTCGCGGCGCTTTCGGGCGACAGGGCCTGTGGCGGGGCGGTGCGCCAGGCCGCGTCGGCATGCGTCCCCAGCTCCGGCGCCGGGGGCACGAGCCCGTTCGCGTCGGTGGCGAAAACCGTGGGTGCCTGTGCCCGCTGCAGCGCCCATTCGTAGGCCTGGCGCAGCTCCTGGAATTTCTCCGGTTCCCGCGCCGGGTCCAGCGCCTTCAGCTTCCGGGCGTAGGCGCGGCGCAGTGTCCGCTCATCGGCGTCCGGTTCCACCTCCAGGGTGGAATACGCCTGCAGCCCTGCGTTTTCAAGCATGGTGGCGCGCCCTTCGCATCCACTGGCGGTGGGCTGATGCGAACGGTGTCATCGCTCGCCGTCCAGCACAGACGGGTGGTCCAGTGCGTCGATCTGCCGGCCCAAAAGGCTTCGCGCCTTGGCGATCTGCCGCTCGTCCTGGCTGGCCAGCACGCGCTCGAACTCCGCGATCTGCAGGTCGAGCCACTCCCGCTCGGGGCCCTTGAGCAACTGGTAGATCCGTTCCGCCCGTGCCAGCAGGGTGCGGTTGGGTGTCGATTCCCGGGGGTGGATCTTCAGCGGTTCGAGCGCCTTCAGCCGCTCGGCGATTTCTGCCTCGGACAGCAGGCCGGGGTTGCCTGCGACCACCAGGCTCGTCGTCTGGCCCGTGTGCAGGAGGGTGGCCTCCACCTGCAGCAGGCCATTCACGTCGTAGGTGAACCGCACGTCGGTGGAGCACGCTTCAATGCTTGCGCCGGGCGGCAAAGCGACCTCGAGCGAGCCCAGGCGGATGTTGTCCCACACCATGCGTGATTCCCCCTGGTAGATCTCCAGGAGGATCGACTTCTGCCCCGGCTGGACGGGAACATAGTTCTTCATGCGGCTGACGGGCACCACGCTGTTGCGTTCGATCACCGGGTCGAGGTGCCCGTGCGAGAGCGATCCATCCGACAGCCGTTTGGTCACTTCGACGCCCAGCGAGTAGGGCGCCACGTCGGTCATGACCACATCGTCGAGCGCCTGGTCCTTGGCCACCAGGCCGGCCTGCACGGCGGCGCCGAGGGCAACGACCTGGTCCGGGTCGAGGGTCGACGAGGGAAAGCGGCCGAACAGGGTGGTGGCCAGCCTGCGCACCATGGGCATGCGTGTGGCCCCGCCGGCCAGCACCACGTCGTCCAGTTCGCTGCTGCGCAGGCGGGTGTCCCGCAGCGCGCGCTCCACGGGAGTGCGCAGGCGTTGCAGCAGCGCCGCGCAGCCGCTTTCAAAGGCGGGGTCGTGCAGGTTCGTGGCGTAGTGGTTGCTGCCATCGCTCACTTGCATCGGTGCCAGCGGCGCACGGCTGAGCGACTTCTTCGCGCGCTCGGCCGCTTCCACGCACCGCTGCATGAACAGTGCATCCCCGCGCAGCGTGTCCGGCACCCCGGCCTGTGCGAAGAACTGGTCGACCAGCACGTCCCGGAAATCCTCCCCGCCCAGAAAGTTGTCGCCCGCCGAGGCGCGAACTTCCATGACGCCCTCGAACATCTCCAGGATGGACACGTCGAACGTGCCGCCCCCCAGATCGAAGACCAGAAAGCGGGTGTCGGCACCCCGCTGATGCAGGCCGTAAGCCAGGGCCGCCGCCGTGGGCTCGTTGAGCAGCCGCTCCACCTTCAACCCCGCGATGCGCCCTGCGGCGCGGGTGGCATGCCGCTGTGCTTCGGAGAAGTAGGCCGGCACGGTGACGATGGCCTCCGTGACCGGGGCGCCGAGAAAGGCCTCTGCATCCAGCTTGAGGGCCTTGAGCACCAGCGCGGAGAGTTCTTCGGGGCGGTAGTCGCGGCCCGCCAGGCGATAGGCCTTGGCGCTACCCATGTGGCGCTTGAACACCGAGGCGCTGCGGTCCGGGTGCGTCTGCAGGCGTTCCCTGGCGGCCTGGCCCACCAGGATGCCGCCGTCATCGTCGATGCTGACGCAGGAGGGCGTCAGGACCTGCCCCAGCGGATTGGGGATCAGGACGGGGCCGCCTTCCCGCCAGACGGCTGCCAAGCTGTGCGTGGTACCCAAATCAATGCCGATGATCATGGAACGCTTTCTCGTGTGCGTGGCCCGGCCCCTGCCGCACCCGCCGGAAACAGGGCGCTGCGCGGGGGGCCTGGAGATTCACCGGAACGATAACCGAGCGGCCTCGTGGCAAAGCCGTAGCGCATAAAAAAACGCGCCCGGAGGCGCGTTTGGGGGGTGGCGATGGCCCGGGGGCTTACTTGCCCGCGATCACGCGCACCATTTCCAGGCACTTGTTCGAATAGCCCCATTCGTTGTCGTACCAGGACACGATCTTGACGAAGGTGCCGTCCAGCGCGATGCCCGCGTCGGCGTCGAAGATGGAGGTGCGGGTGTCACCGCGGAAGTCGGTGGCCACCACCTTGTCTTCCGTGTAGCCCAGCACGCCCTTCAGGGCGCCTTCGGACTGGGCCTTCATCTCGGCCTTGATCTCGTCGTACGTGGCGGCCTTGTCCAGTTCCACCGTCAGGTCGACCACCGACACGTCGGAGGTCGGCACGCGGAAGGACATGCCGGTCAGCTTCTTGTTCAGCGCAGGGATCACCACGCCCACGGCCTTGGCGGCGCCCGTGCTGGAAGGAATGATGTTTTCCAGGATGCCGCGGCCGCCGCGCCAGTCCTTGTTGGACGGGCCGTCCACGGTTTTTTGCGTGGCAGTGGCGGCGTGCACGGTGGTCATCAGGCCGCGCTTGATGCCCCACTTGTCGTTCAGCACCTTGGCCACGGGGGCCAGGCAGTTGGTGGTGCACGAGGCGTTGGAGATGATGGCCTGGCCGGCGTAGGTGTCGTGGTTCACGCCGAACACGAACATGGGCGTGTCGTCCTTCGACGGGGCCGACAGCAGCACCTTCTTGGCGCCGGCGTCGATGTGCTTCTGCGCCGTGGTCTTGTCCAGGAACAGGCCGGTGGATTCGATCACGATGTCGGCGCCGACTTCGTTCCACTTCAGGTTGGCGGGGTCGCGTTCCTGAGTCAGACGGATCTTCTTGCCGTTGACCACCAGGGTGTTGCCTTCGACGGAGACGTCACCGTCGAAACTGCCGTGCACGCTGTCGTACTTCAGCTTGTAGGCCAGGTAGTCGGGCTCCAGCAGGTCGTTGATGGCGACGACTTCGATGTCCGAGAAGTTCTGCACGGCCGAGCGCAGCACGTTGCGGCCGATGCGGCCGAAGCCGTTGATACCGATCTTGATGGTCATGGTTTGTCTCTCCAAAGTTGCAAAGTTGAAAACTGGGGACTGCCACGCCCGCCCGCTGCGTGGCGGGCGCGGCGGGCAGGAGGGTTTTAGTGGGCCTTCTTGGCGGCGGGCTGCTTCTTCAGCCGCGCTGCGCCGATGGCCACCCGCACCGTGTCGGCCACGTTCTCGGGCGTGAAGCCGAAGTGCTTGAACAGCACGGGCGCAGGCGCCGATTCGCCGAAGGTGTCGAGGCCGACCACGGCCGACACGCCGTACTTCCACCAGCCGTCGCTCACGCCCATTTCCACGGCGATGCGCGGCACGCCGGCCGGCAGCACGCTGGCCTTGTACTTGGCGTCTTCGCGGTCGAAGGTGGTGGTGCTGGGCATGGAGACCACGCGCACGGCGATCTTCTTCTCGGCCAGCAGCTTCTGTGCGGCCAGGGCCAGCTGCACTTCGGAGCCGGTGGCGATGATCACGGCCTGGGGCTTCTTCTTCAGGCCCACGGCGGCGGGTTCGCTCAGCACGTAGGCGCCGCGGGAGATGTCGCCCAGGTCGGTCTTGGCGGCGTAGGCCAGGTTCTGGCGCGACAGGGCCAGCACGGTGGGCTTGTCGCGGTTGGACAGGGCCACGCTCCAGGCCACGGCGGTCTCGGCCGTGTCGGCGGGGCGCCAGACGTCCAGGTTGGGGATCAGGCGCAGGCTGGCGACGTGCTCGATCGACTGGTGCGTCGGGCCGTCTTCGCCCAGGCCGATGGAGTCGTGCGTGAACACATGCACCACGCGCAGCTTCATCAGGGCGGCCATGCGGATGGCGTTGCGGCTGTAGTCGCTGAACGTGAGGAAGGTGCCGCCGTAGGGGATGTAGCCGCCGTGCAGGGCCACGCCGTTCATGATCGCGGCCATGCCGAATTCGCGCACGCCGTAGTTGATGTGGCGGCCGCCGACGCGGGCGGTTTCGGTGCCCACGGCCACTTCCACCTGCACCACCTTGCCGGCTTCGTCGAAGCGCAGTGCGGGCGTGCTCTTGGTGTTGGTCAGGTTCGAGCCGGTCAGGTCGGCGCTGCCGCCCAGCAGTTCGGGCAGCTGGGCCGTGAACGATTCCAGCGCCAGCTGCGATGCCTTGCGGGACGCCACGGTCTCGGCCTTGGTGTGGGCGCCGACGACGGTGTCCACGGCGGTCTGGGCGAAATGCTTGGGCAGGTCGCCGGCCATGCGGCGGGTGAACTCGGAAGCCAGTTCGGGGAAGGCGGCGGAGTAGGCGGCAAAGCGCTCGTTCCACGCGGCTTCGGCGGCGGCGCCGGCGGCCTTGGCGTCCCAGTCGGCGTACACCTCGGCGGGCACTTCGAAGGGGGCGCTGTTCCAGCCGATGGCGTTGCGCGTCAGCGTGATCTCGTCGGCGCCCAGCGGTTCGCCGTGCGCCTTGGAGGTGCCGGCACGGTTGGGCGAGCCCTTGCCGATGGCCGTCTTGCAGACGATCAGCGTCGGCTTGTCGGCGCTGGTCTTCGCGCTGGCGATGGCGGCATCGACGGCGTCGGCGTCATGGCCGTCCACCGGGCCGATCACGTTCCAGCCGCTGGCGCGCAGGCGGGCAGGGGTGTCGTCCACGAACCAGGGGGCGACCTGGCCGTCGATGGAGATGCCGTTGTCGTCGTACAGCGCGATCAGCTTGTTCAGCTTCCAGGCGCCGGCCAGCGAGATCGCTTCCTGGCTGATGCCTTCCATCAGGCAGCCGTCGCCCAGGAACACGAAGGTGTGGTGGTCCACCACGGCATGGCCGTCGCGGTTGAACTCGGTCGCCAGCAGCTTTTCGGCCAGCGCGAAGCCCACGGCGTTGGTGATGCCCTGGCCCAGCGGGCCGGTGGTGGTTTCCACGCCGGGCGTGATGCCGTATTCGGGGTGGCCGGCCGTCTTGCTGTGCAGCTGGCGGAAGTTCTTCAGCTCTTCGATGGGCAGCGGGTAGCCCGTCAGGTGCAGCACCGCGTACAGCAGCATGGAGCCGTGGCCGTTGGACAGCACGAAGCGGTCGCGGTCGGCCCACAGCGGGTTGGCCGGGTTGTGCTTGATGTGGCGGGCCCACAGCGCCACGGCCATGTCGGCCATGCCCATGGGGGCGCCGGGATGGCCGGAATTGGCCTGTTGAACTGCGTCCATTGCGAGTGCGCGGATCGCATTCGCCATTTGTTGAGAATTGGCCATCAGGGGGCTGCTCCGAGGGGCGATTGGGGAAACCTGGCATTTTACCGGCCCCGTTTCCCGCCGCCGTTTGCGGGCCGGGGTACCCCTGCCGCAGGTTCGCGATCCGGCCGCGGCGCCTGCCGCCTGGCAA
>JAEWPH010000219.1 GCA_023460715.1 Pseudomonadota bacterium | reverse complement strand
ATCGCTGGATGCGACCGCCGCGCCGGGTGGCATGGCCACAGGGCCTTCGCCCGCGATAGAGGTGGGCGACGGTCAGCCGGCATTGGTTGCGGATGCTGCCGCCCCTGCCGGCGCCCGCGCGCCCATGGACCGCTATCAGGCCGCCTATCCCATCGCGACCGCGCTCACGGCCGAGTTGGGCCTGCGCGGCTTCCGGCTCAATCTGGCGGTGGAAGGGGTGCGCGGTTTCGACGAGCTGGCGGCGCTGGCGCCCCGCATCCGCGACGCGGTGGGCGATGCCAAGTTCGCGCGGCTGCAGCAGGCGCTGTACGACTGACGCCAGCGGGCAGGTCCGCCTTTCCTTCTGCCACCACCATCCCCGCATTCAACCGCCCATAAAAAAGCGGCCTCGAAAGGCCGCTTTCCGGAGTGCCGGCCCGCAGGCCTGGTGCTGGGGCGCCGCTCAGCGGCCGACGGCCAGCAGTTCGACGTCGAACTTCAGCGTGGCGTTCGGGGGGATCACGCCGCCCGCGCCACGGGCACCGTAGCCCAGGGCGGCGGGAATGATCAGCGTGCGCTGACCGCCCACCTTCATGCCCTGCACACCCTCGTCCCAGCCCTTGATGACCATGCCGGCGCCCAGGCCGAACTCAAACGGGTCGTTGCGGTCGCGGCTGGAGTCGAACTTGGCGCCTTGCTGGCCGTCGTTGTAGAGCCAGCCGGTGTAATGCACGCGCACATGGTGGCCGCGCGTGGCTTCGGCGCCTTCGCCGACGACGGTGTCTTCGTACTGCAGGCCGGAGGGGGTGGTGGTGAATGCCATGAAAGATCCTTGGATGGTGCTATGGAAAAGAGAGCTGTAACCGCACATCAGCCGTGCGCTGGAGCCCTAAAAAGACCAAACCCGCCGGGTGGCGGGCCGAGCGGGGCGGGTGACCGCCGGCAGCCGTCTTACTTCTTGACGCGGGCAGCGACCCAGCGGGTGGCGAAGGCCTGCACGTCCGAGAGGCGCTTGAGCAGGTCGACACCGGAAGGCGTCACGGTATAGCCGTCGCTGCCGTGGTCCAGCAGGCCGGCTTCGCGCAATTCCTTGATGCGGGTGTTGAGGGTGTTGGGCGTGATGCCGCCCACGCTGTCCTGCAGCAGACGGAAGGTCTGGGGGTGGCCATCGCGCAGGGCCCACAGCACGCGCAACGCATAGCGGCATTCGAGCTTTTCGAACAGCTGGTTGATGGCGGCGTTTTCCTTGGAGCTCATGGACGCTTCTCCTTGCTCAGTAGTAAGAACGTGCGGACCGCTGCACCGAACAGAGGAGCCCGCGTAAACGCTATCAATATAGCGTGTAAACGATTTTGCTACAAGTTTAATAGCTCTCGACGAAGGGCCTACTTGCGCCAGACTGTAAAAAACCGCGAAGGATGGCAACTGTTGCGGCGGTGCCACGCGGGTCCGATTGGTCCGGCGTACCGCCGCGGCCGCGTGATGAAAGCGTGGGGTTGGAACAGCTTCTTAGAGCCCGTCCGCGCGCAGCGATGTGCCCTCTAGGTGCTGCACCAGCAGCCGGGCGGCCGGCGCCAGCTGGGCCGCGTCGCGAAAGCAGATGGCGAAGCGCCGCCGCGCCCACGGGTCGCTCAGGGGCACCACGCGCACGCCGGTCGCTGCGGCAAACGGCTGGGCGACCTCGCGCGGCACCACGCTGATGGCCAGGTTGGCGCGCACCACGCGCAGGGCCGCGTCGAAGTTGGAGACGAAGACCCGGTGCGCCAGCGTCTTGCCCTCGACTGCCGCAGCCCGGGCCAGCAGCACCTGCACGGCGCTGAGCGCCGGCATGCTGACGAACTCGTGCTCCAGCACGTCCGCAAAGCGCACGCTGGGCTGCTGCGCGACGGGGTGGCTCGGGTGCGCGACGATGGCCAGGTGATCGCTGCGGTAGCTGCGCGTCTCCAGGCCCTGCAGGTCGGCCGCATCCCAGCAGATGCCGACGGACGCGCTGCCTTCGCGGATGCCGCGCACCACCTCCGGGCTCACCCGCTCCTCCATGCTCACCTGGATGTCGCGGTGCGCCGGGTCGTGCAGGAAGGCGGCCACGTCCTCCGCCAGCGACTCGGCCATCACCGACGCAGTGACCAGCATGCGCACGTGGCCGCGGATGCCGGTGGCGAAGGCGGCCATGTCACGCTCGATACGGCCCACGCTGGCCAGCAGGTCCCGTGCATGTTCCAGCAGCGTTTCGCCTGCGGGCGTGGGGGCGACGCCGTGCCGCCGGCGCACCAGCAAAGGCGTGCCCACCGTGTCCTCCAGCTGCGCCAGCCGCTTGCTCACGGCCGACCCGACGATGGCCTCCTGCTCGGCCGCGCGAGCGATGTTGCGGTGTTCGCAGACGGCGACGAACAGCTTCAGGGTATGCAGGTCCAGGGGTCGCATCACCAGCTCGCTCCAGAGTTTCCGTTTCGGAAGCTTAAGCCTTCTTAAATAGATGAAGTGGGTGGGTTTGGAATTCCTAGAATGGTCCGCACAAGCATTCCACGGAGACCACCATGCTGCCCCCCGACACCGCGCCCAGCGCGCGTCCCTGTGCGATCGTGCGCGAAGTGGGCCTGCGCGACGGCCTGCAGAGCATCGCCACCATCGTGCCCACGGGCTTCAAGACGGCATGGATCGATGCCGCCTACGCCGCAGGCCAGCGCGAGATCGAGGTGGGCTCTTTCGTGCCAGCCCGTTTGCTGCCCCAACTGGGCGATACGGCCGAGGTGCTGGCGCATGCCAAGACCTTGCCGGGCCTGGTCGCCTCGGTGCTGGTGCCCAACCTGAAAGGTGCCGAGCGCGCCATCGACTGCGGCGCCGACCTGATGGTGGTGCCGCTGTCCGCCAGCCACGCCCACAGCCTGGTTAACCTGCGCAAGACGCCGGACGAGGTGGTGGCCGAGGTGGCCCGCATCCGTGCCGCGCGCGACGCCGCCGGCAGCCGCACGCTGATCGAGGGTGGGGTGGGCACGGCCTTCGGCTGCACGCTGCAGGGAGACGTGGCCGAAAGCGAGGTGCTGCGCCTGATGCAGGCGCTGCTGGACGCCGGCGCCGACCGAGTCAGCCTGGCCGACACCGTGGGCTATGCCGATCCGGCCAGCGTGGAACGTCTCTTCGGCAAGGCCCGCGCCCTGGTGGGCGAGCGCCTGGCCTGCGCCCACTTCCACGACACGCGCGGCATGGGCCTGGCCAATGCCTACGCCGCCTGGCGGACCGGCGTGACCCGCTTCGATGCCTGCCTGGCCGGCATCGGCGGCTGCCCGCATGCGCCGGGGGCGAGTGGCAACGTGACCACCGAGGACCTCGTCTTCATGCTGGAGCGCATGGGCGTGGCCACCGGGCAGGACGTGGCCGCCCTGCTGGTGCTGCGCCAGCGGGTGGCCGGTTGGCTGCAGGGCGAGACCCTGCACGGTACGCTCTGGCAGGCCGGCCTGCCGAAAACGGCGGCGCCGGCCGCCGCTGGCCTGCCGGTCCCGGCCGCCCCGGCCACCCTGGCCGCCATCTCCGCCTGAGCGGCCCGCGCGTCCTCTTTTTTCTGCCGATCGAACCTGCCATGCCATCTGCCGCCACCGACAACGCCTCCGCACACCCCGCAGACAACGCCGCTGCCCGCCTGCCTCTGGCGGGCCTGCGCGTGGTCGAGTTCACCCACATGGTCATGGGCCCGACCTGCGGCATGGTGTTGGCCGATCTGGGCGCCGAGGTCATAAAGGTCGAGCCCGTGGACGGCGACCGCACGCGCCACCTGCTGGGCGCGGGCGCGGGCTTCTTCCCCATGTTCAACCGCAACAAGAAAAGCATCGCGCTGGACCTGCGCAAGCCCGAGGGGCTGGAGGTGGCGATCCGCCTGGCCGCGTCGGCCGACGTGGTGGCGCAGAACTTCAAGCCCGGCGTGATGGCCAAGTACGGGCTGGACTACGCCGCGCTGTCGCGCCTGAACGAACGGCTGATCTACGTGAACCACACCGGCTTTCTGCCCGGCCCATACGAGCACCGGACCGCGCTGGATGAGGTGGTGCAAATGATGGGTGGCCTGGCCTACATGACCGGCCGCCCCGGCGATCCGCTGCGCGCCGGCAGCAGCGTGAACGACATCATGGGCGGCATGTTCGGCGCCATCGGCGCCATGGCGGCGCTGATGCAGCGCGGCGTGACCGGGCGAGGGCAGGAGGTGGACTCCGCCCTCTTCGAGAACAACGTGTTCCTGGTGGGCCAGCACATGATGCAGTACGCCGTCACCGGCCAGCCTGCGGCCCCCATGCCCGACCGCATCTCGTCCTGGGCGGTGTACGACGTGTTCAGCGTGAAGGACGGCGGGCAGATCTTCCTGGCGGCGGTGAGCGACGCGCAGTGGCTCACCTTCTGCGGCGCCATGGGCTACGCCGACCTGCAGGCCGACCCCGGCCTGGCCACCAACAACGACCGTGTGCGCGCCCGTGCCACGCTGCTGCCCGAACTGCGCCGCCGCCTGGCACTGCACACGGCCGAAGAACTGGCCGCCATCTTCGAGCGCCATGGCCTGCCGTTCGCGCCGATCGCACGGCCGGAGCAGCTCTTCGACGATCCGCACCTGAACGCCACCGGCGGCCTGGCCGACGTGACCCTGCCTGACGGCGAGCGGGCCGGCAGCACGGCGCGGGTCACGCTGCTGCCGCTGCGTCTGGACGGCCAGCGCATGGGCGTACGCCTGGACCCGCCCCAGCTGGGCCAGCACACGCAGGAGCTGCTGGCCGGCCTGGGCTACACGCCGCAGGCCATCGCCGCGCTGCAGGAGGCTGCCGCCGTGGCCTAGCGGCCGACCCTCGGCGGCAGGCCGTCACCGGCCGCCGCCTATGGCTTGGGCAACCCGGCGCGGCCCCCGTGCGCGCAGCCCCCGAACAGATCGATAACGACAACGGAGACAAGACATGACGCACCCCCTTTCCCCTTCTTCGGCCACCGGGCGTTCTGCGGTGTCCGATCGCGTGCCGGTCCGCCGCCGCCATCTGCTGGCCGGCGGCGCAGCCGTGCTGGGCGCCGCTGCCCTCGGGCGGCCTGGCCTGGCGTGGGC
>JAEWPH010000218.1 GCA_023460715.1 Pseudomonadota bacterium | reverse complement strand
GCACGGAACAGCAGGGCGATGGCGCCGCGCATGGCCTCCAGCGTGACGGTGGCGTCGGCGTGCCGGCGGTCCGCAGCGCGGGTGATCAGGCGGTGCCATTGCTGGCCGACCCATTCCTCCATGGCGTGCTTTCTGAGCGGGTTGTTCGGGCGCGTCGCGGCGTCAGGCGGCGGGCGCCACCACGGCGCCCACCACTTCATCCAGGGCTGCGGCGGTGTCGGCGTCGTCGGTGAGCGCGTCCACGATGGCGGCGCGGCAGGCCGCGTGCAGGCCGATGCCGCTGGCATGCAGGCGCCCGGCCATCACCAGCAGGCGGGTGCTGGCGGTTTCCTCCAGGTCCTGCTCGGTCAGGCGGCGCAGCGCACCGGCCAGGGCGACGAGCTGCTGCGCCACGGCGGCGGGCACGCCCGCCTCGCGCTCGACGATGGCCTGTTCCACCGCGGCGCCGGGATAGCCGAAGTTCAGGGCCACGAAGCGCTGGCGCGTGCTGGGCTTGAGGCTCTTGAGCAGGTTCTGGTAGCCGGGGTTGTAGCTCACCACCAGCATGAAGCCGGGAGCGGCGGCCAGCTGCTCGCCGGTGCGCTCGATGGGCAGCACGCGGCGGTCGTCGGCCAGCGGGTGCAGGATGACGGTGGTGTCCTTGCGGGCTTCCACCACCTCGTCCAGGTAGCAGATCGCGCCGGTGCGCGCGGCGCGGGTGAGCGGGCCGTCCGTCCAGACGGTGCCCGTGGGGGCGATCAGGTGGCGGCCGACGAGGCCGGCCGCGCACAGGTCGTCATGGCAGCTGACGGTGACCAGCGGCCGGCCCAGCCGGGCTGCCATGTGCTCCACGAAGCGCGTCTTGCCGCAGCCCGTGGGGCCCTTGATGAGCACCGGCAGGCGCTGCTGGAAGGCGTGGGTGAAGAGCGCCACCTCCTGCGCCTGGGCGGCGTAGTAGGGCAGGGCGCCGTCAGCCGCCGGGGCCGGCTCGAATTGCAGCAGGTCGCTGTGGTCCATGGCAGGGCTCCTTGGGCTGGCGCGTCAGGCGCTTGCGGGCTGGCCGTGCAGTGCGGTGCTGCGGTCGCCCGTCACCGGCGTGCCGCCGACGAAGAAGCTGGCGAAGTAGGTGAACTGGCCGATCAGGAACACCACGCCGCCGCCCACGCGCACCCAGTAGAACAGCCGCAGCTCATCCTGCGTGGCCATGAAGCCCAGGGCGTTGGTCTCGGGCAGGCGCTGCAGCCAGACCTGCACCACGCCCGCGCCGGTGAGGGCCAACACCATGATGGACATGCCGATGGTCATGATCCAGAAGCTCCACATCTCCACGGCCTGGGCCTTGCGGCTGTTGGCCAGGCGGCCGCGCATGGTGGGCATGGCGTAGCTGATGAGCGTGATGACCACCAGCACGTAGGCGCCGTAGAAGGCGAGGTGGCCGTGCGCCGCCGTGATCTGCGAGCCGTGCGTGTAGTAGTTGATGACGCTGAGCGTGTGGATGAAGCCCCACAGGCCTGCGCCCAGGAAGCCCACCACGGCCGTGCCCACCGCCCACAGCACGGCGGCCTGGTTGGGGTGCTCGCGCCGGCGGCGCTGCACCATGTTGAAGGCGAACACCGTCATCATGAAGAACGGAATCGGTTCCAGCGCCGAGAACACGCTGCCGATCCAGTGCCAGTAGCCCGGCAGGCCGATGAAGTAGAAGTGGTGGCCGGTGCCCAGGATGCCGGTCATCAGCGCGAAGGCGATGATCACGTACAGCCACTTGTCGATCACCTCGCGGTCCACGCCGGTGGTCTTGACCAGCACGTAGGCCAGCAGCGAGCCCAGGATCAGCTCCCACACGCCTTCGACCCACAGGTGGACGACGAACCACCAGTACATCTTGTCGCGCACCAGGTTGTGCGGGTTGACGAAGCTGAACAGGAACATCAGCGCCAGGCCCCACAGGCCCATGAGCAGCACCACGGAGATGCTGGTCTTGCGGCCCTTGAGCACGGTGAGCGTGATGTTGTAGAGGAAGCCGAGCGCCACCACGACGATGCCGATCTTGGTGGGCAGCGGCTGCTCCAGGAACTCGCGCCCCATGGTCTGCAGCAGGTCGTTGCCCGTCAGTTCAGCCAGCTTGGCATAGGGCAGGGCGAGGTAGCCCACAATGGTGAGCGCGCCGGCCACGAGGAAGATCCAGAACAGCACCACGGCGAGCAGCGGACTGTGCAGCTCGGTCTCGGACTCTTCCGGCACGATGTAGTAGGCCGCGCCCATGAAGCCGAACAGCAGCCACACGATCAGCAGGTTGGTGTGCACCATCCGCGCGATGTTGAACGGGATGTAGGGGAAGAACAGGTCTCCCACCACGTACTGCAGGCCCAGGGTGATGCCGAAGATGATCTGGCCGGCGAAGAGCGCCATGGCCGCGATGAAGTACAGCCGCGAGACCGACTGGCTCTTGTATTTGAGGACGTCGTTTGTCATGAATGGGTACTCCTGATCAGCCTTCGATGTTGGGCGGCCAGTTTTCGGTGTTGATCTCGCCCGTCCACTTGAGGAACTCGGTCAGGTCATGGACCTGCTCTTCCGTCAGGTTGAACTGCGGCATCTGGCGCCGGCCGGGCGCATGCGTGGGCATGGCGGCCATCCAGGCCTTGATGAAATCGGGGCCGCGGCGCTTGTAGACGTTGCCCAGCTCGGGCGCGAAGTACGCGCCCTCGCCCAGCAGCGTGTGGCAACCGATGCAGTTGCGCGTCTCCCAGATCTTCTTGCCCGCGATGACGGACGGGGTGATGGCGCTCGCGTTGGAGCGCTCGGGAATGCGGCGTTCGCTGTCGAAGACGATGGCCGCGAACAGCAGGGCGAAGAACACCGTGCCGCCGTAGAACATGTTGCGGGCCATCTGTTTGGTAAACCCGCTGTGTGCCTGGCTCATTGATAAGCCCTCCTGAATCGTGAGGGCCTTATCCTCCTAAAACGCTCGGGTTCTTTCCTTGAACCGGTTCAAGGAAATCGCAGGTCGGCCCGTCACGGTGCGCGCGCTCCCGCCCGGGTCCCGTCAAAGGGCCCCCAGGCTGCGCAGATGCCAGGCCGTCGCCGCCCACACCAGCAGCACCACCGCCCACAGCCAGCCCAGCAGCAGCCGGCGCCACAGCGCGGGGGCGTGCCGCAGCTCCATGTAGTCCTGGATGATGAGCACGCCCTTGAGCGTAGCCAGCGCCAGCACGCCCGTGGCCGACGCCAGGCTGGCGCGCTGGGCCGTGCCGCTTTCGCCGACCCACCAGGTCAGCGCCGTGGCCAGCAGCAGCGCCAGCCAGATCGCGTTGGTGCGGGACACCCGGTGGCGTGCATTGCGGACAGCCGGTGGCGATGCGTCATTCATGGTGTTTTTGGCCTCTGGCGCTGATGGATAAAGCGCAAGCAGCTATTGAATTGATAGTAATGGCGGTCTGCATGCCTACCGGCCTTCGCGCGGTGGCTGTCGGGACGTCTCCATCACCGCACCACATAGACCAGCGGAAACAGCACCATCCACAGCAGGTCCACCATGTGCCAGAAGACGGCGGCCGTCTCCAGCGCGTGGCAGTCGTGCGGGCCATAGGCGCCGCGCCGGGTCTTGGGCCACAGCAGGGCGAAGAAGATGCAGCCCGCCACCACGTGCAGAAAATGAAAGCCGGTCAGCATCACGTACAGCAGGTAGAACGTGTTCTCGGGCACGTCGATGCCCTCCTGCCACTTGTGCACGTACTCCACGCTCTTGAACACGAGGAAGCCCAGGCCGCAGCCCAGCGCCGCCAGCAGCCAGCGGGCGCCGGGGCTGGACCGGCCGGCGCGCACGGCGTGCAGCGCATGCACCACGCAGGCGCTGGCGCTGACCAGCAGCACCGTGTTGATGGCGCCGGAGCCCAGGTCCAGCGTGGCCTGCCCGGCGGCGAACAGCGCCGGCTCGCGCAGGCGGGCGACGGCGAACGACACGAACAGGATCGCGAAGGTCAGCAGCTCGGCCAGCACCAGCAGCCACACCACCAGGTCGCCGGGCAGGCGCGGCGGCGCGGCGGCAGGGGCATCGAAAGAGGGGAGTTCAGGGGCTGCGGCCTTCAATGCGATGTGCCCTCGCTGCGGGTGATCTTGTTCCACACGTTGTACTTGCCCACGGGCTTGCGCATGGGCAGGCGCTTGACCTCGCGGAAGGTGGCGGCGTCGTACACCACCACGGCGCCGTCCATCTCCCACACGCTGGCCAGCGCATAGCGGCCGTCGCGCGTGAATTCGATGTGCGCCAGCGTCTTGCCGGGCTCGCGCACGCGGGCCACGGGCTGCAGCGTGCGCTTGTCGATGATGGTCAGCGTGTCCTTGCCCGTGGGGCTCATCATCGAGTCGGTCCAGGCAAAGGGCGTGGCCTCGTGGCTGCGCATGAAGAAGCCCGCGCCCGGCGTGGCGATGGTGCGCACCGGCTGCCAGGTCTGCATGTCGATCACGTCTATGGCGCCGTCCTTCAGATTGGGGCTGGCCAGCACCGTGGTGCCGTTCCAGGCGAAGGTGATGCCCGAGCCCAGGTGCGGCATGCCGGCGATCGGCAGGTCGGCGACCTTGCGGCGGATGTCCAGGTTCACCACCTGCGCGGTGGCCTGGCCGTCGCCGCCCGGGCGCGGCCGGGTGGCGCCCAGGGCATGGCGGTAGGACTGGTCGAAGAAGAAGTCGTCCAGGGGCTCGTCCAGCAGGGTGCGCCGCACGCCCTGGTAGCCGGGACTGGCGATGGCCTCGCCCATCTTGTAGTCGTGCACCAGTCCGTCGTAGATCGGCTGGGCCGCCGGGTCGTACGAGATCTCCCACAGCTCCGCGATGTCCTTGAGCGCCACGACGAAGCTCTTGCGCGGCGCCGCGTCGTACACGGCAGACACGCGCGAGGTGGCCTTGCCGTCCCGCGTGGCGGCGGCATAGGTCTTGACCAGGTTCAGGTCGGCGTCGAACAGCGCCAGGGTGTGGGGGAAGTAGTTGGCCGCCATCACCCAGCGCCCGTCGCCGCTCACAGCCACGTTGCGCATGTTCAGGCCCGCGCGCACCTCGGCCACCACGCGCAGCCGCCACAGGTCGTACTTGGTGATCCAGCCGTCGCGCGAGCCGAAGAACACATAGCGGCCATCGGGCGTGAACTTGGGCCCCCCGTGCAGCGCATAACGGCTGGCAAAGCGGGTGATGACCTCGAAGCGGTCGCCATCGAGCAAAGAGACATGGTGGTCGCCGCCCTCGACGACGACGAACAGGTTCATGGGGTCGGCGTTCCAGACGGGGCGCTGGGGTTCGTCCGCGGGGACGGGCGAAGCGATGCGGGACGCGCGGATGTCGTCGTCGCCCCAGCGCGGCGCGGGCTGCGCGGGCGTGCGCACCCACTGCGCCAGCGCCGCGATCTCCGCCGCCGAGAGCGTGCCCTCGAACGCTGGCATCTGCGTGGCAGGCCGCCCGTGGGCGATCACGCGCAAGGCCTCTGGCGGGCGCAGGCGCTCCAGGCTCTCCGGCAGCAGCGCAGGGCCCATGGCACCGGTGCGCTGGTCGGCGTGGCAGACGGCGCAGTGCTGCCGGTACAGCGCCGCCGCGTCGATGGACTGCGGGGCCGGTGCGCTGGCGGGTGCAGGCTGCGCGCGCGCCAGATCGTGGCCCATCCACACCAGGCCGCCGGCCAGAGCGATGCGCCAGAGCGCGCTGAAGGTGCGCCGGCCCAGCGTGCGGGCGGCTTGCATACGGTGTGAGGAGAGGGCGGGGCGCTCAGGCATGGGCCACCTCGGCGGCGTGGCGGGTGGATGCTGCAGCGGCAGGATCGCTCAGATACACCTCGTCGTCGCGCAAATAGCAGCCGGGGTCTTCCGCCCAGGCATTGCCGGTGAGCTGCTGGGCGCGCACGCGCGTGTTGCCGCCGCACAGCGCAAAGTGGCGGCACTGGGCACACCGGCCCTGCACCGGCCGCGGATGGGCCTTGAGCCCGGCCATGAGCGGGTCGGACGTGTCCTGCCAGATGGCGGAGAAGGGCCGCTCCCGCACGCTGCCCAGGTCGTGGTGCCACCACATGGTGTCAGGGTGCACATGGCCCAGGTTGTCGATGTTGGCCACGTTCACCCCGCTGGCGTTGCCGCCCCAGGCCTGCAGCCGCGCCTGCAGGGCATCGGCCCATTGCGGCATGCGGGCCTGCACCCACTGCAGCAGGTAGGCGCCGTCGGCATCGTTGTTGCCGGTCACGTAGTCTTCCTCGCGGCCTTCCAGCGCGGCCTGCCAGGCGCGGTCGAACAGCAGATCGAGCGCCTGGCGCGTGGCGCCGAACTGCGCATCCTTGTCGCGGTGGATGTTGCCGCGGCCGGCGTAGTTCAGGTGCGAGAAGTAGAACTTGTGCGCGCCCTCCTGGCGCATCAGTTCCAGGAGCGCGGGCAGGTCGTGCGCGTTGAGCGAGGTCATCGTGAAGCGCAGCCCCACCTTCACGCCGCGGTCGGCCAGCAGGCGGATGGCGGCCAGGCTGAGGTCGAACGCGCCATTGAGCCGGCGGAAGCGGTCGTGCGTGGCCTTCAGCCCGTCCAGGCTGATGCCCACGTAGTCGAAGCCGGCCGCGGCGATGCGGTCGGCCATGGGGGCATCGATCAGCGTGCCATTGGTGGACAGGCCCACGTAGAAGCCCTGCGCCTGCGCCCGCGCGGCGATGTCGAACAGGTCGGGGCGCATGAGCGGCTCGCCACCCGAGAGGATGAGCACCGGCACGCCGAAGGCACGCAGGTCGTCCATGGTGGCGAAGACCTCCTGCGTGCTGAGTTCGCCGGCGTAGTCGTGGTCGGCCGAGAGCGCGTAGCAGTGCTTGCAGGTGAGGTTGCAGCGGCGGATCAGGTTCCAGATGACGACGGGGCCCCGCGCGTGGCGCTCGCGCACGGCGGGGTAGGTTCCTGTGGCTTGGGCCTGCGCCACTTCGCGCAGGTACTGGCTGATGCGGAACATGGTCAATCTCCCCGGAGCCGCAGCCCGGTCTTTTTCAGGATGGCGGTGGAATAGAGGATGTCGCGCTGCCGGCAGTGGGTGCCCAGCAGCGCGGCGATTTCATCGGCCTGCGCCTGCACGCTGTCGCGCGTGGGCCCGTGCAGCATGGCGAACAGGTTGTAGGGCCAGCGGGGCAGGCGCCGCGGGCGGCGGTAGCAATGGCTCACGCCGGGCAGGACGGCAATGCGCCGCGCGGCGTCGTCGATGTGCTCGTCCGGCACATCCCAGACGCTCATGCCGTTGGCCGTGTAGCCCAGGCGGTAGTGGTTGGGCACGGCGCCGATGCGGCGCACCAGGCCGTCCTGCAGCATCTGCGCCAGCCGCTCCTGCACCTGCGCGCCGCCCACGCCCAGCATGGCGCCGATGGCCTCGTACGGGCGCGAGACCAGCGGCAGCCCGCTCTGGGTGGCGGCGATCAGGGCGCGGTCAAAGGGGCTGAGCGGCATGGAGGGCCTCCTGCTGATGAGGGAGCGGTGGCAGGCGCAGTTCGACGAAGTACTCCTGCTCCTTGGGAAAGGCCAGCACCGGCAGGCCCGTGGCCGCCTCGATGCGGTCCAGCGCCTGCTGTGCGAGGGCGGGGGATTCGGCCGCGACGACGAACCACATGTTCAGCGCATGCTCGCGCCGGTAGTTGTGCGCCACCTCGGCAAAGGCGTTGACCTGGGCCGCGACGGCGTCGAAGCGGTCCTCCGGTGCGGCGAGGGCGGCCAGCACGAACTGCCCGCCCGCGCGCTCGATCTGGAACAGCGGGCCGAAGCGCGTCAGCACACCCTGCGACAGCAGCGCCTGCAGCCGCGTGATGACGCGCGCCTCGCTCCAGCCCAGCGCCTTCGCCACCGCGGCAAAGGGTTGCTCCACCAGCGGAAAGCCCGCGTGCAGGTGCTCCACCAGCAGGGTGTCGTCAGGCGGCAGCATGGGCTTCCTCGTAGCTGTCGGCCGTGAGGCCGAGGCTGAAGCGCTGTGCGCCCGTCTGCTTGAAACGGCGCAGCGAGAACAGCACCTCGTGCGGGCGGCGCATCAGGCCGGCGCCCTCGATGGCGTCGGCCAGCACCTGCCGCACGGCCGTGTGGTCCTTGCCATGCACCATGCAGTAGAGGTTGTAGGGCCAGCCCGGTGCGCGGGCCCGGCGGTAGGCGAGGGTGATGCCCGGCTCGCGGGCGAGCGCGTGGCCGCAGGCGTCCACGCGGTCCTCCGGCACGTCGAAGACCGTCATCGCGTTGGCGGTGTAGCCCAGCTCATGGTGACGCACCACCACGCCGAACCGGCGCAGGGTGCCGGCCTCCAGCCAGCGCAGCACCGTGTCGATCACGTCGTCCGCGTGGCGCGAGAGCGCGCGGGCCCACAGGTCGAAGGGCCGGCGCACCAGCGGTACGCCTTGCTCCAGCAGGGCCGCCAGCGGCACGTCGCCCGCATCTACCGGTGCCACCGCGGCCGCCCAGGGCCGGCTGCCGTGCACGGCGCCGTGGCCGCGCAGGTCGAAGGCCAGGTCCACGCCGTAGGGCCGCTCCATCGGCAGGCGCAGAACGGACAGGCCCGTGGCGTCTTCCAGGTCGCACAGGCCGTGCTCGACCTCGTGGCCGCTGCGCCCGGTCATCACGAACCACAGGTTGAGCCGGTTCTCACGCTCGTAGTTGTGGTTCACGCCGGGGTGGGACGACACCAGGGCCGCGACCTCGCCCAGCCGCCCGGCGGGCACGGCCATGGCGGCCAGCAGGGACGCGCCCCCGGCGCCGGCGCCGAAGACACCGCCGATGCGGCTGAGCGCGCCGCCATCGCGCAGTCGGGTGTAGGCGCCGATGACTTCGGAGGTGCCGACCCGCAGCGAGCGCGCCAGCATGTCGAAGGGCTCACGGCAGATCGGAAAGCCGCGCTGCCACTGGTTGAGCAGGGTGAATTGCAGGGGATCGTTGAGGTTCATGGTCACAGTCCCATCCGGTGTGCGCGGGCGGTGAAGAAGATGCCGCTGGGGGCGTCGAGGGCGAGGGTGGCCTGCTGCTGCAGGCTTTGCGTGTCGAACACGCAGACGCGGTGGTCGTCCCGGCAGCTGAGCCAGAGCGACTCACCGCGCGGGGTGAATTCCATGTGCATCACGGCCTTGCCGGGCCGCAGCGTGGCGACGACGGACTGGCTGGGCGTGTCGATGACCTGCACGCGGTCGTAGTCGGGTACGGCGAAGTTCACCCAGACCTGGCGGCCGTCGGGCCGGGCCATGACGAACACCGGCTGCCCTGCCACGGGGATGCGGCCGACCTCCTGCCAGGTGGCGGTGTCCACCACCAGCACCTCGTGCCGGCCGATGGCGGGCAGGTAGGCATGGCGGCCGGCGACGGCCCAGCCGCGCAGGTGTGGCATCTTGTAGACGGGCAGCGGCTGCTCGCCGCGCCCGTAGCCGGCCAGGATGCGCCGCGCCGTGGGCTGCGGCGCCCACAGGTCGACCAGGGCCAGGCCGTCCTCGCCGAACAGGCCGGCGATGTAGTGGCGGCCATCGGGTGTGACCAGCGCGTCGTACGGGCTGCGGCCGATGTGCTCCAGGCGCGTGACGCGCGGGCGGGTGGGCTCGCTGCAGTCGGCCAGCCAGATGGCGTTGCCGTCGAACAGGCTGTAGGCGAAGCGGCGGCCCGGCAGATCGACCAGGCCCACCACGCGTGAGCGCTGGCCCGGGGCGTGTTCCGCCGGCAGATCGGCCAGCAATTGCAGCGTTCGGGCGTCGAACACCTTCACGCCGCCGGGCGCATAGTTCTGCACGGCCACCAGCGTGCCGTCGGCACTGATGGCGCCGCCGATGGAGTTGCCGGCCTGCACGGTGCGCTGGGTGATGCACTGGCGCAGCAGGTCGACCTGGGTGAGGCCGCCGTCGCGGCCGAAGACGTAGGCATACCGTGCGTCGCGCGAGAACACGGCGCTGGCGTGCGACAGGTCGCCCAGGCCCGCGACCTCGGCCAGCACCTCGCGCCGGCTGGTGTCGACGATAGCCACCGTGCCGCGGGCGCGTTCGATGACGAGGCCCAGGTCGCCCGTGCCCCGGATGGCGGGCGCATCGCCTGCCGCTGCGGGGGCCGGCGCCGCGGCACAGCCGCTGGCCAGTACGGGGGCCGCGGCCGCCAGGGCCAGCCAGGCACGCCGGGGGAGGGTCGGGTTCATGGGGTGGGTCTCCAGAGGGTTTCTTCGGGAAAGCCGGACAGCAGCTGCGCGGCGATCCAGTCGGCTTCGGCCTCGTCCAGCAGCAGGGCGCGCCAGCCCGGCATGGCCGTGCCGGGCCGGCCGTGGACGATGGTGGCCGCCAGCGATGCCTGCGGCTTGCCTGCGAGGGCGTCGCCCGTCAGGGCCGGGCCCAGGCCGCCGGTGAGCCGCATGCCATGGCAGGAGCCGCAGTCCTGGCGCACCATGCGCACCAGTTCCGCCTGGCGCGCCGGGCTGGGCACCGGGCCGGTGGCCGGCCCCGCCAGCGCAGCGCAGGCCGCCCAGGCCAGGATGGTGCCCAGGCAGGTCGGGAGCGGCAGGCGGCGCAGCATGGGGCAGGGCTCCGGTCCGCGCTCAGGACTTGAGGATGGATTCGACCGCGGCCTTCAGGTCGGCGTCGCTGATCTTGTCGGGGCCGTTCGGGGCCATGGGGATGGGGCCGAAGCTGCCGGAGCCGCCCTTGCGGACCTTCTCCATGAGCTTGGCGGTCACGTCCTGGCCCTTGTACTTGGCGGCGATGTCCTTGAACGACGGGCCGACGAGCTTCTTGTCCTTGGAATGGCAGGCCATGCAGCCGGCCTTGTTCATGGCGTCTTCAGGGCCGGCGGCGAGCGCCGGTGCGCTGGCCACGGCCAGGGCCGCGGCGAGCATGAGGGTCTTGCAGATCATGGAGCTTCTCCTGTGGGGATGGATGGATTCCAGGCAGCGGACCCCTGGGGCGCCCGCTGCCCGGCCCGGCCGCGTCAATAGACGTCGTGCTGGGTGTTGTGCACGTTGAAGTGCCCGGTGGGCGTGATCAGGCGCGGGTCCTTGATCACGGTCTTGAGCTTGAGCGTCTTGTCGTCCACGACGACGATGGCGCTTTGCTTGTCCTTGGCGGACCAGACGGAGAACCACACCTCGTCGCCGTTCTTGTTGAACTCCGGCTGCACCACGCGCTTGGCGCCGTCGTCCGTCAGGCCCGCCCATTCGGCGATCGGCAGCACGGTGTAGCCCTTGTCGAGGTTCTTGATGTCGTACACCGCGATCGACTGGGAGAGCTTGGCTTCCGGGTTCAGCGGGGTGTCCGAATACAGGTGGTTCGACTTGGGATGGCTCTTGATGAAGAGCGCGCCGCCGCCCTGGCCCTTGAGCTTGGCCACTTCCTTGAAGGCGTACTGCTTGTGCTTGACAGGGTCGGTGCCGATGAGCGAGATGGTGTCGTCGCCCAGGTGGCCCGTGGCCCACACCGGTCCGTACTGCGGATGCACGAAGTTGGCGCCACGGCCGGGGTGGGGGATCTTGCCCACGTCCACGATGGCGGCCAGCTTGCCGTCCTTGGCGTCGATCGCTGCCACCTTGTTGCTGTTGTTGGCCGCGATCATGAAGTAGCGCTTGGAGGCGTCCCAGCCGCCGTCATGCAGGAAGCGGGCCGAGCCGATCTCGGTGGTCTTGAGCGCATCGAGGTTGGAGTAGTCCACCATCAGCGTCTTGCCGGTCTCCTTCACGTTGACCAGGAACTCGGGCTTGAAGTGCGAAGCCACGATGGCGGCGACGCGGGGCTCGGGGTGGTATTCCTGGGTGTCCACCGTCATGCCGCGCGTGCCGACGACCTTCAGCGGCTCCAGCGTGTCGCCGTCCATGATCACGAACTGGGGCGGCCAGTAGCTGCCGGCGATGGCGTACTTGTCTTCGTAGCCCTTGAACTTGGAAGAGTCCACCGAACGGGCCTCCAGGCCCACGCGCACCTCTGCGACGTTGTCGGGCTTTTCCATCCACAGGTCGATCAGGTTGATCTTGGCGTCGCGCCCGATCACGAACAGGTAGCGCCCCGAGGCCGACAGGCGCGAGATGTGCACCGCGTAGCCGGTCTTGACGATGTTGATGATCTGCTTGGTGTCGCCGTCGATCAGCGCCACCTCGCCGGTATCGCGCAAGGTGGTGGAGAAGATGTTGGCGATGTTGTAGTTGTTGAGCTTCTTCTTGGGGCGGTCCTTGGAGGGGATGACGACCTTCCAGGTGCTCTTCATCTGCGCCATGCCGTACTCGGGCGGCTGGGGCGGGTCCTGCTGGATGTAGCGGGCCATCAGGTCCACTTCCTTCTCGTTCATCTCCCCGGAGGTGAGCCAGTTGGGCATGCCTGCGGGCGAGCCGTAGCCGATGAAGACCTTCAGGTAGTCCGTGCCCTTGGGCAGCGTGACGTCGGGCGTGAGCGGCTTGCCGGTGGCGCCCTTGCGCAGCACCCCGTGGCATCCGGCGCAGCGCTCGAAGTAGATCTTGCGGCCGATGTCGAACTCGGCCTGCGTCATGGCCGGCGCCTTCGGATTCGTGCTCTGGTACATCGGCTCCGAGGCCAGGGGAGAGCCCGCGGCCTGGTAGTTGATTTCCGGTTGCGTGACGTCCTTCTTGTCCTGTGCCATCGCGCTGGCGGCCACCAGCGTGGCGGCTGCCAGTGCAACCAGCCGGGCCATCTTGTGTGATTTCATCATCGGGTCCTCTGCGTCATGGATCAGCGCATGGGTGAGCCTGTGCACGAAGAGATACCCAGGCGGCTCGGCGGCTGCTGTCCATCGCCATTGCACGAGCGGATGCATCGTCCCGCGCGGCGCCGCGGCTGTCCTTGAACTGGTTCAAGGACGGTGGGCCGCCGGCGTTTGAACATAGGCACCATCCCCACACAGCCAGCAAGAGGAGTCGGTATGAGCTTCATGGAAGACGCGCGGTGGTTCCACGGACCGGGCGGCCCCTCGGGCGCGCCGCGCAAGCCGGGCCGCGTCACCCTCGTGGGGGCCGGCCCGGGCGATCCGGAGCTGCTCACGCTCAAGGCCGCCAAGGCGCTGCGTTTCGCGCGCCTGGTGCTGTACGACCACCTGGTCAGTCCGGAGGTGCTGCGCCACGTGGCCGAGGACGCCGACCTGGTCTACGTGGGCAAACAGTCCGCGCGCCACACGCTGTCGCAGGAGGCCATCATCGACCTGATGCTGCGCCTGGCCCGCAACGGCCGCAGCCTGGTGCGCCTGAAGGGCGGTGACGGCTACATCTTCGGCCGTGGCGGCGAGGAGGCCCAGGCGCTTGCGGCGTCGGGCATCGACTTCGAGGTGATCCCGGGCATCACCGCGGCGCAGGGGGCGGCCGCCAGCGCGGGCATTCCGCTCACGCACCGTGACCACGCGGCCACGCTCGTCTTTGCCACGGGCCATCTGCGCGACGGCCAGGAGGCGGGCCTGGACTGGGAGCTGCTGGCCCGGCCGCGCCAGACGGTGGTGATCTACATGGGCGTGGCCGCGCTGGCGCAGATCTGCGAGCAACTGGTGGCACACGGCCTGCCGGCCAGCACGCCCGCGGCGATCGTGGAGCGCGCCACGCTGCCCACGCAGCGCTGCATCGTCGGCACGCTGCAATCGCTGCCGCAGTGCGCGCGCGACCAGGGCGTGCAGACGCCGGCGCTCATCGTGGTGGGCGAGGTGGTGTCGCTGCATGCCCAGCTGCAGCCTGCCGCACCGGTGCTGGCGCCGTTGATGGGCATGCCCTGGCCACTGCATCCCGACCGCCAGCCCCGGCATTGAGCGAAGCGGTGGGGGCGCGGTCTGCACAGCGGCCCGAGCCTGCAGCGGGGAGGCACTCCGGAAAAAGGGGGGGAGGGCCGGCGCTGCCGCCGCAAGCGGTGCGCCTGATGGCGCGTTCCGATCAAGCAGCCCGCAGCCTGCCGTCCTGCAGCGTGAAGTGCGCGCCGTGCCCGCGCACGTCCTGCAGTCCGGGTGTGGACCAGAGCCCGCCCGCACCGACCATGAGCGCCTGGATGCCGGGGCGCTGCGCCAGCATCGCCTGTGCATCGGCCGCGCCCTTGACCATGGCCGCAGCGCCCAGGCCGTTGACTTCGCCGACCCCCGCGGCCACCAGGGCCACGCCGTGCAGGCCGGTGGTGGGATAGCCCGTGTGCGGGTCCAGGATGTGGTGCAGGCGCCGGCCTTCGTACCAGAAGTACCGCTCGTAATCGCCCGAGGAGGCGACCACGCCGCCCTGCGCCAGGGAGACCGTGCCGAGCAGCCGCTCGGGCTGCAAGGGGTCACGCAGGCCGATGCGCCAGGGCCGCCCTTGCGACAAGCCGGCCACCAGCACGTCGCCGCCGCCGTTGACCAGCGCGTGCTGGACGCCGTGGCGGCGCAGCGTCTCCAGTCCCGCGGCGAGGATGGGCAGTTTGGCCACGCCTCCCAGGTCGATCGCCATGCCGGGCTCCGGCAGAAAGGCGGTGCCGGCCTGCGCATCGAGCTGCAGCGCCCCGGCACGCACTCGGGCCCGCTGGGCGCGGACCACGGCGGGGCGGGGCGGGCGCTGCGCCGTGCCGTCGAAATGCCAGGCGCTGAGTGCGCCGACGGTGATGTCGAAGGCCCCGTCGGTGAAGACGGCCAGCGCCTGCGCGGTGCGCAGCACGTCCATGAGCGCAGGCGGCACAGGCACGGCGCGGCGACCGGCCAGGGCATTGATGCGGGAGACGGCGCTGGCCGGGTCGTAGCGGCTCATCAGCGCAGCCCGTCCGCGCATGGTGGCCTGCGCTGCGTCGATGGCCTGCTGTGCGTGCAGCGTGCTCAGTCCGTTGGAAGGATCGACCACGATATCCACGCGGGTGCCCATCAGCGCCAGGCTGCTGCGCACCGGGGCAGGGCTGGCCTGCGCGCCCCTGCCGTGCGCCGCGACGGCCAGCAGCGGGGCGGCCATCAGAACGCGCCGGCGCGTGACGCCCGCGACGGGGCGGCGCGCGGGCAGGGGCTGGTGGCTGTGCGAGGGCGCCATCGTCCAGCGTCAGACCGACTGGTCTGCCATGAAGTCCACGGCCGCCTTGACCTCGTCGTCGCTCAGCGAGGTGCCGCCGCCACGGGCCGGCATCATGCCCTTGGCGCCGGTGAAGCCTTCGAGTGCGTGCTTGTACAGCGTCTCCTTGCCCTGGGCGACGCGTGGGCCCCAGTCGGCCTTGTCACCCGGCTTCGGAGCGCCCGCCACGCCGGCGGCGTGGCACATCGCGCAGGTCTTGCCGTAGATGGACTTGCCCAGGGTGTTCTCCGGGGCTGCGGGCGCTGCCGGGGCCGCGGCGACGGGCGTGGCCGCGGGGGCGGGGGCGGACGGGGCGTCGTTCTTGCCGCAGGCGGCGAGCAGGACGGTGGTGCACAGGGCCACGGACAGGGCGGTTTTCATCATCATGGGGCGTCTTTCCTTGCGCTGCGACGGGCCGCCAGCGGGCTGCGGCGGCTGCGGGGAAACCGTGCAGCTTCGGAGCGAAGTGTGTGCCGCTTTGTTAAATAGACATTTGAGATGAATCAATGTGGCCGCGGGCCTGCGCGGTGAACATTCGGTCACCGTCTGGGCTGCAGTTCCACGCGGTGCGCCGGTCCATCAGGCCGCCAACCTCACTACGCAACAAAGCATATGAAACAAGCAAGCAACACCGAACCGACCGCCGGTCTGGGCCGTCGATCGTTCATCAACACCGCCGCCCTGGCGGGGATCGCGGGCGTGATGGGATGCACCGAAAAGCCCGGCGCGGCGCCCGCCGCCGCACCGGCGCCTGCGGCCAGCGGTGCGCATGCGGGTGACAGCGTGCACCCCAAGCCGGGTGAGCTGGACACGTACTACGGCTTCTGGAGCGGCGGCCACACCGGCGATCTGCGCGTGCTGGGTCTGCCTTCCGGCCGCGAGCTGCTGCGCATTCCGTGTTTCGTGCCGGATGCGCTGGTGGGCTGGGGCATCACCAACGAGTCCAAGAAGATCATGGGCACGCAGCCCAACGGCCAGCTGCGCTATACGGTGGCGGACACGCACCACACCCATGCCTCGTACAAGGACGGCAACTACGACGGCCGCTACATCTGGATCAACGACAAGATCAATTCGCGCATCGCCCGCATCCGCCTGGACTACTTCATCTGCGACAAGATCACCGAGCTGCCCAACGTGCAGGGCTTCCACGGCATCTTCCCGGACAAGCGCGACCCGGTCGACCCGGCGATCAACTACACCACGCGCGTGTTCTGCGGCGCCGAGTTCCATATTCCGCTGCCCAATGACGGCAAGGACATCGACAAGCCCGAGGCCTACCGCAGCATGTTCACCTGCGTGGACGCCGAGAGCATGGAAGTGCGCTGGCAGGTGCTGATCGACGGCAACTGCGACCTGACGGCCACCTCGTACGACGGCAAGCTGGCGGCCACCAACCAGTACAACACCGAAGGCGGCGTGACGTACGAGGACATGATGTCCGCCGAGCGCGACGCCTGCCTGTTCTTCAACGTGGCGCGCATCGAAGAGGCCGTGAAGGCCGGCAAGTTCAAGACCTACGGCAGCTCCAAGGTGCCGGTGGTGGACGGCACGCGAGATGCCAACAAGGACCCCAAGACCGCGCTGACCGCCTATGTGAGCGTGCCCAAGAACCCGCACGGCGTGAACGCCAGCCCCGACCAGAAGTACTTCATCTGCGCGGGCAAGCTCTCGCCCACCTGCACGGTGATCGAACTGGCCAAGGTGCTCGACTGGTTCGACGGCAAGCAGGAGAAGCTCGACGACGCCATCGTGGCCGAGGTGGAAGTGGGCCTGGGCCCGCTGCACACCGCCTTCGACGGCCGCGGCAACGCCTACACCACGCTGTTCCTCGACAGCCAGGTGGTCAAGTGGAACGTGGACGCGGCCATCAAGTTCCACGCCGGCGACAAGAGCGCCAAGTACGTGGTCGACCGCATCGACGTGCAGTACCAGCCCGGCCACGTCAACGCGTCGCACTCCGAGACCATCGCCGCGGATGGCAAGTACCTGTCGGTGGGCTGCAAGTTCTCCAAGGACCGCTACCTGCCGGTGGGCCCGCTGCACGCCGAGAACGAACAGCTGATCGACATCTCGGGCGAGAAGATGGCGCTGTTGTCCGAGCACCCCGCGCGCGGCGAGCCGCACGACTTCATCATCATGAAGCGCGACATGCTGCGGCCCAAGCAGGTGTACGCGCTGGACGACTTCCCCAACGCGGTCAAGGACCCGAAGGAAAGCGGCGTCACGCGCAACGGCAAGAAGGTCACGGTGAAGATCACTTCGCAGGCGCCGGCCTTCAGCCTGCGCGACTTCCGCGTGAAGAAGGGCGACGAGGTCACCATCATCCTGACCAACCTCGACAAGATCGAGGACCTGACGCACGGCTTCGCCATCCCGAAGCACAACGTCAACTTCATCGTGAACCCGCTGGAGACCGCCTCGGTGACCTTCATCGCCGACAAGCCCGGCGTGTACTGGTGCTACTGCACGCACTTCTGCCATGCACTGCACCTGGAAATGCGCTCCCGCATGATCGTCGAGGGGTGATCGAACGCCCCCGGGCGGCTGGCCCGCGTCCGTCCCTGCCCGCTTTCGCCGTGATGGCGCACAGCGGGCGGGGGGACGCAGAGCCCGCTGCTGGCGCGGCCTCGCCCGGCGGTCCCCGCGGGGCTGCCCCCCGGCGGGCCGCGCGACGGGTCGTGCTGCGGGGCTTTCCTGGATTTGAGTCAAAAATGCCGCTGGCGCTTGATGGATAAGCGCAAGCAGCTATCAAAATAATAGCGTCATGATGTCCCACGGCCTGCGGCTTGCCGCCTTCCTCCTGGCCCTGCTGCTGTCGCCCCTGGCCCATGCAGGCGCCTACGAGGCCGCGCTGCCCGCCAACCTGGCGACGGCGCCCGACCTCTGCGCGCTCGTGCCCTGCGGCGACGCCTTCCCCGGTGCTGGCCATTTCTCCGAGCGCAAGGGCCAGCCGCCCTACGTGGAGGCCTACGACCGTGCCGGTCCCGAGGGCAAGCTGCTGGGCTACGTCATGCTGTCCACCGACATCACCGACACGCCCGCCTACTCGGGCAAGCCGGTCGTCACGTTGATCGGCATGGACGTGCGCGGCCGGTACGTGGGCATCAAGGTCATCAAGCATTCCGAGCCCATCCTGCTGCTGGGCATTCCCGAATCCGCGCTGCTGAACTTCAACGCGCAGTACATCGGCAAGTCGGTGGCGGACAAGATCGAGGTCGGGCAGTCCCGGCCCGAGGAAGAGGTGCTGGGGGTGGATGCCATCTCGGGCGCCACGGTGACCGTCATTGCGCAGAACCAGGTCATCGGTACCTCGGCCACGGCGGTGGCCAAGCAGGTGGGCATTCTGGCGCCCACGGCGCGGGAACCCGCGCAGTACCAGCCGCTCGCGCAGCGCTTGGGCTGGGACGCGCTCGTGCAGCAAGGCTATGTGCAGCGGCTGGCCGTGCGCACGGAACAGGTGGGCCTGGACAAGGCGGCCGAGCCCTTCATCGAGCTGTGGTTCGGCGACCTCAACCACCCCGACGTGGGCCGCAGCCTGCTGGGCGACAGCGGCTGGGCCAACCTGCGGTCGCAACTGAAGCCGCACGAGCATGCGATCTTCATCATCCGCACCCGCGGGGCCGAGTCGTTCAAGGGCTCCGGCTTCGTGCGCGGCGGTCTCTACGATCGGGTGCAGGTGCGCCAGGGGGGCGACGCCTTCACCTTCCGCGATCTGGACTACCTCAACCTCTACGGCCTGGGCGCGGCGGGCGCGCCGGCGTTCAATGAGTCCGCCATCTTCGTGATCCGCTCGCAGGCCTTCTCGGCGGCCTACCCCTGGAAGCTCAGCTTCCTGGGCAACCGGGTGGACCGCGCCACCGGCACCCGCAGCTTCACCAGCTTCGACGCCGCCTATTGGCTGCCCGCCGCCGCGCTGGAAGGCGGGCGCCCCGTGGTGAAGGAGGCCGATGCGCCCTGGGTGCGGGTGTGGAAGACGCGGGCGGTGGAGATCGTCCTGTTCGCCGCCTTGCTGGTGGCTGTCACGGTGGTCTATGCCCTGCGCGAACGGCTGACGCGCCGCGCCACGCACAAGAACAAGTGGCCGGTGAACGCCTTCAAATACACGGCCTGGGCGCTGTCCATCGGCTTCGTCGGCTTCGGTGCCATGGCCCAGCCGTCGATCACGCAGGTGCTCACCTGGTTCCATGCCCTGCTGTTCCAGTGGACGTGGTCGCTGTTCCTGTCCGATCCGTTCATCTTCCTGTTCTGGATCTTCATCATCGTCACCGTGTTCCTGTTCGGCCGCGGGCTGTTCTGCGGCTGGATGTGCCCGTTCGGATCGCTGTCGGAGGCGCTGTACAAGGTGGCGCGCGCCGTGGGACTGAAGCGCTTCCAGACGCAGCTGCCCCAGCGCTGGCACGACCGCCTCAAGTGGGTGAAGTACGCGGTGTTCTTCGTGCTGCTAGCGGTATCGATGTTCTCCATGGGCCTGGCCGAGAAGCTGGCCGAGGTGGAGCCGTTCAAGACCACCTTCCTCGTGGGCATCACGAACCGGGCCTGGCCCTACGGGCTCTTCGTGTGCGTGCTGCTGGGCCTGTCCATCTTCATCGAGCGGCCGTTCTGCAAGTACCTGTGCCCGCTGGGCGCCTCGCTCGCCATGCCCAGCACCTTCCGCTGGTTCGGCCTGCGCCGCAAGCAGGACTGCAACAGCTGCAAGGCGTGCGCCACCGGCTGCGGCGCCCAGGCCATCGACGCCGACGGACGCATCGACCACCGCGAGTGCCTGCACTGCCTGGACTGCATGGTGCTCTACACCGATGTGAAGGGCTGCCCGCCGCTGGCCCGCGAACGCAAGCGCCGCGAGCGCGACGGGCTGGAGATCACGCCCATCGGCCGCAACGGCTATTTCATCCCCATCCAACCGGCAACCGTGGCCGACCAGATCGCCCCGAAGGCAGCGCAGGGGCCGGACCCACGCATGCCCACGCCGCCGGTGGCGCCGGAGCACAAGGCGGGCGCCCGCGGGCTGCGCTGGCTGTGGCTGGAGGTGGTGGACCATCTGTGGCCCTGGAGCCGCGAGGGCTGGGCGTCGCAGCGCGCGCTGCAGGGGGCCGGCCTCTCCCTGGCGGTGGCCGTGAGCGCCGTGTGGGTGATGGCAGCGCTGGGGCACCTGTCCAGCGGGCTGCTCATCGGCTGGTGGTTCGGCTGGAGCGTGTACGAGGTGCTCATCCGCATGTCGGGCAAGCGCTACGTGAAAGACGGCCCGTGGTGGCGCGACCAGTACCGCGTTGCCGGATGGATGGACATGCTGAGCTATGTGGGCTTCAAGAACCTGCTCATCGGCGCCACGCTGTTCCTGTCTTTCAAGGCCCTGGGATGGCTGATCGCATGAGCCGTCCCCGCGCCTTGCCGCCGGTATTCCGGGCCTGCCTGGCGCTCTGCCTGGCTTGGCACGTGACTGCGGCCCACGCCGCCACCGTGCAGGTCTTGCCGGGGCAGGATCTGCAGGCCGCGGTGGATGCCGCCGCGGCCGGGGACGTGCTGGAAGTGCAGCGCGGCCATTACCGCGCCAACCTGCGTATCGACCGGCCGCTGACGCTGCGTGGCGTAGGCAGGCCCACGTTGAGCGGGGGGCAGGCGGGCGACACCATTCGGGTGACCGCGCCCGACGTGGTGATCGAGGGGCTGATCGTGCGCGACTCGGGCACCAGCCTGAAGGACCAGAACGCCGGCATCTACATCCAGCCCGGCGCGCACCGCGCCATCGTGCGCCGCTGCGACCTCACCTACAACCTGTTCGGGCTGTGGATCGAGAAGGCCGACGACGTGCAGGTGCTGGACAACACCATCACCGGGCTGCGCGACGCCAACTCCTCGCAGCGCGGCAACGGCGTGCAGCTGTACAACACCCGCGGCGCGCGCATCGAACGCAACCACATCAGCTTCGTGCGCGACGCGCTGTATGTGGACGTGTCGCACCATGCCGTCTTCCGCGGCAACCGGCTGCACCACAGCCGCTATGGCACGCACTACATGAACTCCTACTACAACCTGTGGGAGGACAACGACACGTACCTGAACCGCGGCGGCCTGGCATTGATGGAAGTGCGCGACCAGACGGTGCGCAACAACCGCGCCTGGGGCAATACCGACCACGGGATCATGCTGCGCACGCTGCAGGATTCGGTGGTCGAGGGCAACATCGTCGCGCGCAACGCGCGGGGGTTCTTCATCTACGACGTGGAATACGCCCAGCTGCGCGGCAACCTCATCACGGGCAATGCGATCGGGGTGCACCTCTCGGCCGGTTCCACGCGCAATGCCGTGGACGGCAACGACTTCATCGGCAACCGCGAGCAGGTGCGCTACGTCGGTGCGCGCGACGAGCGCTGGGGTGGCCCGCGGGGCAATTACTGGAGCAACTACCTGGGCTGGGACCGCGATGGCGACGGTTTCGGCGACGTGCCCTACGAGGCCAACGACATGGTGGACCGCCTCACTTGGCGGTATCCCGCCGTCAAGCTGCTGCTGGCCAGCCCCGCCGTCCAGGCGCTGCGGCTGGTGGGCCAGCAATTTCCCATCCTGCGCGTGCCGACCGTGGTCGATCCCCGTCCCGGCATGCAACCCCTTACCCCCTTGTGGAAGGCCTGGCGTGAACGACAGCCGCAACCCCTGCAACCCTGATGCCGCCCCGCCGGGCGGTGGTGACGACGGTGCCGTCCGCATCCGCGGCGTGCACAAGCACTATGGCGCGGTGCACGCGGTGGACGGCATCGACCTGGACATCGGCAGCGGCGAGCTGTTCGGCCTGATCGGCCACAACGGCGCGGGCAAAAGCACGCTGTTCAAGATGGTGCTGGGCCTGGTGGCGCCGACCTCCGGCGTCATCGATGTGCTGGGCGCCGACGTGCAGGGCCCCGGCTTTCGCGATGCGCGCCGCCACGTCGGCTACCTGCCGGAGAACGTGGTCCTGTACGACAACCTCAGCGGCCTGGAGACGCTGGAATTCTTCGCCCGGCTCAAGGGCGTGGACCGGTCCCATTGCGCGCCTGCGCTGGAGCGCGTGGGCCTGGACGGAGCTGGCAGGCGCGCTGTGCGGGAATACTCCAAGGGCATGCGCCAACGCCTCGGCTTCGCCCAGGCGCTGCTGGGCACGCCCCGGGTGCTGCTGCTCGACGAGCCCACCAACGGGCTGGACCCCGCGGCCATCCGCAGCTTCTATGCCACGCTGCGCGAGCTGCAGGCGCAGGGCGTCACGGTGGTGATCACCTCGCACATCCTGTCCGAGCTGCAGGAGCGCGTGGACCGCATCGCCATTCTTTCCGAGGGGCGCCTGCAGGCCCTGGGTAGCGTCGCCATGCTGCGGGAGCAGGCCCACATGCCGCTGCGCATCGCCGTGACGCTGTCGGCGCGTGGCACGGAGGACAGCGCCTTGCTCCAGCAGACCTTGCAGCAGCTGCCCTCCGTCGCCGTGGCCCACGAGCCGCCGGGCTGGCGCCTGACCTGCCCCCGCGAGGACAAGATGGCGGTCCTGGGCCTGCTGGCCCGCCTGGGCCCGCAGGTCAGCGACATCGACATCCACGAGCCCTCGCTGGAGGACGTGTTCTTCGGACTGCCAGGGCCCACGGCACCAACGGGAGGCATGGCATGCAATTGAGCCCGATCCTCGCCATCGCGGCCAAGGAGTTCCGCGATCGGCTGCGCAACCGCTGGGTGCTGGCGGTGGCGCTGGTGTTCATGGCGTTCTCGCTGGCCATCACCTATTTCGGCGGCGCGCAGCAGGGCGCGGTGGGCGTGCGGTCCATCGAGTTCACCATCGCCAGCCTGGTCAGCCTGGTGATCTACCTGATTCCGCTGATCGCGCTGCTGCTGGGCTTCGACGCCATCGTCGGCGAGCGGGAGCGCGGATCGCTGGACCTGCTGCTGTCGCTGCCCCTCACGCGGGTGGAACTGCTGCTGGGCAAATACCTCGGCCTGGCAGGCGCGCTCACAGCGTCCACGCTAGGGGGCTTCGGCGTCGTGGCCCTGCTGCTGTGGCAGCAGGCCGGGGGCGCGGGGCTCTTCCACTACATCGGTTTCATGCTGAGCTCGGTGCTGCTGGGACTGGCCTTCCTGAGCCTGGCGGTGCTGCTGTCCGTGCTGGCCAGCGAGCGCACGCGCGCCTCGGGCCTGGCCATCGCCACCTGGTTCTTCTTCGTGCTCGTGTTCGACCTGCTGCTGCTGGGCCTGCTCGTGTCCACCGGCGGGCGCTATGGCGGCGATGCCGTCGCCTACTTGCTGCTGCTCAATCCCGCGGACGTGTTCCGCATCCTCAACGTGTTTTCGCTCGAAGACGTGCGCACGATGTACGGGCTTTCCAGCGTCGTTCCCCCTGCCATGGCCAAGCCCTGGCTGATGGGCGCGGTGATGGGGGGCTGGATCGCCGTGCCGCTGGGTCTGGCGGGCTGGAGGTTCAAGCCATGACATCGACGAAGTCCTCTCCACCTTCTCTGCGCTGTGCCTGCCACGGCCGGCGCCGCTTCCTCGGGACGGCAGCGGGGGGGCTGGCCGTTGCGGTGGCCGGACCGGCCTGGCTGGCCGGCTGCTCCGATGCGGCCGGGCCTGCGGCCGGCGGCGGGCCGCGCGAGATCGAGGCGGGTACCAGCTGCTCGCTGGACGGCATGCTGCTGGCCGACTACCCCGGGCCGAAAGCCCAGGTGCACCACGCCGGGCAGGCTGCGCCGGACTTCTTCTGCGACACCGTGGAGCTGTTCAGCACCTTGCTGGCGGGCGAGCAGGTGCGCGCCGTGCAGGCGGTGTACGTGCAGGACATGGGCCGGGCCGACTGGGAGCAGCCGCGGGGCCACTGGATCGATGCCAGGACCGCCTTCTATGTGCAGGGCTCGCGCCGGCACGGCTCGATGGGCCCGACGATTGCCAGCTTTGCGCAGGAAGGCGATGCGCGGCAGTTTGCGCAGGCACACGGCGGGCAGGTGCTGCGGTTTGCCGAGGTCACGCCGGCCATGGCCGATCTGAGCGGCGGTGCACAGCATGACACGCGCATGTGATCCAGCGGCCAGCGGCGGCTGGGGCCGACGGCGCTTGCTGTGCATGGCCGCTGGCCTGGCGCTGGCTGCGGCTGCCGGGGCCGCCGCCGTGCAGCGGCCATGGCGCCAGGGCCGCGGCAGCCG
>JAEWPH010000217.1 GCA_023460715.1 Pseudomonadota bacterium | reverse complement strand
GCGCGCACGGTGGCCAGGGGCCCTTCCAGCACCGTGGCGCCCACGCGCTCCCAGGCCTGGCGGTGCAGGGCATCGGCCTGCAGCCATTGCTCGAAGCGGCGCTGCGCCTGCGCATCGAAACGGCCGGCTTCCTGCCGCACACGCCATTGCACGGCGGCCTGCAGCGCCTCGTCGTTCACGGCGCGTGGCGCAGGCATTGCAGCAGCGCCCGCTGCATGTGGCGTTCGACGGTGGCGAGCGAAACGCCCAGCTGCGTGGCGATCTCGGGGTAGCTCAGCCCGTCCAGGCGCGACAGCAGGAAGGCGGTCCTGACCGGGGATGGCAAGGCGGCCAGCACGCGGTCGATCTGCGCGATGGCTTCGATCCACATGGCGTGGTCTTCCTGCGAGAGCGAGGCCGCCTCGGGGCGCCCGCGCAGGGTGTCCAGGTACGCCCGCTCCAGATCCTGGCGCCGCCACAGCTGAAACAGCAGCCGCTTGGCCACCGTGGTGAGAAAGGCCCGCGGATCGCGCAGGTCCGTGCGCGCCGGGTCCTCGCCGATCTGCAGGAAGGTCTCGGACGCCACGTCTTCCGCATCGCCATGGTTGGACGCGCGGCGCAGCAGCCGGCCGAACAGCCACGCGTGGTGTTGGCGGAAGAGGGTCTCCAGATCAGTGTGGCTAGAAGAGGGTGCGGGCGGCATGGAGGCTGGGGCGCACAGCGGCACGGAACAACCGAAAGGCAAAAGTATAAATGGTAGTAATTCTCAATCGCGCGGTCTTTCGAGGGATGTGGACGCCGGGAATGCCGTGCGCAGGCCAAATCAAGGGCCGGATGGCGGTGCGGCCCCCGATTGACGGGCATCATCCGCATACCGCCGCCTTGGCCATCGCAAGCGGCATCACCCCGGAGGTCACGATGAAGGTTCCCGTCATTCCCCACCAGCGGCTGCCCGAGCTGCTGCGCGCCATGCCCAAGGCCGAGCTGCACATCCATATCGAAGGCTCGCTGGAGCCCGAGCTGATCTTCGCGCTGGCCGAGCGCAACCACCTCACGCTGCCCTATGCCAGCGTGGAGGCGCTGCGCGATGCCTACGCCTTCAGCGACCTGCAGAGCTTCCTGGACATTTACTACGCCGGTGCCAGCGTGCTCCTGCACGAGCAGGACTTCTACGACATGGCCCGCGCCTACCTGGCGCGCGCGGCGGCGGACCACGTGGTGCATGCCGAGATCTTCTTCGACCCGCAGACGCATACCGCGCGCGGCGTGCCCATCGAGGTGGTGGTCAACGGCCTGTACCGCGCCTGCGCCGATGCGCGCACCGAACTGGGCATCTCCGCCTCGCTGATCCTGTGCTTCCTGCGCCACCTGAGTGAAGAGGACGCCGTCGCCACCCTGGAGCAGGCCCTGCCGCTGCGCGACAAGTTCATCGGCGTGGGGCTGGACAGCAGCGAGGTAGGCCACCCGCCCGAGAAGTTCGCCCGCGTCTTTGCGCGCTGCCGTGACCTGGGCCTGCACCTGGTGGCCCATGCCGGCGAGGAAGGGCCCCCGGCCTATATCTGGAGCGCGCTGGATGTGCTGAAGGTCGAGCGCATCGACCACGGCGTGCAGGCCGTGCACGACGCCCAGCTGATGCAGCGCCTGGCCGCCGAGCGCGTTGCGCTCACCGTCTGCCCGCTGTCCAACCAGAAACTCTGCGTCTTTCCCGATCTGGCCGACCACAACCTGCTGCAGTTGCTGGAAGCGGGGCTGGCCGTCACCGTCAATTCGGACGACCCGGCGTACTTCGGCGGCTACCTCAACGACAACTTCACGCAGCTGTTCGCCGCCGTGCCGGCGCTGAACGCCAAGCACGCCTACCAGCTGGCCTTCAACAGCCTGGAAGCGAGCTTCGTGCCGCAGGCCGACAAGAACGCCTGGCAGCACCAGCTGAAGGCCTGCTTCGAGCGCTTTGCCGACCACCAGGGCTGAGGGTTCAAGCCCAATCGTGCTCTGGCGCCCATGGATCAAGCGCCATTAGCTATAAATAGTGTAGCAATCGACGGTGCGGGCGGCGGGCGGCGTTGACCGGGCGCTGGCCGATGGGCGATGGCGCAGGCAGGGCCGTGGAGGCCGCCCCTTCACTCCTGTACGAACCGGAGCCGGTTGCCGAACGGGTCGGTCAGCGTCATCAGGTCGCCGCCCCACGGCGCCTTCTCCACGCCCGGCCGGCGGGTCGCGTAGCCGCGCGCAGTGAGTTCTGCGTGGAAAGCCACCAGCCCCTCGCAGCGCAGCACCACGGTGGCGCCGGCGGCTCCGTCCCGCTCGTGTTCCGAGAGGTGCAGCACGCAGCCTGCGCGCGATACCTGCAGGTAGCGGGGTGTGTCGGGCATGTCGGCCGGGCGGGGCGCTGCCGCCGGTTCGACGGCAGCATGCGCATCGACCCATTGCCAGTCCACCGAAAAACCCAGCAACTCGACGTAGAAGCGCAGGGCTTCGTCCGCGCCATCGACCCGCAGCACCGGCACGCTTTGGCGGACGTGCAGACATTGCGCACCTGAAGGCGGGACGGTGGCAGCGGCCCGTGCGTCGGCCTCAGGCGCCTGCACCGCAGAGGCGCGGGTCTGTTCGTTGGCAGCGACGGTGGTCGTCGGCGTGGCATCGCTGCCTGCCTGGCGCGCCGGCCGGGCCTGGCGTTCGCTGGGGGAGGCGGCCCGCGCAGCCGGCCGCGCGGCGGCGGTTTGATCACCCGATCCCAGCGCTTCCAGCAGCGCACGCGAAGCCGGCGCGGCGTGCAGCGCTTCGTAGACCCGCAGCGCGGCATAGGCGTCGTTCGCGGCGTAGCGCTGCTGCGCATCGGTGAGTTGCGGCCGCGCCCAGTTCGACGTGCCGGTCTTCTTGGACTTGACGAAGCGCTGGCCGAACAGCACCGCGATCGCCGTCTTCACGCCCATCGACCGCGGGTAGCCCAGGCGCCGCAGCACGGTGTCGAGGTCGAGCAGCGCGTGGACCGGGCCGCCCAGCGAACGCGCCAGCTGGCTGCGGTCGTTGTCCAGGCCGAAGCCCGCCTTGACCAGGCGCGGCGCGGCCAGCAGCGCCTGCACGGCGCGGCGGCAGCCGGGTGTGGTCAGCTGGAACAGCCAGCCGTGCTCCGGCGTGGCGAATTGCACCAGGTGCGGACCGTCCGACACATCGCCCTGCACGAAGGTGGGCTTGGATTCGGTGTCGAAGCCCAGCACGGGCAGACCGATCAGCGCCTGCAGCGCGGCAGCCGCGTCGGCATCGGTGCGGATGAGCCGGATGCGGTCGAGGTCCAGGCCCTCGAACAGCGGCAGCAGTGCGATCAGGTCCTTGGTCGGCAGCGGTGGATGGGAGGGGGGCGGCATGGGTGAGAGGTGAGGGGACGCGGCAAGCGAGGCCGGAGCTGGCGGACGGAGGATGGAACTGGCGAAAGGCCAGAGCGCCGAAGAATACCCGCGGGCGTGAACCGACGGGCAGCACAGCGGTATCCGCCCCCTGCGGGCAGGGCCCGGCGGCAGCCATGCCGGTATGCAGGTGTTTCGCCGCCCGGGTTCCAAGCAAAACGCCCCGCATCGAAGCCATGCGGGGCGTCCTTCTCCGGCCGGTGGCGCGCAGCTACAGCGACGTGCGCAGCTGCCAGATCTCGGGGAACAGCACCACGTCGAGCATCTTGCGCAGATAGCTCACGCCGCCCGTTCCGCCGGTGCCGCGCTTGAAGCCGATCACGCGCTCCACCGTGGTCACGTGGCGGAAGCGCCAGAGGCGGAAGGCGTCTTCCAGATCGGTCAGCTCTTCGCCCAGTTGGTACAGGTCCCAATAGCGCTGCGGGTCGCGGTACACGGTGAGCCAGGCCTGCGTGACGCCTTCGCTCTCCTGGTACGGCTGGGTCCAGTCGCGCTCCAGGTGGTCGGCCGGCACGGCGATGCCGCGCCGCGCCAGCAGGCGCAGAGCCTCGTCGTACAGCGAGGGCGCCTCGTAGGCGGCCTGCACCTGGGCGAGCAGGTCGGCGCGGTGTTCGTGCGGGCGCAGCATGGCGCGGTTCTTGTTGCCCAGCGAGAACTCGATGCTGCGGTACTGGTAGCTCTGGAAGCCGCTGGACTGGCCCAGCGAAGGGCGCATGGCGCTGTACTCGGGCGGCGTCATGGTGGCCAGCACGTCCCAGGCGTGCACCAGCTGCTCCATGATCTTGGAGACGCGCGCCAGCATCTTGAAGGCCATCTGCAGCTCGTCGCGCGCCACGTGGCCCATGGCCGCGCGCAGTTCGTGCAGCATGAGCTTCATCCACAGCTCGCTGGTCTGGTGCTGGACGATGAAGAGCATCTCGTCGTGCGCGGACGACAGCGGCTTTTGCGCCGTGAGGATGGCATCGAGTTGCAGGTAATCGCCGTAGCTCATGTCGCGGCTGAAGTCGAGCTGAGCCCGCTCGGCGTGGACGATGGATTCGGGTGTGCTGCTGGCAGCGTCTGCGGGCGCCGCGCTCTGGGGTGCAGAGGGCGTGGCGTGGGCGTTCTGGGCGTGGGGGCACATGGTGGGGTCGCCTTGCGGGTCAGGTCACTGCGTTGTTCTGGTTGAATTCCGGGCGCTGCCATTCGCCCGTCTCCAGTACCTCGCGCAGGTGTTCGACGGCATTCCACACATCTTCGAAGCCGATGTACAGCGGCGTGAAGCCGAAGCGCAGGATGTTCTTGTGCCGGCCGGTGCCGCCGTCGCCCTTGCGGAAGTCGCCGATCACGTTGCGCGCGATGAGGGCCTGCACGATGGCGTAGGCGCCGGTGTCCTTGGTGAGGCAGACCTGCGAGCCGCGCTGTGCGTGCTCGCGCGGCGTGGCCAGCCCCAGGCCGTGGCCGGCGCAGCGCGCTTCCACCAGCGCGATGAACAGGTCGGTGAGCGCCAGTGACTTGGCGCGCAGCGCCGCCATGCCGCCCAGCGCCTGCGCTACCGTGAACACGTCCAGCCCGCACTGCAAGGCCGACAGGCTGATGATGGGCTGCGTGCCGCACAGGTAGCGCGTAATGCCCGGCGCGGGCTGGTAGTCCGGCGTGAACTGGAAGGGTGCCGCATGGCCCCACCAGCCCGACAGGGGCTGCCAGAAGCGGTCGGCATGGCGCGGGTGCACCCACACGAAAGCGGGAGCGCCGGGTCCGCCATTCAGGTACTTGTAGCCGCAGCCGATGGAGAAGTCCGCGCCTGCACCCTGCAGATCGACCGGCACGGCGCCCGCGCTGTGGGCCAGATCCCAGACGCACAGAATGCCTTGCGCATGCGCCGCGGCCGTGAGGGCCGCCATGTCGTGCATGGCGCCGGTGCGGTAGTTCACATGCGTGAGCATCAGCACGGCCACGTCACTCGTCAGCGCGGCGGCGATGTCCTCGGGCTCCACCAGCACCAGCTCCAGCCCGCGCTCCTTGCACAGGCCTTCGGCGATGTACAGGTCGGTCGGGAAATTGCTGCGCTCGCTCACGATGCGCGTGCGGCCGGGGCTGTCTTCGCGGGCCATGTTCAGCGCAGCGCTCAGCACCTTGTAGAGGTTGATGGAGGTGCTGTCGGTGCACACCACCTCGCCAGGACCGGCGCCGATCAGCGGCGCCAGCTGGTCGCCCAGCCGCTGCGGCAGGTCGAACCAGCGGGCGGTGTTCCACGAACGGATGAGGTCCGTGCCCCATTCGCGCGCCACCACATCGGCGACCCGCGCGGCGGCGGCCTTGGGCAGCACGCCCAGCGAGTTGCCGTCCAGGTAGATGGTGTCTGCGGGCAGGGCGAAATGTTCGCGCAGCGGGCGCAGGGGGTCGGCGGCGTCGAGCGCGCGGCAATCGTTCAGGCTGGTCATGGTGGTGTGGTACTTTGAAATTAATAGCTACCAGCGCTTATGCAGTAAGCGATTGAGGCCAAAAATATGAATATTTACAGGGACCCGCTCTCTATTGCGCTGATCGTTACTCGCGTCGCATGCAACGGGCGCGGCCCAGGCGAGTGGCAGCCGAGCAAGGGCCGCCCCGCAGCGAGGGCTGCGTCCCCCTGCCCGCCACGCGCAGCGGGGCGAGAGCGGGGGGAAGGCGCGCAGCGCCACAGGGGGGTGTCTCATCCCAACCCACGCAGCACGGCGCGCACAGGCGATGCGTCGGCCGTGGTGAGCTTGAGCGGCAGGGCGATCAGCTCGTAGTCGCCGGGCGGCACGTCGTCCAGCACCAGGTTCTCCAGCACGCGCAGCCCACGGCGGCGGATCACCTGGTGGCTGGCGAGCGTCTTGCTGTCGGCCGGGTCGATGCTGGCCGTGTCGATGCCCACCAGCACCACACCGCGGTCGGCCAGGCGTTCGATGGTTTCGGGCGCGTAGGCGGTGAGTTGGCCGTCCCAGCGGTCCACGGGCATGCGGTCGTAGGTGCGCACCAGCACGCGGGAGGGCAGGGCGCCGTCCTCTACCGCGTGGGCGATGTGTGCCCAGGTGATCAACGGGCCGCAGCCGATGGCGTGGACCACGCGGCAGGGTCCGATGAAGGCCTCCAGCGGCACATGGCCGATGCTGGCGCCATCCGCGTCGTAATGCAGCGGGGCATCGGCATGCGAGCCGACGTGCGGCGACAGCGTGACGGCGCTCACATTCACCGGGCAGCCCGGGCCGATGGTGGCGCACCACTGCTGCGAATAGGCCGTGTCGCCTGGAAAGACCGGGCTGGCGGCATGCACGGGAACGGAGATGTCCCAGAGACGAGAGGGTGGGTGCATGGACGGACAAAAGGCTGTGTTGGGGCGATCCTATTCGCTATCTCATGGTGCGGTCACCAGGTTATTCATGAAGTATTCAAAGATTGGATAATTGATTCTGTGTAAGCGCTTTTGAGGAATTTCTATGCACGGCGAACTCGATCGCATCGATCTGCAATTGGTGGAGGCGCTGCAGGACAACGCACGGCTGACCTCCGGCGAGCTGGCGCAACGCGCCCATCTCTCGCAGTCGCCCTGCTGGCGCCGCGTCAAGCGCCTGGAAGACGACGGCGTGATCAGCGGCTACCACGCGCTGCTCAACCGGCGGGCGCTGGGCTTCGGCGTGATGGCGTTTGTGATGGTCGGCATTGACCACCAGAACGAGATCGCCTCGCGCGCCTTCGAGGAAGCCGTGTGTGCCATTCCCGAGGTGGTGATGTTCCACGGCATCTCGGGGCCGGAGGACTTTCTGCTGGTGGTGGTGGCCAAGGACCTGGACGCCTATTCCGACCTCTTGCAGCGCAAGCTCCACCGGCTGCCCGGGGTGCGGCATGCACATACCTATTTTTCGCTGCAGGAGTTCAAGGGCCAGATGGGCGGTTTGCCCGTGGGGGCTGCAGGCCCGGCGAGCGGCGCATGAAGCAAGGCCGCGGCCGGCGCTCAGGACAGCGGATCGGCCAGCGCCGGCAGCTGGTGGCGCTGGCGGGCGCGGTTGCAGGCATCGCTGCCAGCTTCGAATTCACGGCAGGGCGAGGGGCGCCATTCGTAGATGCCGCAGGCCGCCTGCGTGCCCAACTGGCCGGTGAGCGCGGCGCAGCGCGCGGGCACGTGGTCGGTGCCGCGCATGCGGGCGGTGAAGGCCGTCACGGGCACGGCCAGCCCGTCCGGCACGCTGCCGCCACACTCCTGCAACTCCTCCACCGAGAAGTCGACACGGAAGCTGGCGCAGCAGGCGCCGCAGCTGAGGCAGGGATGGGTCATGGCGGCGGAATTTGCCGCTCGGCGTCGGCAGGCATGGGGAACTCGCGATTGTGCCGCGGAGTCAGTGCAGACCGGTGCCATTGCATGGCCGTGGTGGAATACCGCCCTGTGCGGGCCAAGGGGCCTGTGGCATCGCCGGCAGCGGCGCATGCAGCCTGGGGTCTCTGACGCAGATCAAGCGGCCAGAGCGATCGGGTCTTAAAATGAGAATTAATATCATTACAAACATCTCCGCCATGAAAGTGAACCAGGAAGGCGCTGCGCCCGCCCTGGCCCGGGCCGCAGCATCGACGCCGGCCATCGGGCTCGACACCTTGCCCCGCCACACCCCTGCCACCGTGACTGCGCTGCGCGCCGCCGAATCGCCGGCCCAGCAGGATGTGGTGCTGCGGCTCATGGAGATCGGCTTCCTGCCGGGCGAGCCGGTGCGTGTGGTGTCCCGGGGTTTCTTAGGCGGCGAGCCGATCGCCGTGCGTGTGGGGCAGGCCACCTTCGCCCTGCGCCGCCACGAGGCCGCCCTGGTCGAAGTCCAGCCGGAAGGCGCTGCGGCATGAACCAGGCCACCACACCCACCCTGGCCGCTGCCGCGGCACCGCTGCGTATCGCCCTGCTGGGCAACCCCAACTGCGGCAAGACGGCGCTGTTCAACCTGCTGACGGGCGCCCGCCAGAAGGTCGCCAACTACGCCGGCGTGACCGTCGAGCGCAAGGAGGGCACCCTGGTCACCACCGGCGGGCGCCGCGTGCGCGTGCTCGATCTGCCGGGCGCCTACAGCCTGCATGCACAGAGCGTGGACGAGGCCGTCACGCGGGACATCGTCACCGGCCGCCGTGCCGGTGAACCGGCGCCCGAGCTGCTGGTCTGCGTCACCGACGCCACCCACCTGCGCCTGAACCTGCGCCTGGTGCTGGAGTCGCGCGCGCTGGGCCTGCCCATGGTGCTGGTACTCAACATGAGCGACATGGCCGAGCGCCAGGGCATCGCCATCGACCGCGAGGTGCTGGCGCGCGAGCTGGGCATGCCCGTGATCGCCACCGTCGGCGTGCGTGCCGGCGGCGCGCGTGAGCTGGTGCAATGGCTTGACCAGGTGCAGCCGGCCGCGCTGGCCGCCTCGCGTGCGCAGGCCGCTGCACCTGCTTCCGAGTCCGAAGTCCCTGCGCAGCAGCAGGTGATGCAACTGCACCAGGAAGTGCGCCGCATCATGGACCTGGCCGTGCGCGAGCCCCAGGTCAGCCTGCGCCGCGACGACCGCATCGATGCCGTCGTGCTGCACCCCGTCTGGGGCATGCTGCTGCTGGCCGCCACCCTGTTCCTGATGTTCCAGGCCGTGTTCAGCTGGGCCGAGGCGCCCATGGGCTGGATCGAGGGTGCCACGGCCTGGGCGGGCGCCTGGATCAACGCCCACATGGCCGAAGGCACGCTGCGCAGCCTGCTCACGGACGGCGTCATTGCTGGCGCTGGCGGGGTGGTCGTGTTCCTGCCGCAGATCCTGATCCTGTTCTTCTTCATCCTGGTGCTGGAGGATTCTGGCTATTTGCCGCGGGCCGCCTTCCTGCTGGACCGTGTGATGGGCTCCGTGGGGCTGTCGGGCCGTTCGTTCATTCCGCTGCTGTCGAGCTTTGCCTGCGCCATCCCGGGCGTGATGGCTACGCGCTCCATCCCCAACTGGCGCGACCGGCTGGTGACCATCATGATCGCCCCGCTCATGACCTGCTCCGCCCGGCTGCCGGTGTATGCGCTGCTGATCGCCGCCTTCATTCCCGAGCAGACCGTGGCCGGCGTGTTCAACCTGCAGGGGCTGGTGCTGTTCGGCCTCTACATCGGCGGCATCGTCAGCGCCATGGCCGTGGCGGCCGTGGCCAAGCTGGCACGCCGCAACGCCGGCGCCACGCCGCTGCTGATGGAGCTGCCCGCCTACCGCTGGCCCAGCCTGCGCGGTCTGGCGATCGGCCTGTGGGAGCGGGCGCTGATCTTCCTGCGCCGCGTGGGCGGCATCATCCTGGCCGTCACCATCCTGCTGTGGTTCCTGTCATCGTTCCCGGGCGCTCCCGAAGGCGCCACGGGACCGGCCATCGAGTACAGCTTTGCCGGCCGCATCGGCAGCGTCCTGGCCGTGCTGTTCGCGCCCATCGGCTTCAACTGGCAGATCAGCATCGCGCTGGTGCCGGGCATGGCGGCCCGCGAGGTGGCCGTGGGCGCCCTGGGCACGGTGTATGCCCTGTCTGCGACGGGCGACGATGCCGCGGCGCAACTGGGGCCACTGATCGCCGGCAGCTGGTCGCTGGCGACCGCACTGTCGCTGCTGGTGTGGTTCATCTTCGCGCCGCAGTGCATCTCCACCATCGCCGCCGTGCGGCGCGAGACCAACAGCTGGCGCTATCCGCTCATCATGACGGGCTACCTGTTCGCACTGGCGTACGCCGCCAGCTTCGTTACCTACCGCATCGCGCTGGCACTCGGGGGAGGTTGAACCGCCATGGTCCAGAACATCATCGTCGGCCTGATCGTTGCCGCAGCCGTGCTCTATGTGGCCTGGCGCTACCTGCCGCAGCGCTGGAGACAGCCCCTCGGCAGCGTGCACCCCGGCCTGGCCCAGGCGCCGGGTTGCGGGAGCGGCAGCGATGGCGGCTGCAGCAGCTGCGGCACCTGCGGCTCCGGGGATGGCTCCGCGGCGTCCGGAAGCGAGAAGCCCGTCGCGATGCCAGCGCGATCGGCGCCGCGCGAGCTGGACAAGCGGTAGGGCGGTGGCCGAACGCCGGGACTACGCCGGCCGCTGGCCGCTGCGCAGGGTCTCCAGCGCCCACGACAGGTTGCGGCGAGCCGCTGCCTCATAGCGGTTGCGGAACCATTCGGTGGCGTAGATGTGGGGGCGCTCCAGGAACGACTGCAGCACGGCCCCGCGTCCTGCGACGTAGCGGGCCCTGCGCACGAAGAAGTACTCGCGGCGTACGTTGCGCTCGAACGCCTGATAGATGGAGGTGTCCTGCCCGAGGATCGCCAGGTCGATGTCCACCAGCCACGCTGCATCGCCTGTCGTCGGGGTGTTTGGCCTGTGGCGCGTGTCCAGGATGTGCTGCACGACCGCCGCTATCCAGGTTGTGGGCAGCTGCTGGGTGGTGAGAAAGCGGCGGGCCCAGTCGGCGCTGCGTTCTTCGTTGCGCGGGCTCCAGGGCCAGTAGATCGCGTCGTGGAACCACAGCGCCATGGCCACGGCCGGCGCATCGTGCAGTGGTGCCGGCTGCAAAGCCTGCACCGTGTCGAGGTGGCGCAGACAGGCGGCCAGGTGCGTGGTGTCGTGGTATGCCCGGGGCCAGCGGCCCCAGCTGCGCAGCAGGCGGGCGCCTTCGGCGTCCCAGGCGGCCCCGCCGCGACCGAGGGCAGCGCCGAGCGATTGCCAGCGGTGCGGCAGCTCCTGTGACCGGGGCATGGAGCAGGCACCTTGCACGAGGCTGGGGTCAGCCCACGCGGCCCAGCAGCAGGTACTCCATGAGCGCCTTCTGCACGTGCATGCGGTTCTCGGCCTCGTCCCAGACCACCGATTGGGGGCCATCGATCACATCGGCCTCCACTTCCTCGCCGCGGTGGGCCGGCAGGCAGTGCATGAACAGGGCCTGGGGCTGGGCGGCGGCCATCATCTCCGGGTCGACGCACCAGTCGGCGAAGGCCAGGCGGCGGGCCTCGTTCTCGGCCTCGTAGCCCATGCTGGTCCACACGTCGGTGGTGACCAGATCGGCGCCGCGGCAGGCGTCCATGGGATCCTTGAAGACCTTGTAGCAGCCGCTGCGCGGCGTGCGCTCGCCGAAGGCCAGCTTCTCGTCGATCTCGTAGCCGCCGGGCGTGCTCACATGCACGGTGAAGCCCAGCAGGTCGGCGGCCTGCAGCCAGGTGTTGGCCATGTTGTTGCCGTCACCCACCCAGGCGACCACCTTGCCCTTGATGTCCCCGCGGTGCTCGATGAAGGTGAAGATGTCCGCCAGGATCTGGCAGGGGTGGAACTCGTTGGTGAGGCCGTTGATGACGGGCACGCGCGAGTTGGCGGCGAAGCGCGCGATCTTGGCCTGCTCGTAGGTGCGGATCATCACCAGGTCGGTCATGCGGCTGATGACCTTGGCACTGTCCTCGATGGGTTCGGCACGGCCCAGCTGGCTGTCGCCCGTGGTCAGGTGCACCACGCTGCCGCCGAGCTGGTACATGCCGGCCTCGAAGCTCACACGCGTGCGCGTGCTGGCCTTCTCGAAGATCATGGCCAGCGTGCGGTCGGACAGCGGGTGGTACTTTTCGTAGCTCTTGAACTTGCCCTTGATGAGCGCGGCACGGCTGAACAGGTAGGCGTACTCGTCGGCGCTGAGGTCGTTGAACTGCAGGTAATGTTTCATGGTGCGATGGCGTGCGGCCGTTCTATTCGGCCAGGATGGCCTGGACCAGCGGGGTCAGCTTGGCGACGATCTCGTCCGCCTCGGCGGTGGTGAGGATCAGCGGCGGCACGAGGCGGATCACGCTGTCTGCGGTGACGGACAGCAGCAGGCCGGCTTCTGCCGCGCGGCCGATCAGCGCGCCGCAGGGCTTGTCCAGCTCGATGCCCAGCATCAGGCCCTGGCCGCGGATTTCCTTCACGCCCGGCAGGCTGCCCAGCGCCTGCTGCAGCGCGGCACGCAGGTGCGCACCCACCTTGGCGGCGTTGTCGATGAGCTGGTCCTGCTCCATGATTCGCAGCGTCTCCACGCCGGCACGCATGGCCAGCGGGTTGCCGCCGAAGGTGGTGCCGTGGTTGCCCGGCTGCAGCACGTTGGCGGCCTTGGGGCCGGCCACGACGGCGCCGATCGGCACGCCCGAGCCCAGGCCCTTGGCCAGGGGCATCACGTCGGGCACGATACCGGCCCATTGGTGGGCGAACCACTTGCCGGTGCGGCCAACACCGCACTGCACCTCGTCGATCATCATCAGCCAGCCGCGCTCATCGCACAGCTGGCGCAGCTGCTGCAGGTACTCCACGCGCATCGGATTGATGCCGCCTTCGCCCTGGATGGTTTCGAAGAACACGGCCACCACGTTGGGATTGCCCTCCGTGGCCTGCTTGATCGCCTCGATGTCGTTCAGGGGCACGCGGATGAAGCCTTCGACGAGCGGGCCGAAGCCGCTGTAGATCTTGGGATTGCCGGTGGCCGACATGGTGGCGATGGAGCGGCCGTGGAAGGCCTTCTCGTAGACCACGATCTCGGGCTTGGCGATGCCCTTGTCCACGCCGTACTTGCGTGCGATCTTGATCGCCGCCTCATTGGCCTCCAGCCCGGAGTTGCAGAAGAACGCGTTCTGCATGCCCGAGAGCTCCACCAGCTTGGCGGCCAGTTGCTCCTGCAGGGGGATGTGGTAGTAGTTGGAGGTATGGATCAGCTGGGTGATCTGTTCCTGCAGGGCCGGCACCAGCTGCGGGTGGTTGTGGCCCAGCGTGTTCACGGCGATGCCGCCCAGGCCATCCAGGTATTCCTTGCCGTTGACGTCCCAGACTCGGCAGCCCTGACCACGGGCCAGCGCGATCGGCAGGCGGCCGTAGGTGTTCATCACGTGGGGCGAGGTGGCTGGGGTGGCAGCGGTCATGCGGTACATCTCCTGGCAAGGCGTGGGGTACACCGGTCGCGGTGAACCGGAAAACGAAGCACGATTCTAGGCGCAGCGCCACGGCGCGCTGTTGAGGAATCCGCATCACAGCCATGCGCGCCAGACCCGGTGCGCGGGGTCTTTGAGGGGGTCAGCTCTTATATAAGAGTTAGAATGCGCGGATCGCGTCAGCCCATGCCGCGCGCCTTCCAACGACCCCGACCCCGATGGTTTCCCCCTCCTCCAAAGAAGTCTTCATACAAGGCGTCACCCACGACGGGAGAACCTTTCGCCCCAGCGACTGGGCCGAGCGCCTGGCCGGGGTCATGAGCCAGTTCCGCCCCGGCGGCGCGCGGCCCGGCAGCCATCTGAGCTATTCGCCCTGGTGTGTTCCCACCACCATGAATGGCGTCAAGTGCGTGGTCGTCCACCGCGACCTGCAGTCGCACGAGCCCATGGCCTGGGACTTTGTGCTGAACTTCGCGCGCGACAACAACCTTCAGGTGGCCGAGGCCTGCCTGCTGCCGGACGGCAGCCCCGCGCAGCCCCCCAAGGCCTGAGCGTTCGCTCCGCCGCGGCGGGCGCCTTCCGCATCTCAGACATCCAGCCAGGGCAGCCTGCATGCGCGCTTCCAGTGGCCGGAGCGGTAGTACGCCAGCGACAGCACCGCGAAGCCCAGCGCACTGGCGGCAAAGCTCCACCACAGCGCGCCGGGCCCCCACCAAGTGGGCAGCCACAGCGCCGCGGGCAAGCGAATGCCCCATAGGGCGAAGGCCCACAGGGCCAGCGGCGCCCAGACGGCCCCGGTCGAACGCACGACGCCGGACAACACCATGCCGACACCCAGAAGCAGGAACGATCCGATCACCTGGCGGTTGATCGCCTGCGCGGCGGCCAATGCGGGGCCGCCCTGCGGTAGGAACAGTGACAGCAATGGCGCATCCAGCAGCAGGGTCAGGGCGATGAGCGCGCCCGTCGCAAGCGCCATCCAGACCAGTCCGGCGCGGGCGACGCGGCCGATGCGGTGCCACTCGCCTGCGCCCGCGCACTGCGCCGCCATGCTGGTGCAGGCAGCGCCGATGGCCATCGCAGGCATCTGCACGTAGGTCCATAGCTGCAGCGCCGCGCTGTAGGCCGACGTAGCCAGCGCGCCCTGTCGGTTCACCAAGGCCAGCAGCGCCACCAGGCTGGCTGCCGCCGCCATCATCTGCAGACCCATCGGAAGACCGGTGCGCAGCAGGGCCGCCGCGGTGCGCACGTCAGGGCGCAGCCATGTGCGGGCCTCTCCGCCGATCCACAGGGGGTGGTTTTGTCTCCGTACCCACACGAGCAGGGCTGCCAGGGCCGCGGCCTGTGACAGCAACAGTGCCACGGCGGAGCCGGCCATGCCCAGCGGCGGTAGGGGCCCGATGCCGCGGATGAGGGCCGGAGCCAGCAGCGCATCGAGTGCGATGCCGCCGAGCAGACAGAGAAACGGCCGGCGCGCGTCACCGGCGCCGCGCAGCACGGCGCTGGCGCAGATGAAGAGCATCTGCACCGGCAGCGCGGGCAGCAGCCAGCGCAGGTAAGACTGCGCCAGCGGGGCGATGTCCGGTGGCGTGCGGAGGGCCCTCAGCAGTGCGGGCGCCAGCAGCCACGCGGCCGCACCCATCACGACCGCGCCCAGCGCGAAGAGGCTGGCGCCGGTGCCGGCGACCCGCCGCGCCCGTTCCCTGTCCCCAGCGCCCATCGCCTGTGCCACCAGGATGCCGGCTGCCTGGCTGATGCCGAACACGATGGCGATCAGCACGAACAACAGGTTGTTCGCTTGTGTCGCAGCGGCCAGCGCGGCGGGCCCGAGTGTTCCCCCGATCCAGGCGGCATGCAGGGAATGGCCCAGCGACTGCAGCACGTAACCGCCGAGCACGGGCAGGGCAAACCGCACCAGCGTGGTCGCCACGGGGCCGTGTGTGAGCGGATTCGGGGAAGCGTTGTGCATGAGAAGGCGGCGGCGCCATGGAAAACGCCCCGGGCTGCCTCATCGGGCAGCGGCGGGGCGTGCTGGGCACGGCGGCCTCGGAGGCCGTCGTTGGCGGGGCTCAGAGGGCCTGCATTTCCTTGTTCTGCTGTCGAACCGGTGCCTGCGGGGCGGCCTTGGGCAGCGCGGCGGGCGCGGTCGTGCCGGTCAGGCTCACGGGCACGTCGAGGTAGGGCAGTTGCAGCGCGGTGCTGGTCATGCGGCGGATCTCGTTGGTCAGCGCGGCGTCTTCGTTCAGCTTGCGGCCATAGGAAGGCACGATCTGCTGCAGGCGAGGCTTCCAGCCGGCGTCGGTCATCTGCTGGGGGAAGGCCTTGGTCATGAGGTTGATCATGATGTGCGGCGCGGTGGACGCACCTGGCGACGCCCCCAGCAGCGCGGCGATGGTGCCGTCCTTGTCGGTCACGATCTCGGTGCCGAACTGCAGCACGGCGCCTTCCTTGGGATCGCGCTTGATGACCTGCACGCGCTGGCCGGCTACGGCCAGGCGCCAGTCTTCACGCTTGGCGTTGGGGAAGTACTCCTGCAATGCGCGCTGCCGGTCGTCATCCGTCAATGCCGCCTGCTGCACCAGGTAGCGCACCAGATCCAGGTTGTGGATGCCCACGCGCAGCATGCCGCCCAGGTTGTCGTGGTTGATCGACGAGAAGAGGTCGAACCAGGAGCCCTGCTTGAGAAACTTCGTGGACTGCAGCGCGAAGGGGCCGAAGAGCACCACATCCTTGCCGTCGAGCTTGCGGGCGTCGATGTGGGGCACCGACATCGGAGGCGAGCCTTCGGCGGCCTTGCCGTAGGCCTTTACGCCGTGGCGCGAAGTGATGGCAGGGTTCTCGATGGCCAGGAATTCGCCGCCCACGGGGAAGCCCGCGTAGTTGCGTGCCTCGGGAATGCCGGAGGCCTGCAGCATCTTCAGGGCTGCGCCGCCGGCGCCGACGAAGACGAACTTCGCCTTGATGGTCTTTTCCTTCGCACCGTCGGCCAGGTTGGCGACCGTGACGTTCCAGGTCTTGTCGTCGTTCTGGCGCAGGGCGCGCACTTCGTGGCGGAGGTTCAGCTGGAAGTTGGGGCTGCTCTTCAGGCTCTGCATCAGCTGGTTGGTGACGCTGCCGTAATCGACGTCCGTGCCGAGGGGCATGTAGGTGGCGGCCACCTTCTGTTGCGGATCACGCCCTTCGATCACGAGGGGCGCCCATTCCTTGATCTTGGCCTGGTCCTCGGAGAACTCCATGCCGTAGAAGAGCGGGTTCTTGGTGAGTGCGGCGTGGCGCTTGCGCAGGTACTCGATGTTCGCGTCGCCCCACACGAAGCTCATGTGCGGCGTGGCGTTCACGAAGCTCTGGGGCTTTTGCATGTGGCCGCGGCCGATCTGGTGCGCCCAGAACTGGCGGGACACCTCGAACTGCTCGGCAATGCCGACGGCGCGCTTGGTTTCGATGGAGCCGTCAGGCAGCTCGGGCGTGTAGTTCAGCTCGGCGAAACCGGAGTGGCCGGTACCGGCGTTGTTCCAGCCGTTGGAGCTCTCCAGGGCCACGCCGTCGAGCCGCTCGAACACCTCGATCTTCCAGTCGGGCTGCAGTTCCTGCAGGTAGGTGGCCAGGGTCGTGCTCATCACCCCGGCGCCGACCATCACCACGTCCACGGGCTTGTCGTTCTCCGCGGGCGGCACCGAGCGGGGAAACAGCGGCCAAAATAAAAACAGTACCGAGGCCAGGACCAGCACCACAAGGGCACCCAGTCCTGCTTTGATCGATTTCTTCATGACTTCTTCCAGACGGGAGTGAAAAAAGCCCGCAGGCGCGTGCGGGCTTCGGAGGCCCTTCGCAAGGGGCCTTCTTGATCGTGTGGATTGTCCCCGTCTGCTGTTTTTTTGACGATAGTCAATTGGTGTTAGTGCGGACTCTGCTATGGGGCGGTGCACCACTTTGCACTTGACCAGGTGGTGGCTGTGAAGGGGGCGGCTTGCTGTCCGGGCGGCCCGAGCCGCGGAGCGCGAGCCAGCTTGCGGTGCTGAAAGTTCCAGGAGGGCAGCGGGGCTGGCGAAGTCGGGGTGCGCAGGATCGGGCGCCCCAACGAAAAAACCGCCCGAAGGCGGTTTCTCGTTTTTTGCTGACAGCGCACCCGTTACAAACGGCGGGCGGTCACAGGCATGTGGCCACCCGGGCTGTTTGCCTGAAAGGTCAGGCGGCCAGGGCCAGGGCTTTCACCTTGGCGGACAGGCGGCTCTTGTCACGAGCAGCCTTGTTCTTGTGGAAGATGCCCTTGTCGGCGATGGTGTCGACGACGGCTTGCATCTTCGCAAACAGTTCGGTGGCCTTGGTCTTGTCGCCGGCCACGACGGCCTTCTCGACGTTCTTGACCGCGGTACGGTACTTGGAGCGCAGCGAGGTGTTCGCAGCGTTCAGCTTGACGTCTTGGCGGGCGCGCTTGCGGCCGGACGCCAGACGGGGGTTCTTTTTCTTGGGCTTGGCAGATGCCATGATGTCGGTTCCTTAAGTGTCTGCGGATGTTGTCAGCAAAGCCGGCGATTATAGACCAGACCGCGCGGCACGGCAGTGCTCCCGCTTGCGGACGCCGCCCGGCGCTTCTGCATGAGCGCATACACTCCCGCCGGTGTCACTGTTCAAAGCCGCCTCCACCGTTTCCCTGCTGACCCTGGCCTCCCGCGTGACGGGGCTGGTGCGCGATCTGCTCATGGCGTCGATGTTCGGCGCCAATGCACTGACCGACGCCTTCAATGTCGCGTTCCGCATTCCCAACCTCTTCCGCCGGCTGTTCGCCGAAGGCGCCTTCAGCCAGGCGTTCGTTCCGGTGCTGGCGGGCCACAAGGCCCGGCACGGCGATGAGGCAACGTGCGTGCTCGTCTCGCACGTGGCGACGGTGCTGTTCTGGGTGCTGCTGCTGACCTGCGTGCTGGGCGTGGTCGGCGCGCCGGTGCTGGTTTGGGCGTTGGCCAGCGGCATGCGGCAAAGCCCCGCGGGCTTCGACGCCGCCGTGCTCATGACCCGGTGGATGTTCCCCTACATCGGTTTCATGTCGCTGGTGGCGCTGTCCGCCGGCGTGCTCAATACCTGGAAGCGGTTCGTCGTTTCCGCCGCGACACCGGTGCTGCTGAACCTGGCGATGATCGCCGCGGCCTGGCTGGGCGCGCCGCAGTTGGCGGCGCGGGGCATCGAGCCCATCTTCGCCATGGCTGCCGGGGTGATGCTGGGCGGCGTGCTGCAACTGGCGGTGCAAATACCGGCGCTGCACCGCCTGGGTCTGCTGCCGCGCATCGGCGTGACCTGGGGTGCCGTGCGCAGGGCCGCCCAGGACGCGCAGGTGCGCCAGATCCTGCGCCTGATGGGGCCGGCGCTGCTGGGCGTGGGTGTGGCGCAGATCTCGCTCATGATCAATACGCAGATCGCGTCCTACCTGGCGCCGGGCAGCGTCACCTGGCTTTTCTATGCGGACCGGCTCATGGAGTTCCCGACCTCGCTGCTGGGCGTGGCGCTGGGCGTGGTGCTCACGCCGCAGCTGTGGGCCCCGCCGGCGGCCCGCCCCACCGCGGCCAATTAGAACAA
>JAEWPH010000216.1 GCA_023460715.1 Pseudomonadota bacterium | reverse complement strand
GGCCACGCCTTCGGGGCGCGCTTCTGCCACGGGCGCTGGCGCATCGGGCAGCACGCCCTTGATCACCGGCGTCTGCTTGTTGGTGGGCTCCTGGGAGCGGCGCGTGACGGAGGTCGGGTCCTCGAATTCTTCGGCCAGCTTGTAGCTCGCGTCGAGGTGGTCCAGGCGCGGGTCGTCGTGCTTGAGGCGCTCCAGGCGGTAGTTGGGCGTTTCCAGCGTCTTGTTGGGCACCATCAGCACGGCCACGCGCTGCTTGAGTTCGATCTTGGCGATCTCGGTGCGCTTTTCGTTCAGCAGGAAGGAGGCCACTTCCACCGGCACCTGGCAGTGCACGGCGGCCGTGTTGTCCTTCATGGACTCTTCCTGAATGATCCGCAGGATCTGCAGTGCCGAGCTTTCGGTGTCGCGGATGTGGCCCGAGCCGCCGCAGCGGGGGCAGGGGATGGACGAGCCTTCGGAGAGCGCCGGCTTCAGGCGCTGACGGCTCATTTCCATCAGGCCGAACTTGCTGATCGTGCCGAACTGCACGCGGGCGCGGTCTTGGCGCAGCGCGTCGCGCAGGCGGTTTTCCACTTCCCGGCGGTTCTTCGACTCTTCCATGTCGATGAAGTCGATCACGATCAGGCCGCCCAGGTCGCGCAGGCGCATCTGGCGGGCCACTTCGTCGGCCGCTTCCAGGTTGGTGCGGGTGGCGGTTTCCTCGATGTCGCCGCCCTTGATGGCGCGGGCCGAGTTCACGTCTACGGACACCAGCGCTTCGGTGTGGTCGATCACGATGGCGCCGCCCGAGGGCAGGCTCACGGTCCGCGCGTAGGCGGACTCGATCTGGTGCTCGATCTGGAAGCGGCTGAACAGGGCCGCGTCGTCGCGGTAGCGCTTCACCTTGGCGGCATGCTCGGGCATGACGTGCGCCATGAACTGGTGCGCCTGCTCGTAGATGTCGTCGGTATCGATGAGGATGTCACCGATGTCGTTGTTGAAGTAGTCGCGGATGGCGCGGATGACGAGCGACGATTCCTGGTAGATCAGGAAGGCGCCCTTGCCGCCCTTGGCGGCGCCGTCGATGGCGCTCCACAGCTTGAGCAGGTAGTTCAGGTCCCACTGCAGTTCGGGCGCCGAGCGGCCGATGCCGGCGGTGCGCGCGATGATGGACATGCCCTTGGGGTACTCGAGCTGGTCCATCGCCTCCTTCAGCTCGGCGCGGTCCTCGCCCTCAATGCGGCGCGACACGCCACCGCCACGGGGGTTGTTGGGCATCAGCACCACGTAGCGGCCGGCCAGCGACACGAAGGTGGTCAGGGCAGCGCCCTTGTTGCCGCGCTCTTCCTTCTCGACCTGGACCAGCAGTTCCTGGCCTTCGCGGATCACTTCGTTGATGCGGGCCTGGCTGGGGGAGACGCCCTCGGCGAAATACTGGCGGGAGATTTCCTTGAACGGCAGGAAGCCGTGGCGGTCTTCGCCGTAGTCGACGAAGCAGGCTTCCAGCGACGGCTCGACGCGCGTCACCACCGCCTTGTAGATGTTGCCCTTGCGTTGCTCGCGTCCTTCGATCTCGATCTCGTAGTCGAGCAGCTTCTGGCCGTCGACGATGGCCAGGCGCCGTTCTTCGGCTTGCGTGGCGTTGATGAGCATCCGCTTCATGATGCGATTCCTTTTCGTTGTCGTGCGGGCCGGCACGCAGTCGCAGACTGCTGGCGGCGTGCGTCCCGCTGATTTCCAAACCAATGACAGGCTCTAGAGGAGCCGTGAATGCCTGGACTGGCGGATCGAAACGAAGGGAATGGCCGGGGAACCCCGCGGCTGCAAAGCGGCTAGCCGTGCAGTCGGGGTGGGGGCGCGTGGATGGGGGCGAACCGGGAAGCGTACTGATTTGCTATGAAAGATATAGCTGGTAGCGCTTGTCGGACGGACGCTGCAGGCGCATTTGCCGCCCATGCCGAAGGCTGACGCCTCCGCCACAGGGACACAATCCAAGCCATCAGCACCCACATAGTTATCGCTTTGATCCGCTGGCATGCCGCACCGTGGTGGGGAGGCCAGCTTGGAATTCCGTATTCAATGTTTCAATTCGTCAGCCTGCACGGGTGGAGTGCGGGCCCCTGCAGGCATCTGGCCTGCAATCTGCGCGCACGACGCCCGTTGGCATCGACCTTCCTGCGCGGCTTGTAGGGCTGGGTGGACTAAACTCCAGACAAATCAACCACTTACACAACATCGCGCAGGTGAAACACATTATAGGGGCCAAACCGGCCGCAGACCGCGCCGCGGGGCTACCGCTGCCCTCGGCCCGCATCGTGGAAGTCGATGCCGACTCCGCCGGGCAGCGTCTGGATAACTTTCTGATACGTCATCTCAAGGGCGTTCCCAAGACCCACGTCTACCGCATCATCCGCAGCGGCGAGGTGCGCATCAACAAGGGCCGCGCCAGTGCCGACACGCGGGTGGAGACGGGCGACCAGGTGCGCCTTCCGCCCGTGCGCATCTCCGACAAGGTGGCGGAGAAGGCCGAGCGCCCGGCCCCGGCACGTGAATTCCCCCTGCTGCTGGAGGACGAGCACGTCATCGCGATCGACAAGCCGGCCGGCACGGCCGTGCACGGCGGCAGCGGCGTGAGCTTCGGCGTGATCGAGCAACTGCGCCAGGCCCGTCCCCAGGCCAAGTTTCTGGAGCTGGTGCACCGCCTGGACCGCGATACCTCCGGCATCCTGCTGGTGGCCAAGAAGCGCTCGGCACTCACCCACCTGCAGGACCAGTTCCGCGAGCGCGAGACCGGCAAGACCTACCTGGCGCTGGTGACTGGCACCTGGGCGGCCAACAAGAAGGTGATCGACACGCCGCTGCACAAGTACCTGCAAGCCGACGGCGAGCGCCGCGTGCGCACCACCACGGCGGACGACCCGGACGGCATGCGCTCCATCACGCTGGTCAAGGTCCGCTCGCATCTGCCCGCCCGCCCGGCGCAGGGGCTGCCGGCCATGTCGCTCCTGGAGGTGACCATCAAGACCGGCCGCACCCACCAGATCCGCGTGCACCTGGCCAGCCAGGGCCACCCCATCGTGGGCGATGACAAGTACGGCGACTTCGACCTGAACAAGCGCGTGCCGAAACACGGCCTCAGGCGCATGTTCCTGCATGCCTGGCGATTACAGTTCAGCCACCCCGCGACGGGTCAGCGCATCGAACTGCATGCCGAGCTGCCGCCAGAACTGTCCGAATTCATCGCTTCTTCCGCCTGACCCGACCATGCCCGCATCCCGCCCGCGCCGTTTCGACCTCATCGCCTTCGACTGGGACGGCACCCTGTACGACTCCACCGCCATCATCGTGCGCTGCATCCAGGAGGCCGTGCGCGACGTGGGCGGTACCGTGCCGTCCGACCGGGATGCCGCCTGGGTGATCGGCATGGGGCTGATGCAGGCGCTGGCGCATGCCGCCCCCGACGTGCCCGTGGAAAAGCACGCCGAGCTGCGCAGCCGCTACGGCTTTCACTACATCCGCCACCAGGGCGACCTGAGCCTGTTCGACGGCGTGCTGCCGATGCTGGAAGACCTGCGCGCGCGCGGCCATCTGCTGGCCGTGGCCACCGGCAAGAGCCGCCGCGGCCTGGACGAGGTGTTGCACACGGTGCAGCTGCGCGGCATGTTCGATGGCTCGCGCACGGCGGACGAGACGGCCGGCAAGCCGCATCCCCTGATGCTGCAGGAGCTGATGGCCGAGTTCGATGTGCCGCCCGAGCGCGTGCTGATGATCGGCGACACCACGCACGATCTGCAGATGGCGCTCAATGCCGGCTGCCCCAGCGTGGGCGTGAGCTACGGTGCGCACGAGCCCGGAGGCTTCGAGGCGCTGCGGCCCTTGTTCGTCGCGCATTCCGTGGCCGAGCTGCATGCCGGTCTGCTGGCCCAGGCATGACGATGCAGCCGCCTCCGCGCCCGCCCGCGCCGCCGTCGACCGAGGCTCTGGACCTCTGCGCCAGCGAGGCGCTGGTCAATGGCGGTGCGGCCGTGGCCTTCGACGTGGTGTACCTCGGCCAGGTCTGCCGGGCCTTCGCCATCCGCTACGAGGGGCGGCCCCACGCCTATCTCAACCGCTGCACGCACGTGCCGATGGAGATGGATTACCAGGAGGGCCGTTTCTTCGACGACACCGGCGAATGGCTGCTTTGCGCCACCCACGGCGCCGCCTACCGGCCGGACAGCGGCCGGTGCGTGGGTGGTCCCTGCCGCGGCGGGCTGGTAAAGATCGCCCTCACGGAGGAGGACGGCCGGGTCCGCTGGCATACTGCCCCCCAATTGCAACCCGTCGAGTTCTGATTCCATGACCGAACCTACCCGCACCGAACCTTCCGGTTTCGGTGGCAATCCGCCTTCAGCGCCCGATCTGTGGGCGCAGAAAGCTCCTGAATCAGGAGCGCCGGCCGCACCGGGCGCGCCCGCCGCCGGCTGGGAACGCGGTGTGCTGGAAAAGCTGGTGATGTCCACCCTGGCCGAGCAGCGCGCGGCCCGCCGCTGGCGCATCTTCATGCGCATGTCGTGGATGCTGATCGTCATCGCCGTGGCCTGGGTCGTGCTGTCGCGCGATACCGCCACCGCCAGCAAGAGCACGCCGCACACGGCCGTGGTCGACATCAAGGGCGAGATCGCCTCGGGCGCCGAGGCGAGCGCCGAATTCGTGGTGGCCGCCATGCGCAGCGCCTTCGAGGATTCGGGCTCGCAGGCCGTGGTGCTGCTCATCAACTCGCCCGGCGGCAGCCCCGTGCAGGCCGGCATCATCAACGACGAGATCCTGCGGCTGAAGGCCAAGCACGGCAAGCCGGTGTACGCCGTGGTCGAGGAAACCTGCGCCTCGGCCGCGTACTACATCGCCGCCGCCGCAGACCAGATCTTCGTGGACAAGGCCAGCATCGTCGGCAGCATCGGCGTGCTGATGGACGGCTTCGGCTTCACCGGCACCATGGAAAAGCTCGGCGTGGAACGCCGCCTGCTGACCGCTGGCGAGAACAAGGGCTTCCTCGACCCCTTCAGCCCGCAAAGCGAGAAGCAGCGCGCCTTCGCGCAGCAGATGCTCGACCAGATCCACCAGCAGTTCATTGCCGTCGTCAAGGCCGGCCGCGGCGACCGCCTGAAGGTGAACGACGAGACCTTCAGCGGCCTGTTCTGGACCGGCCAGCAGGCCGTGGACATGGGCCTGGCCGACAAGCTGGGCAACCTGGACTACGTGGCCCGCGAAGTCGTCAAGGCCGAGGAAGTCATCGACTACACCCGCCGTGACAACGTGGCCGAGCGTCTGGCCAAGAAATTCGGGGCCGCCATGGGCGAGACGGCGCTGCGGACCATGCAGAGCGCACCGGCCATCCGCTGAGCACCGCGACTCCTCCCGCGCCACAGCGCAGCAGCCTTCGGGTTGCTGCGCTTTTTTGATGGAGAGCCGTGGTCTGCCGGGTCCTGGGGCGCGGCCTGCGACGCTGACCGCGCTGCTGCAGCGCCGGGTGCGTCAGCTGGCCAGGCCGCCTGCCTTGCGCTGGCGCGAGCCGTCTTCGAGGAATGTGTCGTCTGCCGTGGGTTGCCCTGCCTCGTCCCATTCCTTGCGCGACAGCAGGCGCGTGCGGCCCCGGGCGTCGGGCGGGCCGTAGGTGTCTTCGCGCGCGACGCGGCCGCTGGGGTGGAAGGCCTGCTGCGGCCCGGTGGGCTGCTGATCCCGCGTCAGCTGCCGGCGCTCGGCCAGCCGGCCGTCGTCGCCGTACAGCTCCTGGGCGATGCGGACCTGGTCACCTTCGCCGCGCACCGTGGAGCGCTCGCGCAGCGCGCCGTTCAGGTACCAGCGTTCCAGCGCCACTTCACGGCCGCCGGCAAAGCCGCGCTGTTCGGTGAGCTGGCCCGAGGGGCCCCAGAGGCGCAGGCTGACCAACGGGCCTCGGCGGTCAGGCAGCGCCAGGTCGTCGGCGTCGAAGATGCGCTCTTCGCGCAGCACGGACCGGCCGGCCTCGTTGCTGTAGCTGCGGTGCACGCGCCGGCCCTGCTCGCGCAACTGCTCGGCGATGACGAAGCCGTCCACGTCCCACACCGTGCTGCTCAGGAGCCGGCCACGGTCGTAGCGCACCTGGGCGGCCTTGGTGCCCCGGGCGCTGTAGAGCACCGTGTCGGTGGCGCCACCGGCAAAGCCGCAGGGTTGACGATCGTCCTCGAACAGGCTGGTAGCTGGGCACTGCAGCCGCTGCGGCTGGCCCACGGCGTTGTATTCGAGGACGAACTGCTCGCGTCCCTCGGCATGGACGGCCAGCCGTTCCAGCCGCCCCTGTTCGCTGAACCGGCGCACGGCGCCCTGGGTGCGGCCGTTGTCCGCGGTTTCTTCCCGCTTGAGCTGCCCACTGGGCCAGAACTCGGCCACGCGGCCGTGGCTGTTGCCGCGCTCGTTGACTGTGCGCTCCCGCAGCAGCCGGCCCTCGCGGTCGAAGAAGCGCTCCAGGCCGACGAAGCGGCCATTGCGCAGTTCCTGCTCGCGCTGCAGCTGGCCGGAGTCCACATCGCGGCAGCGCATCAGGCCCGTCAGCCCGGCCGTCTCCGCACCGTTGGCGGGGTTGACGGGGCGGCCGTCCACTTCGCATCTTTGCAGGCCCCAGGCGCCCGTGGATATTGCGCTGGCAGCTATTAAAAGTAGAGTGTTCAGTGGGCGGCGCAGCATGACAGTGGGGTAGGGCGTTACCGCCCGATGGCAAATACCGTGGGCGTGCGGTTGTCGGGCGCGTCGGGCTGCTGGCGCCACTGGCGCACCAGGCGGCTGGCGTGGCGCGCGGTGGGCAGGGTGATGCCGCTGGCCATCGCCAGGCGCGTGTTGGCCTGCAGCGTCTGAAGCAGCGACTGCCACAGCGCGGCATTGCGGTAGGGCGTTTCGATGAAGAGCTGGGTCTGGCCCTGCTTGAGCGCCAGCGACTCCAGCTCGCGGATGCGCTGGGCGCGCTGGCCGGCGTCCTGCGGCAGGTAGCCGGTGAAGGCGAACTCCTGGCCGTTAAGTCCGCTGGCCGCCAGCGCGAGCAGCAGAGAGACGGGGCCCACCAGCGGTACGACGGGAATGCCCAGGTCGTGCGCGGCCCGTACGACCGAGCTGCCGGGATCGGCCACGGCGGGCATGCCGGCCTCGCTCACCAGCCCCATGGCGTGGCCCGCCAGCGCTGGCGCCAGCAGCGGACGGGCGTCGAACGTGGCGTGGCCGGCGCCGCCGTGGTCGCCCTTCTTGTGCACCTCGCGCGGCAACTCGGTGATCTGCTGCGCCTGCAGCGCGGCCGCCAGCGGATGAAGGGCGTCGATGCGCTTGAGGTAGGCGCGCGTGCTCTTGGCGTTCTCGCAGATCCAGTGCGTCAGGCGCGCAGCGGTCTGCAGGGTGCCATCGGGCAGGGCGTCCTGCAGCGGTGCCTGGGTGTCACAGCCGAAATCCAGCGGCGCGGGCACCAGGTACAGGGTGCCGGGCGTGGTGGCGGCGGTACTCATGGCAGCGTCAATCCTGCGGCGCGCAGCATGCGGCAGGTGCGGATCAGCGGCAGGCCGATGAGGGCGGTCGGGTCGTCGCTGTCGATGGCGTCGAGCAAGGCGATGCCCAGGCCCTCGCTTTTTGCGCTGCCTGCGCAGTCGTAGGGTTGCTCGGACCGCAGGTAGCGCTCGATCTCAGCGTCTGACAGATCGCGGAACTGCACGCGCACCGGCGCCAGGTCCACCTGCTCGAAGCCGGTGGCCTGGCAGACCACGGCCACCGCGGTCTGGAAGACCACGGTCTGGCTGCGCATCTGCTGCAACTGAAGCGTGGCGCGTTCGTGGGTGCCCGGCTTGCCCAGCGGCTGGCCAGCGAGGTCGGCGACCTGGTCCGAGCCGATCACCACGGCATCCGGGTGCTGGGCGGCCACGGCGCGGGCCTTGGCGAGGGCCAGGCGCAGGGCGAGCGCCTTCGGGGACTCGCCGGCGGCGGGGGTCTCATCCACATCGGGTGCGGCGACGTCGAAGGGCAGGGCCAGGCGGGTCAGCAGTTCGCGGCGGTAGCGCGAGGTCGAGCCCAGTACCAGGGGCCGGGGCAGGGGCAGGGGGGACGGTTCAAGCATGGCGTCGATTCTCTTACACTGCCCGCATGACCAAGGAACACTCCCCCGACCGGTTGGACGTCAAGGCCTTCGCCCAGGCCGGTGCACACCTGTCCGGTCACGACTCGCTCCTGAAATATGAGCGGCTGGCGTCCGAAGCCAAAGGGCTGCATCCCGATCTGCTGGTGGACTGGCAAGCCCATGGAGAGGTCCGCGCGACGCACGGCATCGGCGGCCAGATTTGGCTGCACCTGACGGTGCGCGCGCTCTTCCCCATGACCTGCCAGCGCTGCCTGACGACCGTCGACGTGCCGCTGGAGGTGGACCGGGAATTCCGCTTCGTCGCGGATGAGGCCACCGCCGAGGCCCTGGACGACGAAAGCGAAGAAGACCTGCTCGCCCTGAGCCGCGAATTCAACCTGCGCGAACTGATCGAGGACGAACTGTTGATGGCCCTGCCCGTGGTGCCCCGCCACGAAGAGTGCCCCACGGCCGTGCCGCTCGCTTCCACCGATGAGGATTTCGAAGAGGCCAACGCCCAGAAGCCCAACCCCTTCGCAGCCCTGGCTTCGCTGCGCAAGGACAAGCCGGACGCATAGTTCAAAGACGGGGCTTTGGCCTGCAAAATCATTTGCGATATAATCGAGGGCTTCTCGCGAATCCCCCTCGTGTCTTTTATGGGCTGATCGCGTTTTTACCAACCCTTCAAGACTCAGGAGCCGATCATGGCTGTTCAACAAAACAAAAAGTCCCCCTCCAAGCGCGGCATGCACCGTTCGCACAATGCCCTGACGGTGCCGGGCACCGCTGTGGAAACCACCACCGGTGAAACGCACCTGCGCCACCACATCAGCCCCAACGGCTTCTACCGCGGCCGCCAGGTGCTGAAGAACAAGTCTGAAGCCTGACCCGGTTCGGCGCCCAAGGCCCGTTGCTACAAAAAATGTAGCGCGGGCCTTTGTCTTTTTCGTCGTATTCCCTTTTCTTCCAGCCGCGCTCGCGGCTCTTTAGTCGCCCATGATCACACTGGCTGTTGACTGTATGGGGGGCGACCATGGCCCCCGCGTCACGCTGGCGGCATGCCGCCAGTTTCTTGCAACCCATGCCGAGGCCCGCCTGCTGCTGGTGGGGCTGCCCGAGAGCCTGCAGACGTTCGCCCATGAGCGCGCAACGATCGTGGCTGCTTCCGAAGTGGTGACGATGGATGACCCTGTGGAGGTCGCCCTGCGCCGCAAGAAGGATTCGTCCATGCGGGTGGCCATCCAGCAGGTCAAGGATGGCAATGCCCAGGCCGCCGTATCGGCTGGCAACACAGGCGCTTTGATGGCGATCGCCCGCTATCTGCTCAAGACATTGGACGGCATTGATCGGCCGGCCATCGCCACGCAGATGCCGAATGCCCGCGGCGGCGCCACCACCGTGCTGGACCTCGGCGCCAACGTCGATTGCACTGCGGAACATCTGTTGCAATTCGCCGTGATGGGCTCGGCCCTGGTTTCCGCGTTGCAGGAGGGAGGCGAGCCGACGGTGGGCTTGCTGAATATCGGCGAGGAAGCCATCAAAGGCAGCGAAGTGATCAAAGCTGCGGGCGAACTGCTGCGATCTGCGGGCAAGTCGGGCGATCTCAATTTCTACGGCAACGTCGAAGGCAACGATATCTTCAAGGGCGTCGTGGACATCGTGGTGTGTGACGGTTTTGTCGGCAACGTGGCGCTCAAGGCAAGTGAGGGCGTGGCATCGATGATCGTGGGCGGGCTGAAGCAGGAGTTCAAGCGCAATATCTTCACCAAACTTGCAGCCATCATTGCCTATCCGGTGCTTTCGGCCTTGATGCGTCGCATGGACCACCGTCGTTACAACGGCGCGGCCCTGTTGGGGCTCCGCGGACTGGTGTTTAAGAGCCATGGATCGGCCGACGCACTCGCCTACGAGCAGGCCTTGAACCGCGCGTATGATGCAGCCCGCAACAACCTGCTCGACCGCGTCCGGACGCGGGTTGCGCACGCAGCGCCGCTCTTGGCGCCAGCCGATGCGCAGGTGCCTCCCTCCGGAATGGCCGCGGCCACACATTGATGAGACGCTATTCCCGTATCAAAGGCACCGGCAGCTACCTGCCGCCAAGGCGCCTGTCCAATGCCGATCTGGTGGCCGAACTCGCGCAGCGCGGGGTCGAGACTTCGGACGAGTGGATCGTCGAACGCACCGGCATCCACGCACGGCACTTCGCCGAGCCCGATGTCGCCAGCAGTGACCTGGCACTTGAGGCCTCGCGCCGTGCCCTGGAGGCCGCTGGCGTCCAGCCGCAGGACATCGACCTGATCATCGTCGCCACGTCCACCCCGGACATGGTGTTCCCTTCGACTGCCTGCATCCTGCAGAACAAACTGGGGGCCAACGGCTGCCCGGCTTTCGACGTGCAGGCTGTCTGCAGCGGTTTCGTCTACGCACTGTCCGTGGCTGATTCCATGATCCAGTCCGGCGCTGCGAACCGTGCGCTGGTGGTGGGTTCGGAGGTCTTCAGCCGCCTGCTCGACTTCAATGACCGCACCACCTGCGTTCTGTTCGGCGACGGTGCCGGCGCGGTCGTGCTCGAGGCGTCCGACACGCCGGGCATTCTGGCGAGCGAACTGCGCGCCGACGGCAAGCATGTGGGCATCCTGTGTGTGCCGGGCAATGTCCTGGGTGGACAGATTCTGGGTGACCCGCTGCTCAAGATGGACGGCCAGGCCGTCTTCAAGCTGGCGGTGGGGCTGCTGGAAAAGGCGGCCCGCGCCACGCTGGACAAGGCCGGCCTGACGGACGCGGACATCGACTGGCTGGTGCCCCACCAGGCCAATATCCGCATCATGCAAAGCACGGCCAGGAAGCTTGGCCTGTCCATGGAGAAGGTGATCGTCACCGTGGGCGAGCATGGCAACACCTCGGCGGCCTCGATTCCGCTGGCGCTGGACCATGGTGTGCGCAACGGCCAGATCCTTCCGGGGCAGACGCTCATGCTGGAAGGCGTGGGCGGTGGCTTCACCTGGGGTGCGGTGCTCCTTAAAATGTAGCGCTATGCGCTTGCTGGTAGGGCGCTAGAGCCTGTTTTTATTCATATTTTCAAACGATGTCGAAGTCTTTTGCTTTCGTTTTTCCCGGGCAGGGCTCCCAATCGGTCGGCATGCTGGATGGCTGGGGCGACCACCCCGCCGTGGCGCAGACCGTGCAGGAAGCCTCGGACGCCCTGGGAGAGGACGTTGGCCGCCTGATCCAGGAAGGTCCCAAGGAATCCCTGGCCCTCACTACCAACACCCAGCCTGTGATGCTCGTCGCCGGCGTCGCCGCGTGGCGCGTCTGGACCGCCGAAGGGGGCGCCTTGCCGGTCGCCGTTGCGGGTCACTCGCTGGGTGAGTATTCGGCCCTCGTGGCCTCCGGGGTGCTGACCCTGGCGCAAGCGGCGCCGCTGGTGCGCCTGCGCGCCGCTGCCATGCAGGAAGCCGTGCCCGTCGGGACTGGCGCGATGGCCGCCATCCTGGGCATGGATGCAGCCAAGGTCATCGCCGGCTGTGCTGAGGCTGCGGCTTCGTTCGGCGCCGGCTCTGCAGAAGTCGTGGAGGCCGTGAACTTCAACGACCCGGCCCAGACCGTGATCGCGGGCACCAAGGCCGGTGTCGACAAGGCGTGCGAGGTGCTCAAGGCCGCCGGCGCCAAGCGCGCATTGCCGCTGCCCGTGTCGGCGCCTTTCCATTCCAGCCTCATGAAGCCCGCGGCCGAAAAGCTGCGCGAAGCGCTGGCGTCGATCCCCCTCGCTGCGCCCCGGATTCCAGTGGTGAACAACGTCGACGTGGCCGTGGAGCAGGACGCCGACGCCATCCGCGACGCGCTGTACCGCCAGGCCTTCGGTGCCGTGCGCTGGGTGGAATGCGTCCAGGCGCTCAAGGCCCGCGGCGTGACGCATCTCATCGAATGCGGTCCCGGCAAGGTCCTGGCCGGCATGACCAAGCGCATCGACCCCGAACTGGTGGGTGCTTCCCTGTATGACACGGCCACCCTGGCCGAGACCCGAGAACTGCTGGCATGACCGACACCACTGCAAACCCTTCCCAGATCGCCCTCGTGACGGGCGCGACGCGCGGCATCGGCGCGGCCATCGCCGCTGAACTGTCGGCCCGCGGCTACCGCGTCATCGGCACGGCAACCAGCGAAGGCGGTGCTGCCAGCATCACGCAGGCGCTCGCTGCGTCCGGTGGCAAAGGAGTGGTCCTGAATGTCACTGACGGCGCCGCCGTGGATGCGCTGACTGATGCCATCGTCAAGGAATACGGCGGCTTGCATGTCTTGGTGAACAATGCCGGCATCACCCGCGACACCCTGGCCATGCGCATGAAGGACGACGACTGGGATGCAGTGGTCGACACCAACCTGAAGGCGGTCTTCCGTGTCAGCCGCGCGGCCATCCGCCCCATGATGAAGCAGCGCTTCGGCCGCATCATCAACATCACGAGCGTGGTCGGCGCATCGGGCAATGCCGGTCAGGCCAACTACGCCGCTGCCAAGGCGGGCGTGGCGGGAATGACCCGCGCACTGGCGCGCGAACTGGGCAGCCGGGGCATCACGGTCAATTGCGTCGCTCCGGGGTTCATTGCCACCGATATGACGGCGGAATTGCCCGAAGAGCAGAAAAAAGCGCTCAAATCGCAGATCGCCCTGGGCGACCTGGGGCAGCCCAGCGACATCGCGCACGCCGTCGCGTACCTGGCCTCTGCCGGTGCCGGTTATGTGACGGGGCAGGAATTGCACGTCAATGGCGGCATGTACATGTAATTGAAGAGAGTTGGCGCCGATTACTCCGCTCGGCGGGCCGGTAAGGGAGTTCTCCCGAACCAGCTAGAATCGCGGATTCATTCACAACCCCCTGAGGGAAACCATGAGCGATATCGAAGCACGTGTCAAAAAAATCATTGCCGAACAACTCGGCGTGGAAGAGTCTCAACTCACCAATGAAAAAGCCTTCGTGGCCGATCTGGGTGCTGACTCCCTGGACACCGTGGAACTGGTGATGGCCCTGGAAGACGAATTCGGCATCGAGATCCCTGACGAAGACGCAGAGAAGATCACGACGGTGCAGAACGCCATCGACTACGCCAACACCCACCAGAAGGCCTGAGCGCCTTCGAGCCCAGAGCGAACAGCAGAAAGTTTTAGCGCATGAGCCGTCGTCGCGTTGTCGTGACCGGCCTGGGTTGCATCAGTCCCGTGGGTAACACGGTGGCAGACGCCTGGGCCAACATCCTTGCCGGCCAATCCGGCATTGGCCTCATCACCAAGTTCGACGCGTCGAACTTCGCCTGCAAGATCGCCGGCGAGGTCAAAGGGTTTGATGTGGAGTCCTACATCAGCGCCAAGGATGCGCGGACGATGGACACCTTCATCCACTATGGCATCGCCGCGGCCCAGGAGGCCATCCGCGATGCAGGCCTGCCCACGGGCGAGGCGCTGGATGAAGAGCTGGCCACACGCATCGGCTGCATCATCGGCTCTGGTATCGGCGGCCTGCCGCTGATCGAAGGAACGCACGCGGAATATGCCAATCGCGGGCCGCGCCGCATCACCCCATTCTTCGTGCCGGCTTCCATTATCAATATGGTGGCCGGGCACGTGTCCATGAAGTTCGGCTTCAAGGGGCCCAACCTGTCCGTCGTCACGGCGTGCACGACGGGTCTGCACTGCATCGGCGAGGCCGCGCGCAAGATCGAGTACGGCGATGCCGACGTGATCGTGGCGGGCGGCAGCGAGGCCACGGTCTCGCCGCTGGGCGTGGGTGGCTTCGCGGCCATGCGGGCTCTGTCCACACGCAACGACGATCCGCAGACGGCCTCCCGTCCCTGGGACAAGGACCGCGACGGCTTCGTGCTGGGCGAGGGCGCCGGCGTGATGGTGCTGGAAGAGTACGAGCACGCCAAGGCCCGCGGCGCGACGATCTACGCCGAGGTCAGCGGCTACGGCATGAGTGCCGACGCCGGCCACATGACGGCGCCGAACATGGACGGCCCCCGCCGGGCCATGCAGGCTGCGCTGCGCAATGCCGGTATCAACGCCGACCAGGTGGACTACCTCAATGCGCACGGCACCTCGACGCCTCTGGGCGACCTGAACGAAACCAATGCCATCAAGGCCGCCCTGGGCGACCGTGCCAAGAAGATGGTGGTCAGTTCGACCAAGTCCATGACCGGCCACTTGCTGGGTGGGGCGGGCGGGATCGAGAGCGTGTTCACCGTGCTGGCACTGCGTGACCAGAAGGCACCGCCGACGATCAACCTCTTCGAGCAGGATCCGGAATGCGATCTGGATTACTGTGCCAATGCCGCCCGTGACATGAAGATCGACATTGCCGTGAAGAACAATTTCGGCTTTGGCGGCACGAACGGCACGCTGGTCTTCAAGCGCGTCTGATCCCGCACAACTCCCGGCCGTGCATGCGCAGGGAGCCTGATGCCTCAAGGCCCAACCAACGCAGTGCCGGCCGTCCCGCCGGGATTGGCGTCTGCGCCGGCCGTGCGATTCCCCCTTGTGCGCAGTGGGCGGCTGCTTGCCGCGCTGCTGGCCTGTGCCCTGGTGGCGCCGGCCACGATGGGGGGCGTCGTGTGGCAAGGGCATTTTCCCTCCCCACTTCACGGCCTCGTCTTCGCGCTCATCTGGCTGCTGGCAGCGACCGCGGCAGTTCTTTGGTGGCGCAGACTGCCTGCCGCAGGCTGGCTCGACTGGAACGGTGCGGAATGGATGGTCCAGGCCGAGGGCGTACCGCAGCGGGTCTGTCCGGCCCAGTCCATGGAGGTGGCCATGGATGTGCAGGGGTCCCTGCTCCTGCGTTGCGCGTGCGGTCCCGGAGCGCGGTGCGTGTGGCTCTGGCTCGAACGCCGCCATGCACCCACGGCTTGGCTGGCACTGCGCCGGGCTTTGTATGCCCACACATCCCGAGACGCAGACCGCACTGCTGCGATCGATGCGGAGGTGCGTTCTGCACCGCTCCGCACCCACCACAACGATGATCCGAGATGACCGCTGCCCCGCTTTCGCCCCCCAGTTCAGACAGCGACTTCCAGCTTGTGGAGAGGACGCTGGCCGGTGACCAGCGGGCCTACGAATTGCTCGTCATCAAATACCAGCGCCGGATCGAAAGGCTGATCGGACGCATGGTCCGTGACGTGGACCTGGTGCCCGACATTGCGCAGGAGACCTTCATCCGGGCCTACCGGGCGCTGCACCAGTTCCGCGGTGACGCCCAGTTCTATACCTGGCTGTACCGGATTGCCGTGAACACGGCCAAGAAGGCGCTGGTCGACATGAAGCGCAATCCCGTGATCTCCGAAAACGCTTTACGCAATGGGGATGACGAGGATGAAACTTCCCGCCCCGGCAATGAACTAATCAGCGACGAAACCCCCGAAACCGTCTTGGCGGCCCAGGAAATCGCCGCGGCGGTCAACAGCGCCATGGAGGCGTTGCCGGAAGATCTGCGCCAGGCGGTGACCTTGCGGGAGATCGAGGGTTTGACCTATGAAGAGATTGCGGTGGCTATGAGTTGCCCGATCGGGACGGTGCGTTCGCGCATCTTCCGGGCCCGTGAAGCCATATCCGCAAAGGTGCGTCCCCTGCTGGAGAGCCAGTCGGGTAAGCGGTGGTAGTGGTTGGCTGTGGCCAAGGAATGTTGCGGATTGCGGGTGGTACACCATGAATGACGATGTAAAGACGCAGGAACAGTTGTCCGCCTTGACGGACGGACAGTTGCAGGGCGACGAATTCGCCCAGGCCATGCGATGGGCCGAGACGGACGAAGGCCTTCAGACGTGGCAGGTCTACCACCTCATCGGGGACGTGATGCGTTCCTCTGAGCTCGCCCGCCCCGCCGACCTGGGCTTTCTTTCCACGCTGCGGGCTGAGCTGGCGAAGGCTCCGCCGGTGGCTGAACTGGCGCAGGCGCAAGTTGTGCAGGTCGCGCCGGTGGATACCCGGGTGGAAGTTTCGGCCAATGCGTCGGTATTCCACTGGAAGGTCGCGGCAGGGCTGGCTTCGCTGGCAGCCGTGGCGGCACTGGGCTGGCATACGTACGCCGGCATGCCGGGTGTATCGGGCCCCCAACTGGCCATCGTCGCGCCTGTGGCGGGGCCGGATGCGGCCACGGCAGTGGCTGAGAACGGCCCTCCCGGGCAATCCGTCATGATTCGGGATCCGCGCCTGGACGAACTGCTGGCTGCGCACCGCCAATTCGGTGCCACCTCGAACCTGCAGATGCCGGCGGGTTTCTTGCGCAACGCGACTTTCGAAGCGCCTGCGCGCTGAGGCGCTGACAGCACCGCACAGGTGGCAAGGCGTCAGGCCATGCGCCGCACGGCGCGCTGTCGGGTGCCGTCTTGCCGAAATCTCCCCTAGTTTTCCGCAGCGGGCCATTCGTGCGCAGCCCGGCGCTCTGCTGCGCACTGGTGTTGCCGCGCCTTTGCCTGGGGTCTGCATGGGATGGGTGCCGACGTCTCGGCCCGCCTTGATCTGCGATCATGGCTGCGGAACCAATTCCCCGACGCCGCTTCTCAAAAAGCGTGCTACTGATTTGATATCACAACTGTCTTTGGAAGGGTCGACGATGTTCAGAATCGATTGGAAGCCGATGCGGATCGCCGCGATCGCGGGCGTTCTGGCCGTGTCTGCGGGAGGCGTTCTGTGGCCGACAGCGCCAGCGCATGCCCAGGCAGCGGCATCGGTGCGCGGATTGCCCGACTTCACGGATCTGGTGGACCAGGTGGGGCCCTCAGTGGTGAACATCCGGACGCTGGAGAAGGTGTCCAGCCAGTCCGGCGCCGGTTCCATGGACGAGGAAATGCTCGAGTTCTTCCGCCGCTTCGGGGTGCCCGTGCCCAACATGCCCAAGCAGCAGGCGCCTCAGCAGCGCACGCCTCGCGAAGAGCAGCCCCGCGGCGTGGGCTCCGGCTTCATCCTGACCGCCGACGGTTTCGTCATGACCAACCACCACGTGGTGGAGGGGGCAGAGGAGGTCATCGTGACCCTCACGGACAAGCGGGAATTCAAGGCGAAGATCGTCGGGTCGGACAAGCGTACGGACGTGGCCGTGGTCAAGATCGATGCCACCGGCCTGCCCGCCGTGAAGATCGGTGACCTGAACCGCCTGCGGGTGGGCGAGTGGGTCATGGCCATCGGCTCGCCCTTCGGGCTCGAGAACAGCGTGACGGCTGGCATCGTGAGCGCCAAGCAGCGGGACACCGGCGACTACCTGCCCTTCATCCAGACCGACGTGGCCATCAACCCGGGCAATTCGGGCGGGCCGCTGATCAACATGCGCGGCGAAGTGGTCGGCATCAACAGCCAGATCTACTCGCGATCGGGTGGCTTCATGGGGATCTCGTTTGCGATCCCCGTTGACGAAGCCATCCGCGTGAGCGAGCAACTGCGTGCGACCGGCCGGGTGAGCCGCGGTCGCATTGGGGTGCAGATCGAAACAGTGCCGCGCGATGTGGCGGAGTCCATCGGTCTGGACAAGGCGGTGGGCGCGCTGGTGCGCGGCGTGGAAACGGGTTCCCCTGCGGACAAGGCGGGTGTCGAGGCTGGCGACGTGATCACGAAGTTCGACGGCAAGGCCGTCGAGAAGGTGTCCGACCTGCCGCGCCTGGTGGGCAACACCAAGCCCGGAACGAAGAGCACGGTCACGGTCTTCCGCCGCGGCAACACCCGTGACCTGCCGATCACCATCGCCGAGGTGGATCCCGATGAGAAGCCGGTGGCGAAGGGGGCCGAGCGCGAAAGCAGCAAACCGCCGAAGGCTTCGGCCGCCGCACAGCAGATCGGCTTGCAAGTCACCGACCTGACAGATGCCGAAAAGAAAGAACTCAAGATCAAGGGGGGCGTGCGCGTCGCCGCGGCAGCCGATGCGGCTGCCCGTGCAGGCCTGCGCGAGGGCGATGTCATCGTGGCGCTGGCCAATACCGAGGTCAACAGCCTGAAGGAGTTCGAGGCGGCACTCGGCAAGGCGGACAAGGGCAAGCCCATCAATGTCCTCTTCCGTCGGGGCGAATGGGCGCAGTACGCGCTGATCCGGCCCGCGCGTTGAGCCAAGGCCTCGGCCCCCTCCCGGCCGGAAGCGGGCGGTCGGCTGTTGGACCACATCGTGAAATGCAAGCGATTTATTTCGAAAGTTAGCCCTGGCTAACTTGTTAACTGGGCTATGTGCAGTTTTCGATAGAATGTGGTCCTTTCATCGTGGGTCTGGGGAATAACCGAGGGCGCTCAGCCCACGATGTGAAAGACGAGAGAATCATGCACAGGTGCTCCACAGATCGCCCACATGTTGTTCAATACATGTTGGCGGGAATTGTGAATAACCTGTTGATAAATTGCCCGTTGCAAGGTGGCAACGACCCTGTAGCGCGCTGGGCTGGGCTTTCCCGTCCAGGCTTTTTGCCTACAATGAAGCTCCAACTATCGCAGTTGCCAAAAGATTGTTGGTTCAGGGCGCGTCACCATCTGACGCGCCCTTTTTTCTTGTCTGCGTTCTTTTCAATTCAATCACTTGTCGCATTCCGTTGATGAACCACATCAGAAATTTTTCCATCATTGCGCACATCGACCACGGCAAGTCGACGCTCGCTGACCGCCTGATCCAGCGCTGTGGAGGGCTTGAGGAACGGCAGATGGAAGCCCAGGTCCTCGACTCGATGGACATCGAAAAAGAGCGTGGGATAACCATCAAGGCACAGACCGCTGCGCTGCAGTACAAGGCCAAGGATGGGCAGGTCTACAACCTCAATCTGATCGACACGCCGGGCCACGTGGACTTCTCGTATGAAGTGTCGCGTTCGCTGTCGGCATGCGAGGGCGCGCTGCTGGTGGTCGATGCTTCGCAAGGCGTGGAAGCCCAGACGGTGGCCAACTGCTACACCGCGCTGGACCTGGGCGTGGAAGTGCTGCCCGTGCTCAACAAGATGGATCTGCCGCAGGCCGATCCTGACAACGCCAAGGCCGAGATCGAGGACGTGATCGGCATCGATGCGACGGATGCGATTCCGTGCTCGGCCAAGACCGGTATGGGCATCGACGAGATCCTGGAGCTCATCGTCGCCAAGGTGCCCGCTCCGCGCGGCAATCCCGACGCGCCGCTGCGCGCCATGATCATCGACAGCTGGTTCGATCCGTACGTGGGCGTGGTGATGCTGGTGCGGGTGGTGGACGGCCGCCTGCTCAAGGGCGAACGCTTCAAGATGATGGCTTCCGGTGCGGCCTATAACGCCGACAACCTGGGCGTGTTCACTCCCGCCAACGAGGCGCGCAGCGCGCTGAACGCAGGCGAAGTGGGCTACATCATCGCGGGCATCAAGGAACTGAAGGCCGCCAAGGTCGGTGACACCATCACGCTGGAAAAGAAGCTGCCCAACAACCTCGGCCCGGCCGAGCAGGCACTGCCCGGCTTCAAGGAAATCCAGCCGCAGGTCTTCGCCGGCCTCTATCCTACGGAGGCGAGCGAATACGACCAGTTGCGCGACGCGCTGGAAAAGCTGCAGCTCAACGATGCCTCGCTGCATTTCGAGCCCGAGGTGTCGCAGGCGCTGGGCTTCGGCTTCCGGTGCGGCTTCCTGGGCCTGCTGCACATGGAGATCGTGCAGGAACGCCTGGAGCGCGAGTTCGACCAGGACCTGATCACCACCGCGCCCAGCGTGGTCTACGAAGTGGTCAAGGGCGATGGCGAGGTCATCATGGTCGAGAACCCCTCCAAGATGCCCGAGCAAGGCAAGATCCAGGAGATTCGCGAGCCCATCGTGACCGTGCATCTGTACATGCCGCAGGACTACGTTGGCGCGGTGATGACGCTGGCCAACCAGAAGCGCGGCGTGCAGCTCAACATGGCCTATCACGGCCGCCAGGTCATGCTGACCTATGAGATTCCCCTGGGCGAGATCGTGCTGGACTTCTTCGACAAGCTGAAGTCGGTGTCGCGCGGCTACGCGTCCATGGACTACGAGTTCAAGGAGTACCGCGCGTCTGACGTGGTGAAGGTTGACATCCTGCTCAACGGCGAGAAGGTCGACGCGCTGTCGATCATCGTGCACCGCAGCCAATCCACCTACCGTGGCCGTGCCGTGGCCGCCAAGATGCGCGAAATCATCAGCCGCCAGATGTTCGACGTGGCCATCCAGGCGGCCATCGGGGCCAATATCATCGCGCGCGAGACCATCAAGGCCCTGCGCAAGAACGTGCTGGCGAAATGCTATGGCGGTGACATCACCCGCAAGCGCAAGCTTCTCGAGAAGCAGAAGGCAGGCAAGAAACGCATGAAGCAGATCGGTTCGGTGGAAGTTCCCCAGGAAGCGTTCCTGGCCATCCTGCAGGTGGAGGATTGATGAAAGCCATGCAATTCATCACCTCCCTGGTGATCGCCGCGTTCGTCGGCTATGTCGGTGCCTGGTACCTGGGCGCCATCGACGGCAACTTTGCTCTGCTGCTGTTCTTGGCCACGGTCGTGACCGGCGCGTACTGGCTGGCCGAGCGCTTCTACTTCCTGCCCCAGCGCCGCAAGGCGGCCCAGGCCATCGAGGCCGCTGCCGTGCAGCGTCGCGCCGAACTGGACCGCATGGGCATCGCCAAGGTCGACGGCGACGTGGAAGAAGCCAAGGGCCGCATCCTCATGCAGCCCTGGTGGCTGGACTGGACGGCCGGGCTGTTCCCGGTGATCGCCATCGTCTTCCTGCTGCGTTCGTTTCTCTTCGAGCCGTTCAAGATTCCCTCCGGCTCGATGATTCCCACGCTGCTGGTGGGCGACCTGATCCTGGTGAACAAGTTCACCTACGGCATCCGCCTGCCCGTGATCAACAAGAAGATCACCGAGGGCACTGCCCCGCAGCGCGGCGACGTGATGGTGTTCCGCTACCCGCCCCAGCCCAACATGGACTACATCAAGCGTGTGGTCGGCGTGCCGGGTGACGAGGTGGCCTACCTGAACAAGCGGCTGACGGTGAACGGCCAGCCCGTGCCCACCAGCGCGCTGCCCGACTTCTTCGACGAAGACGCGATGCGCTACTTCAAGCACTTCGAGGAAGAGCTGGGCACGCACCGCCACGGCATCCTGAACAATCCCGATATGCCGGCCTTCGTGCAGGGCGCGAGCAACTTCGCCTACCGCGACCAGTGCCGCTACAGCGTCGAGGGCGTGGTGTGCAAGGTGCCCGAGGGCCAGTACTTCATGATGGGCGACAACCGCGATAATTCGCTCGACTCGCGCTACTGGGGCTTTGTGCCGGACGCCAACATCGTCGGCAAGGCGTTCTTCGTGTGGATGAACTTCGGCAATCCGAAGCGCATCGGCTCGTTCAACTGAGCCGTTCGTCCGCTGAACCGGGCCGCGCCGCAACAACACAACCACCTTCGAGAGGGGAAACCATGGGCCTGCAACGTTCCACCAGCCGCTCGCGCCAGCGCGGGCTGTCCTTCATCGGACTGGTGCTGATCGGCTTCCTGGCTGTAGCGGCTTTTGCCATTGGCGGCCAGTCGGTGCCCATTTTCCTGGAGTACCACGCCATCCGCAAGGCGGCCAACAAGGCGGCACGCGACGGCTCCACGGTGCCGGAGGTGCGTGCCGCTTTCGACCGTGCCGCCGCCATCGACGACATCAGCTCCATCAGCGGCAAGGACCTCGAAGTGACGAAGCGCAACGACAAGGTCGTGGTGTCGTTCAGCTACTCTCGCGAGATTGCGTTGGCCGGGCCGGCCTATCTCGTCTACCGTTTCCAAGATTCGACCCGTTAGTGACCAGCAGTCTGTCTTCCCTGCAGGATCGCCTGCAGCACACCTTCTCCGACCCCGCGCTCCTGCAGCGCGCGGTGACCCACCGCAGCTTCTCGGCGGACCACAACGAGCGTCTTGAATTCCTGGGCGACTCCGTGCTCAACCTGGCCGTCTCCAGCCTGCTGTACCGGCAGCTGAGGGACCTGCCCGAAGGCGACCTGTCCCGCGTGCGCGCCAACCTGGTCAAGCAGGACACGCTGCACGGCCTGGCCATGCGGCTGCAGCTGTCCGACCTGCTGCGGCTGGGGGAAGGCGAAGCCAAGTCGGGCGGCAAGCTGCGTCCGTCCATCCTGGCCGATGCGCTGGAGGCACTGATCGGCGCCGTCTACCTGGATGCCGGCTACGGGCCTGCGGAGGCGCTGGTGCACCGGCTGTTCGAGGGCGTGGACGTCAACCCGCAGATGCAGGCGGCGGCCAAGGACCCCAAGACCGCGTTGCAGGAGTGGCTGCAGGGCCGCAAAATGAAGCTGCCGCTGTACCGCGTGGTCGGTACGGTGGGGGCTGCGCACCGCCAGACGTTCGACGTGGAGTGCGAAATTTCCGAACTGGGCCTGACCGAACGCGGCATTGGCGGCTCGCGCCGGGCCGGCGAGCAAGCGGCCGCGGCCGCCATGCTGGCCACACTGAAAGCAAGACACGCATGAACGAAGATGCTACGAAAGATGTAGCTGGTGGCGCTGATGAATCAAGCGCTGGCGGCCAAAATGACCTGGAAGCCATGCTGGCGGCCGCCAAGCCGGGTGGCGGTGCGGCGGCGGTGGACACCACGGGCCAGCGCTGCGGCCTGATCGCCATCGTCGGCAAGCCCAACGTGGGCAAGTCCACGCTGATGAACGCGCTGGTGGGGCAGAAGATCTCCATCACCTCGCGCAAGGCGCAGACCACGCGCCACCGCATCACGGGCATTCGCACGCGCGAGAACACGCAGTTCGTCTTCGTTGATACGCCGGGTTTCCAGACCAAGCACAGCACGGCGCTCAACAAGTCGCTCAACAAGACCGTGATGGGCGCCATCGGCGACGTGGACCTGATCCTATTCGTGGTCGAGGCCGGCAGCTTCACGCTGGCCGATGCCAAGGTGCTGTCGCTGTTCAAGCCGGGCATTCCCACGCTGCTGATCGCCAACAAGCTCGACGAGGTGCACCGCCGCGCCGAGATCGCGCCCTGGCTCAAGGGCATGCAGGAGCGCCACCCGTTCGCCGAATTCGTGCCCATGTCGGCCAAGAACAAGGGCGACATCGAGCGGCTGTTCGGCATCTGCGCCAAGTACCTGCCCGAGCAGCCCTTCTGGTACGCCGAGGACGAACTGACCGACCGCAGCGAGAAGTTCCTGGCCAGCGAGACGGTGCGCGAGAAGCTGTTCCGCTTCACCGGCGACGAGCTGCCCTACACCTCGACGGTGGTCATCGACAAGTTCGAGGAAGAGCCGAGCAAGACGCACAAGCGCTTCGTGCGCGTGGCGGCCACCATCGTGGTGGAGCGCGACGGCCACAAGGCCATGGTGATCGGAGAGAAGGGCGAGCGCCTGAAACGCATCAGCACTGAGGCGCGGCAGGAGATGGAGCGGCTGATGGACGCCAAGGTGTTCCTCGAAGTGTGGGTCAAGGTCCGTTCGGGCTGGGCCGACGACGAGGCCCGGGTGCGCTCTTTCGGATATGAATGACTCCCCCCTGAGTCGCCTGCGGCGCCTTCCCCCCAGGGGGACGACGCCAGCGGCCGGGCAAAGCCCGTTCCGCGGCGTCTGCTGGCGTGGCCTGCTCCGCGGCCTTCTGACGGGTGACCGCGGCGTGGGGCTTGTGCACTGCTCGCTGCCGGTGCAGGTGACCTTGAACTGATATTGAAGAAATCGGCCTCCAGCGCTTATCCATCAAGCGCTTCTAGCTCCTGAAGGCATAGCAAACCATGGCTGCCCGCCGCATTGCCGACGAACCCGCCTATGTGCTTCACCGCTACGACTGGAGCGAGTCCAGCCTGATCCTGGAGACCTTCACGCGCCACTATGGCCGCGTGGCGCTGGTGGCCAAGGGGGCGAAGAAACCCACGTCCAACTTCCGCCCGGTGCTGCTGCCGCTGCAGCCGCTGCGCGTGACCTATACGCTGGGCGCCGAGGGACATGGGGAGATCCATGCGCTCAAGGGCGCGGAGTGGGTGGGCGGGCACGTGATGCCGACGGGCGACGCGCTGCTGTCCGGCCTGTACCTGAACGAGCTGCTGCTGCGGCTGCTGGCGCGTGAAGACACGCATGCCCCGCTGTTCGACGCCTATGCCGGCGTGGTGCGCGTGCTGGGCAGCGAGCATGGGGACGCCCTGGAGCCCGTGCTGCGCAGCTTCGAGCTGCTGCTGCTCCGAGAGATCGGTCTGCTGCCTGCGCTCGATGCCGAAACCTCCACGCTGGCCGCCCTGGAGCCCGGCGCACGCTATGCCCTGGTGCCCGAGGCCGGGCTGCGCCCGGTGTTGCCGGCCGACCGTGCCACGCTGGCCGGCAGCCAGTGGCAGGCGCTGCAGCGGGCGCTGGACGCGCCGGCGCACTACACGGCCACGCTGCGCGCCATCGCGACGGCGGAGGGCGCCGTGGCGGCCGACCTCAAGAGCCAGCTCCGCGCCGTGCTGCAGTACCACTGCGGCAGCCCGGTGCTGCGCACGCGCCAGCTGATGATGGATCTGCAGAAACTCTGAAATACAGCCGACCGGGGAGGGGACAAGATATGGATCACGGCCAAGCGAGACCTTGGATGCTGGCCTGGGCGCTCGCGCAGGGCGCCGCCCTGTGGGCATTGCACGGCGCGGTGGCGAAGGACCGGTGGACGCTGCTCTGGCCGGTGTATGCCGTCGTGCTGGCGGTTCCGCTGACGCTGCAATTGCTGGCCGCGCACCGCGCACGCCGCGGGTTGTGGCTGCAGGCGGCTGCTTTGGGCATGGTGTTCGCGGCGGCTGCGGGCTATGGGGGGCATGTCTCCGTGGCGGAGAACCGGGGGCAGATGGGAGCCGTCCTGGTGCTGCTGCTGTCCGGCAGCTGGTTCGTGCTGCTGCCCTTTGCCGAGCAGCGGCTGGCCTGCGGCACCTGGGCGCGCGACTACCCGCGGCTGTTCACCACGGCGTGGCGCCACGCCTTCCAGCTGCTGCTGGCCGGGCTGTTCACCGGCCTGTTCTGGGCGCTGCTGTTTCTGCTGGCGGGGCTGTTCCAGGTGCTGGGCGTCTCGCTCTTCATGCAGACCTTCACCAGTCTCCCCTTCGTGTACATGGCCACGCCGGTCGCGTTCGCCCTGGGCCTGTCGCTCTATGCCGCGCGGGAGGAGGCGCTGGCGGGCTTCTGGCGGTCGATGCTCCAGGTGCTGGGCTGGCTGCTGCCGCTGGCCTGCCTGATCGCGCTGCTCTTCCTGGCAGCGCTGCCCATGCGTGGCCTCGCGCCGCTGTGGAAGACGGGGCACGCCACCGCGCTCATGCTCGGCCTGATCGGGTGGATGGTGTTTCTCTTCAACGTGGCCTGGAGCGACGGCCGGGAGGAAAGCCAGCGCTTCGGCCCGGCGCTGCAGCGCTTTGTCGCCATGGGCCTGCTGACACTGCCGGTCTACGCCGCGCTGTGCGCCTATGCCCTCGGCCTGCGGGTGGCGCAGTACGGCTGGACGGCCGATCGCGTCTGGGCCGCGCTGGCCGTGGTGCTGATGGCGGTGTACGCCGTCGGCTACGCGCTGGCCGCGCTGCGGCGCAGCCTGCCCTGGATGGCACTGGCGCGGCGCGTGAACGTGGCCGTTGCCTGGCTCGCAGTCGCCCTGGCCTTGCTGACCTGCACGCCGGTGCTGGACCCCGCGCGCATCGCCGTTGCCAGCCAGCTGGCCCGGCTGCAGGCGCAGCGGGTGGACGTGCCGGCCTTCGACTTCGGCTACCTGCGCTGGGATGCCGGCCGCGCCGGGCAGGCGGCGCTGGAGCAACTGGCGCAGGAACAGAGCCATCCGCAGGCTGCGCAGATCCGTGAGCGGGCGCAGGCCGCCCAGCAGGACAAGAGCCGCTACGCGCGGCGCTCCGGGGCGCAGGCGCAGGTCTGGACGGCCGACACGCTGCGCGCCCGGCTGCGGCCCTTCCCGGCGGACGCGGCGCCGGATGCTGCATGGCTCGACTACCTGCTGGCACAACTGCGTGAGCACAAACTGTCGGTCACCTGCACCGACGCCGCACCGTGCCCGGTGCTGCGCATCGACCTGGACGGCGACGGCCAGCCCGAGCAGGTGCTGCTGAGCGACTACCTCAGCCAGGTCTTCGTGAGCGAGAACGGGCAGTGGCGCGCGGCAGGGCGTCTGCAGGGCGGCAACCTGGGCAAGCTGAATGGCAAGCAGGCCGAGCAGTGGACAGAGCAGGGCGTTGCCACCCAGCCGCCCCGCTGGCATGACTTGGTGATCGGCGGCGAGCGCTATTCGGTGCGCCCGGCGGATTGACGCGCCCGGTGGCGGCGGTGGCGCCGCTACCGACCTTCTCGCGCCCCACCACCGCAGCGCCCTGCCGCAGATTGCTATATTGCCGAGCTTCACGCATCCGCCCCGCATCGCATCGCATGACCACCTCCCCTCCGCGCACCGCCCTGTCCGTCAACGTCAACAAGGTGGCGCTGGTGCGCAATACGCGCCACCTGGGCATTCCCAGCGTGACCCGTGCCGCCACGCTGTGCCTGGAGGCCGGCGCGCAGGGCATCACCATCCACCCGCGCCCGGACGAGCGCCACATCCGCGCGCAGGACGTGCACGAGCTGGCCGCGCTGATGCCGCAATGGCCCGGCCGCGAGTTCAACATCGAAGGCAACCCCACGCAGAACCTGATGGACTTCATCCGCCAGGTGCGGCCGGCGCAGGCCACCTTCGTGCCCGACAGCGAGGCGCAGTTCACCAGCGACCACGGCTGGAGCTTTCCGCAGGACGCAGAGCGCCTGCAGCCGCTGATCGCCGAATGCCGGGCCCTGGGGGTGCGCGTCAGCCTGTTCATGGACCCGCTGCCCGAGCAGATGGCCGCGGCCCGCGCCGCCGGCGCCGACCGGGTCGAGCTGTACACCGAGCCGTATGCCGCCGCCTGGGGCACGCCGGAGCAGGACGCGCAGCTGGCGCGCTATGCCGCCGCCGCGCAGGCGGCGCTGGATGCCGGCCTGGGCGTGAACGCCGGGCACGACCTGAACCGTGACAACCTGGCGGCCTTTGTGCGCGACGTGCCTGGCCTGCTGGAGGTCTCCATCGGCCATGCGCTCATCGCCGACGCGCTGGAGCTGGGCTATGCCGCCACCGTGCGCGCCTACCAGCAGTGCATCGACGACGGCGTAGCGGCACGGCGCTCCTGAAACCATAGCTACTTGCGCTTGACCATCAAGCGCTGCAGGCTGATTTGACCTAAAACCCATGATCTACGGCATTGGAACCGACATCTGCGACGTGCGCCGCATCCGGGCCAGCCTGGTGCGCCATGGCGACCGCTTCGCCGAGAAGGTGCTGGCCGAAGGCGAACTGGCCACCTGGCGGGCCCGCAGCGCCCGCTGGCCCGAACGCGGCGTGCGCTACCTCGCCACCCGCTTTTCGGCCAAGGAGGCATTCAGCAAGGCCGTCGGCATGGGCATGCGCAGGCCCATGACCTGGCGCCACTGCGAGGTGGCCAACCTGCGGACCGGCCAACCCGTGATCGTGCTGCACGGTGCGCTCAAGGAGTGGTTCGAGGCGCAGGGCCTGCGCTGCCACATCACGGTGACCGACGAGAGCGACTACGCGGCCAGCTTCTGCGTGGTCGAGAAGGATTAGCGAGCCTTTCAGGCCGCCAGCGCTTATCCAGCAAGCGCAACCTGCTATCAAAAACCAACCTATCCGACATGATCGAACACGCTCCCCTGATCCTCGACGTGGCCGGCACCGCGCTCACCGCGGCCGACCGCCGCCGCCTGGCCCACCCGCTCACCGGCGGCGTCATCCTGTTCGCCCGCAACTGGGAAAGCCGCGCGCAGTTGCTGGAGCTCACCGCCGCCATCAAGGCCGTGCGGGACGACCTGCTCATCTGCGTCGACCACGAAGGCGGCCGCGTGCAGCGCTTTCGCACCGACGGCTTCACGCACATCCCGCCCATGCGCGCCTTCGGCGAGCTGTGGATGAACGACGGGCAGGGCGCCAAGGCGCTGCCCGGCAGCGGCGCGCTGCGCGCCACCAACGCCGCCACGGCAGCGGGCTACGTGCTGGGCAGCGAATTGCGCTCCTGCGGTGTCGATTTCAGCTTCACGCCGGTGCTGGACCTGGACCATGGCGAGAGCGGTGTGATCGGTGACCGGTCCTTCCACCGCGATGCCCGCGTGGTGGCGTTGCTGGCCAAGAGCCTCATGCACGGCCTGCTGCAGGCCGGCATGGCCAACTGCGGCAAGCACTTCCCGGGTCACGGCTTCGTGAAGGCGGATTCGCACACCGACATACCCGTGGACCGGCGCAGCCTCAAGGCCATCCTGGCCGACGACGCCGCGCCGTACCCGTGGCTGTCCAGCACGCTCACCAGCGTGATGCCGGCGCACGTGATCTACCCCAAGGTGGATGCGCGCCCCGCCGGCTTCTCGCGCCGCTGGCTGCAGGAGATCCTGCGCCAGCAATTGCGCTTCGACGGCGCGGTCTTCAGCGACGACCTCAGCATGGAGGGCGCGCGCCGCATCGAAGGCCGGGCCGTCAGCTACACCGACGCCGCCCTGGCCGCGCTCGACGCCGGCTGCGACCTGGTGCTGCTGTGCAACCAGAGCCTGGGCGATGGCAAGCCGGTGGACGAACTGCTGGACGGCCTGGAGGCCGCACAGCGCGCCGGCCGCTGGCAACCCAGGCCCGACAGCGAATCACGCCGCATCGCCCTGCTGCCCGAGACGCTGCCCCAGCCGTGGGACGAGCTGATGCTGCAGCCGGCCTACATGCAGGCGCTGGACCTGCTGCCCTGAGTCCACACCCGTTCTGAGCGCTATGACCTCTCCCAACTCCCGCTCCGTGGTGATGGCGTCGGCCTATGCCATCGGCCTGGTGCTGCTGGCCGCTGGGGTGGTGGTCATCCTGCGCATGCGCTGCGAGAACTTCGGCTGCATGGGCATCGGCGTGGCGTGGTTCGCCTGGGCGGTCGCCGGGTTTCTGCCGGTGCTCGTGCTCGGGCTCTGGGCCCGCTGGCGGGCCACGGCCGCTAGCCGGGTGCGGCGTTGGGTGGGCTGGGGCCTGTCCGCCCAAGTCGGCGGCGGGCTGGCTTTGGCCGCGCTGTGGGGCTGGCGGACGCTGCGCTTCTAGCGTTGCTGGCCGGCGGTGTTGGGCCTTGCCGAGGCGCTCCATCCAGGCGGTGTCAGTGGCCTTCTTTGCAAAGTTAAGCCCACGGGATGTATCTCCTGGTGTCCCTCTGGCTTCCCAAGGAGGGGCGCCGCATGCGCAACAGGTTTACCAGGGGCTTGATAGACATGGTGAAAAGAGGCGCAAGGGCTGCGTGTACCCGTTCTGGGGGCTGACACATCGCGCTACAAGCCGGGTCAACGGGTGCGCGCATGCTTCGTTGGAATGGCAACAGTGCTTGGCAGTTGTCACCGCACCGCACCTGCAGGAGGTTTCCCATGCTGCGAGTTCCCGCCTCATCCAACGGTATTTCAGGCCTCTCTGCGCATCGCCATGGGTGGCGTGCGGCGATGGGCTGTGTGGCGGCCGCTTGCCTGATGGTGGCCGGCTGCGAACGCGTGACGCCATCCTCGCCACCTGCTCCGCAGGCCGCAGCGGCATCGGCCCCGGACGCGCCGGCCGCCGTACCCGTGGCCTATACGGCGCCCTCTGCCGATGCGCTCTACCAGATGGTCGCTCCCATCGCCCTCTATCCCGACAAGCTGGTGGCGCAGGTGCTGGCGGGTGCAACGTACCCCGACCAGATCAGCGCGGCCGAAAGCTGGCTGGGCCAGAACCCTGGGCTGAAAGGCGCCGCTCTGGCAGGCGCGGCCGATGCGCAGCCCTGGGACCCCAGCGTGAAGTCGCTCACGGCCTTTCCGAACGTGCTGGAGCAGATGGCCTCCAACCTGCCGTGGACGACGGCGCTGGGCAAGGCCTACTACCGCGACCCCTCGGACGTCATGAACGCCATCCAGGCGATGCGCGCCCGCGCCGCCCGGCAGGGCACGCTCAAGAGCTCCGACCGCTTGCGCGTGGCCACCGTGCCGGCCGCCGCCCTGCCGCCGCTGCCACCGCCCGCCCAGGCGCCCGTGTCGGTATATGCGGGCCCCGCCGTCGTGCCTGCGCCGGCAACCGTCATCACCATCGAGCCTGCGCAGGCGCAGACGGTCTATGTGCCGCGCTATGACCCGGCCGTGGTCTACGGAACGCCGGTGCCGGTGTACCCGAGCTACCGCTGGGCAGCTCCCGCGCCGGTCGCCGTGGCTGCCGGGCCCGATCCAGTGGCCGTCGGGGCGCTGGCCTTCGGGGCGGGCGTGCTGGTCGCCGCCGTGGCCAGCCACCACCACGCGTGGGGCTGGGACGCATGGGACGTGCATTGGGGGGCTCCATCTCTGCCGCCGGCTGCGGTGGCCTGGGGGCCGGCGCCTCCGCCACCCCCCGCCTGGCGGCCGGCGGTGGTCTATCGCGGCAATACCTACGTGTCGAACTCGACGACGGTGATCGAGAACGTCCACCGGACCACGGTGAACAACCGCAATGTCTACGTGAACGCTGCGGCGCAGCTGCCCGGACTGCCTGCGCCCGCCGCCGCTGCTGCAGCTGTTCTGCCGGCCCGTGGGCCGGGGGGTGGACCGGTAGCGCCTTCTCCGGCCGCCATTGCGACGCCTTCGCCGGATACCGCCCGGCAGGCGCTGCACCCGCAGCCCATGGCGACGGCGCTCCGGGCGGGTTCCGGCGAAGCGGTGCGGCCTGCACCGGGCGTGCACGGGTCCGGCAGGCCCGGCCCTGTGCTTGCCTCTGTGCCTGCGGGCGATCCCGTCGCCGTGCAGCACGCGCATGCGGGTCCCGGGCAGGGAATGCTCAGGGCGGGGATGCCGGGCGTTACCACCACCGCACCCGGAATGCCCGGCGCGCGGCCCGCACCCGCCACGGCGGTACTGCAGGAAGGTCCCGCCGGTCGCCATGACGGCGGCGGGCGAGACGCACACCTGGCGGCCGCGCAGGAGGGCCATGCTGCGGTAACGTCCCCAGCCACTGCGGCGCGTGCAGAGCCGCCCACCGCGTTGATGGGGCAGAGGCCTGCCGCTGCTGCGCCTGTGCATCAGGAAAGGGTGAATGTCCAGGCCCCCCGGGGCGCGGCGCTGGAGCTGCCAACGGCGCATACATCACAACCGCCGCAGCCGCCGGCCGCCCTCCGCGTCGCTCCGCAGCCCCAGCGGCCCACACCGCCGCCTGCTGCAATGCAGCCGCCCGTCCATGCGGAGCCGCGTCACCTGTCGGTGGCGGCGATGCATGCACCGCAGCAGGCCGCGCCCCATGTGCCGTCCCACCCCGCTGCGATGCAGCCGCGGCCTGCGGCACCACCGCAGCAGGCGCAAGCGCCGCACGCGCACTCCACGCAGCAGCACGGCCCGGAGCGGGAGCGCAGGCCGCATGGCGAGCATGGGGGCTGAGGTGGCGGTGCACCGTGTAGAGACGCGGTACGGAGCTGACACGGCGCCGTCCTGTCGGACTTCAAGCCTCGGCCGGATCCAGGACCGCGTCTCCGCCAGGGGCCCGTTGGGGCGGGCCCCGCAGCAGCATCGCCGCCGCCCTGTGTGGGCTGTGCCCACTTCTCGCCACAGCATTGTCGGCGGGGTGAAGGAGATTATTGGTTAAATCGGGCTGCAGGCCAATGAATGAAAGCGGATGTAGCTATAAATAATATAGCAATACCGCGCGGTCCTGCGCATTTGCCGCTTTGCTTCGCCGGCATGCCAGCCGTCCCGCAACCGCCCCCTCGCGGCTATGGATGCCGGTTCAGAGCGCTGGCGGCAAGCCTGCTGGCGGTGTGGGCGCAGCCGCGGGTGCGGTGGCCGCCGGGGTGGCGGGCTCGGCCGGCACGGTGGCCGCAGCCGCGGGCGGCGTGCCTTTCCAGCGCCGCACGACGCGCTGGAACATCAAGGCGTTGGGCACCTGGATGAAGGCCGGGTGCTCGGCATCGGCCCCGAAGTCTTCCAGCGTGGTGTAGAGCAGGTTGATGTCCACCACCCGGCCCTTGGCGCCGGGCTTCTCGGCCGTGTCGAGCACCTCGATGTAGTCGCCCAGCCGGAAGGGCCCCACGGTGAAGATCAGTAGCGCGCAGAACAGGTTGGAGAGCACGCTCCAGGCCGCGAAGAAGGCCACCGCCCCCACCGTGGCGAAGCCGGTGAAGGCGGTCCACAGCACCGTGGCGGACACGCCCAGGCGCTCCAGCACTAGCAGGACGGTGCTGCCCAGAATGATCCAGCGCAGCAGGCCGTTGACGGTCACCACCAGTTCGATGGGCCAGTGGTAGTGCTCGCCGGCCCGCCGCAGCAGGCGCCGCAGCAGCCGCTGCAGCAGCAGAGCGGCGATGACGATGGCCAGGATCTGTATCCCGGGCACGATGATGTCCAGCCAGTCCTGGATCCAGGGGGGCAGATGGTTCTTGAAGCGAAGCAGCATGGCGGTGGAATCGGTCACGGGCAATAGGGGGGCCGGGCTCCGGGCGCGGCGGGGTGTCTGGATCGGCAAGGATGGCGCTGCCCGGTGCGTGGCACCCATGGCGGCCGCGCCAGGGAAGAACGGTGGATGCGCAGGGCCGGGCCAGCGTCGTCGCCGGCGGCTCAGCCGCGCAGCTGCTCGACGGTGTCCATCTGCATCTCGAAGCTGAAGAAGCGGTTGCGGCCCTGGGCCTTGGCCGCGTAGAGCGCCTCGTCGGCACGCATCAGCATGCCTTCGGCGCTGGTCGTCTCGTCGGGGATGCAGGTGGTGATGCCGCCGGACAGGGTCAGCCGGTCGCCCAGGGGCGAGCCTTCGTGGGCGATGGCTCGCACCTTCAGCACCTTGCCGAGCGCGCGGGCGAACGTCATGGCGCCCGAGCGTGGCGTGTTCGGCAGGATCAGCGCGAACTCTTCGCCACCGTAGCGCGAGGCCACGTCCCGCGGGCGCACGCACACTTCGCGCAGCACGCGGCTGACTTCCTTCAGACAGGCGTCGCCCTGCACATGGCCGCGGGTGTCGTTGTAGTGCTTGAAATGGTCCAGGTCGCAGAGCATGAGCGTGAGCGGCGTGCCGTCGCGGCGCGCGGCTGCGATCTCGCTGTGCAGCAGGCGGTCGAAGCCGCGGCGGTTGACCAGGCCGGTGAGCGCGTCCACCTCGACCATCTCGTTCAGGCGCTGGTTGGCCTGATGCAGTTCCTCGGACAGCGAGACCAGGCGCCGGCGCATGTCCAGCAGGCGCCGCATGGCGCGCAGCTTGGCCACCAGCACGATGGGCTTGACGGGCTTGACCAGGTAGTCGTCGCCGCCGGCCTCGATCCCGCGCCACACGTCCAGATCGCTGTCCAGGGCCGAGAGGAAGATGATGGGGGTCCAGCCGCCGGGCTCGGACTCGCGCATCTGCTGCGCGACCCAGTAGCCGTCTTCGGCGCCGGCCAGGCGGATGTCGAGCAGCACCAGATCGGGACGGTGCTGGCGGAAGGCTTCGACGGCCGGGTGGGCCGAGCCGGCCTCGTGCACTTCGGTGATGCCGACGTGGCGCAGCTCGCCCACCAGCGCAGCCCGCATGGAGGCCTGGTCCTCGACGACCAGCACCGAAAAGGAGCCTGCTTCGGCAATGGGGGCCGAGGGAACGGGCTGGCCGGAGATGGGGGTGACAGGCATGGGCGGTTCCGGTGGATCTCTGTGCGGGGCAGGGCACGCGCAGTGCCGTGCAGGCCAGTGTAGGCCCGCTCAGCCGTGTTGACGATCTCCCTGCGGCCGCGCAGCGGCATTTGCGAGATCGGCAACACGTTTTTCTCAGTTCTCGCGGCGCAGGGCCGGGAACAAGATCACATCGCGGATGCTGGGGCTGTCGGTCAGCAGCATCATCAGCCGGTCGATGCCGATGCCGCAGCCGCCGGCGGGGGGCATGCCGTACTCCAGCGCACGCACGAAGTCATGGTCGAAGTACATGGCCTCGTCGTCGCCCGATTCCTTGGCCGACACCTGCGCGTTGAAGCGCGCGGCCTGGTCTTCGGCATCGTTCAGTTCCGAGAAGCCGTTGCCGAATTCGCGGCCGGTGATGTACAGCTCGAAGCGCTCGGTGACCTCGGGGCGCAGGTCGTTGGCGCGGGCCAGCGGGCTGATCTCGGTGGGGTGCTCCATGATGAAGGTGGGCTCCCAGAGCTTGTCTTCGACGAGTTCCTCGAAGTACAGCACCTGCAGGCCGGCCAGCGTGCGGGTGGACAGGCGGTTCTTCTCTTCCGTCAGGCCCAGCTTCTTCAGCGCGCTGATGAGCCAGGCGGCATCGTCCACATGCGCGCCGGCTTCGGTGTGCTGGAAGATCGCTTCGCGGATGGTCAGGCGCTGGAAGGGCTTGGACAGATCGACCGCGCGGCCGCCGTAGGTCAATTCGAGCGTGCCGACGGCCTTCATGGCGGCGTCGCGCACCAGCTGCTCGGTGAAGTCCATCAGGTCGCGGTAGTTCCAGTAGGCCGCGTAGAACTCCATCATCGTGAACTCGGGGTTGTGGCGTACCGAGATGCCTTCGTTGCGGAAGTTGCGGTTGATCTCGAACACGCGCTCGAAGCCGCCCACGACCAGGCGCTTGAGGTACAGCTCGGGCGCGATGCGCAGGTACATCTCCTGCTCCAGCGCGTTGTGGTGCGTCACGAATGGCTTGGCGTTGGCGCCGCCGGGAATGGGGTGGAGCATGGGCGTCTCCACTTCCAGGAAGCCGTGCTGCACCATGAACTCGCGGATACCGCTCACTGCCTTGCTGCGCGCCATGAAGCGCTTGCGGGCGGAGTCGTCCGTCATCAGGTCGACATAGCGCTGGCGGTACTTCACCTCCTGGTCGGCCACGCCGTGGAATTTGTCGGGCATGGGGCGCAGGCTCTTGGTGAGCAGGCGCAGTGCGCTCACCTTGACCGACAGCTCACCCGTCTTGGTCTTCATCAGCGTGCCTTCGGCGCCGACGATGTCGCCCAGGTCCCAGTGCTTGAAGGCAGCGTACAGCTCCTCGCCCAGCGCGTCGCGCGTCACGTACAGCTGGATGCGGCCGCCGGTGGTGCCGAGCGAGCCGTCCTGCACGGTGGCGAAACTGGCCTTGCCCATCACCCGCTTGAGCATCATGCGGCCGGCCACGCTCACCGTGACGGGCTGGGCTTCGAGCGTTTCGGCAGACGTTTCGCTGTGGGCGGCCTGCAGATCGGCAGCGTGGTGGGCAGGCTTGAAGTCGTTGGGAAACGCCACGCCCTTGCCCTGCTCCTGCGCTTCGCGCAGGGCGCGCAGTTTTTCACGGCGCTCGGCGATGAGCTGGTTGTCGTCTTGGGCGGGTGCGGGCGTTTGGTTTTCGGACATGGATGTGGCCATTCCGCTGCCAAGGGGCGAGCGGGCAGGAGGGTAGAAGAAGGGCGAAACCCCCGATTCTAAGTTTCCTGGCCGCCCCCGGGGGCGCGGCAGTGCCCGGCGGATGCCTCGCAGGCACGCACGATCCAGGCCGTCCACAGCAGCAGCCCGGCGGCAGACGCGATGGATAGCCACCACACATGCGCGGCGGCCGTGAGTGAGAAGGCCGGTACGGCCGGCAGGCACAGTGCGACCCACTGCAGCGCCGCGAGCGCGATGGCCGCGCGCGAGAATCCCGTCGCCCGCCCTGACTGGAAGGGCAGGTGGCTGCAGGCCGCATGCACGCAGGCGGCCGCCTGCCACAGCGTGATGGGCAGCACATACGGCAGTGCGGCCTGCCATCCGGGCAGCCAGCCCAGCGACAGCGCCGCTGCGCAGGCCGCGCCCAGCGCGCCCGCCAGCCCGGCGCCCGCCGCGCCGGCCCACAGCGGATGTGCGTGCCAACGTTGCCCGCGGGCCAGCAGCACCTGCGCCCAGGCGGTGTGCACTACCACGGGCACCATGCCCAGCAGGCGCAGCAGCACGGCCAGCAGGCCTGCCTCCGCCGCACCGTGCACCCGCTGCCAGACCAGCAGCAGCGCCGCGCCGGTCGCGGCGTCCACGGCGGTGTGCGCCAACCGCAGCGCCGGGCTGCGCGAATCACGCTGGGTGGATTCTGCCGGCGCGGGAGCACTGCCGGGCGTCGCGGGTGGCGCGGCGCCCTCTGAAGCACCGCGCAGCCACAGGCAGCCCACCGCATAGCCGGCCGCCGCGGCTGCCAGCAGCAACGGGGCGCCGGCGTCCGGCCAGGCCGAAGCGCCCACACCGGCGACGGCC
>JAEWPH010000215.1 GCA_023460715.1 Pseudomonadota bacterium | reverse complement strand
CCAGCCGCGCCAACGTGCAGCTGCGCGGCGTGGCCGAGGCGCGGCATGCCGGCGTGCTGCGCGCCCTGGCGGGTTGCGGTCTGCTGGATGCCGACGTGCAGCGCGAGCGGCGCCGCAACCTGGTGGTGGACCCGCTGCACCGGCCCGGTGACGGCGTGACGGAGCTGGCCCAGGCGCTCTGGCAGGCCCTCGCCGCCCCGGACGACACCCTGGACGCCCTGCCGGCCAAGTTCGGCTGGTCCATCGACGGTGGGCATGGCGCGGGGCTGCAGGCGGTCTCGGCAGACATTCGCTTCGAGCGGGTGCCGCAGCACCCCGCTGCCCAGGGAAGTCCCCATGGCGATGGCAGCAACGCAGCCGCCGCCTGGCGTGTCCGGCCGGATGGGCTGCCCTGGGCCATGGTCGCCCCCGATGCCGTACAGGCCGTCGCGGCGGGCTTGGCGCTGGCGCGCTGGTTTGCCCTGCGTTGCCAGCAGCAGCAGAAGGTCGAAGGGCGCCGGCCGGGACGCCTGGCCGCCTGCGCGCCCGAGATCGAACGCCTCGTAGCAGCAGACGACGGCGCCCCCGCCTGGCCGCCCGGGCTTGCCGCCGGAATCACGTGGCAAGCAGTGGAGCGGCCAACGCCGTCCACCCTTGATACCACCCGCACCGACACCCCCACACCGGGCCCCGTTCCCGGCGTCGGCTGGCTGGCAGGCGCCCCGCTGGGCCGGCTGCAGGCCACCGCATTGGCCCGCTTGGTCAGGGCATTGCACGCGGCCGGCGGCGCGGCAGAGGGCTACGGCGGCCTGCGCGCGACCCCCTGGCGCATGCTGCTGATCGAATGGCCGCGGGCACCGGACAGCGACGGGGGCGCTGGCGGCGGCAACGGCATGCGCCAGCCACCGCAGCTTCCGCCAAGCACCGGGCTGGACCACGCAGCCGACTGGATCACCCAAGCGGCGGATGCACGGCTGCGCGTGTCGGCCTGCACCGGCGCGCCCGGTTGCCCCCAGGCGCAGGCACCCACGCAGGCCCTGGCCCTGGCCCTGGCGCCGCACGTGCCCGCAGGCGCGCATCTGCATGTGAGCGGCTGCGCCAAGGGCTGCGCACGGCAGGCCCCGGCCACCGTCACGCTGCGGGCCGAGCCCTCGCCCTGCGGCCGTCTGTTTGCCGTGGTGCGCGACGGCAACGCCAACGGTGAGGCCCGGGAGCGGCTGCAGGCGGCCGCCGTGCAAGACAATCCCGGGTTGCTGTTCGAAAACCAGAATTGATGCTGCACCGCTACGAAACCGATGGCGCCGAGATCTACCGGCAGTCCTTTGCCACCATCCGCCGCGAGGCCGACCTGGCCCGCTTCACGTCCGTGGAAGAGCGGGTGGTCGTCCGCATGATCCATGCGGCCGGCATGGTCGAGCTGGCGCCCCACGTCCACTTTTCCGCCGGCATGGCCGAAGCCGCCCAACAGGCGCTGCAGAACGGCGCGCCCGTGCTGTGCGACGTGCGCATGGTCAGCGAAGGCATCACCCGCTCGCGCCTGCCGGCCCACAACCCCGTCATCTGCACGCTGCACGACCCCGAGGTCGCAGCGCTGGCGCAGCGCATGGGCAACACCCGCAGCGCCGCCGCGCTGGAGCTGTGGCGCCCCCACCTGGCGGGCGCCGTGGTCGCCATCGGCAACGCCCCCACCGCCCTGTTCCACCTGCTCAATCTGCTGCACGACCCGGACTGCCCGCGCCCGGCGGCCATCGTCGGCTGCCCCGTGGGCTTCATCGGCGCGGCGGAATCGAAGGAGGCCCTGATGCAGGATCTGCCCGTGCCGGCCATGATCGTGCGCGGGCGCCTGGGCGGCTCGGCCATGACGGTCGCCGCCATCAACGCGCTGGCCAGCCATGCCGAGTAGCGCCGTGGCGCAGGCCCTGCCGGGTGTCGTCTGCGTGGGCCTGGGCCCGGGCGATCCGGAACTGATGTCCGTGAAGGCCGACCGCCTGGTGCGCGGCGCGCGCCATGTGGCGTTCTTCCGCAAGAAGGGCCGGCCCGGCAAGGCGCGGCAACTGGTGGACGGCCTGCTGGCGCCCGGCGCGGCCGAGTACCCGATGGAATACCCCATGACCACCGAGATGCCGGTGGACAGCCCCGAATACGTGGCCCAGCTCGCCGCCTTCTACGACGACTGGTGCGCGCGCCTGGAAACCCTGGCCCGCACCGAACAGGTCGTCGTGCTGTGCGAGGGCGATCCCTTCCTCTACGGCTCCTTCATGCACCTGTACACCCGCCTGCGCGAGCGCGCGGCCGTGCGGCTGGAAGTCGTGCCCGGGATTCCCGGCATGGTGGGCTGCTGGCACGCCACGGGCGAGCCCATCACCTGGGGCGACGACGTGCTGAGCGTGATGACCGGCACCCTGGCCGAAGACGAGCTGGTGCGCCGCATGCAGTCGGCCGAAGCGCTGGTGGTGATGAAGGTAGGCCGCAACCTGCCGCGCATCCGCCGCGCGCTGGAGCGCACGGGCCGGCTCGACGCCGCCTGGCTGGTGCAGAACGGCACCACGGCGCAGCAGCAGGTGGCGCGCCTGACCGAAGTGGAAGGCGACGCCTGCCCCTATTTCGCCATCGTGCTGGTGCACGGCCAGGGGCGCCGGCCGGAGGTCGCATGGTGACGACGAATGCCTCCGCGCGCACCGGCCGCCTGACCATTGCCGGCCTGGGCCCCGGCGCGCTGGACCAGATCACGCCCGAAGTGGCCGCCGCCCTGCGCGACGCGACCGATGTCGTCGGCTATCTGCCTTACGTGGCCCGCGCACAGGCGCTGGTGGAGCAATCAGGAGGCAGCCCCGCCGTGGCCTGGCATGCCTCAGACAACCGGGTGGAGCTGGAGCGCGCCCAGCACGCCCTCGCGCTGGCCGCCGAGGGCCGGCAGGTGGTGGTCGTATCGTCCGGCGACCCGGGCGTGTTCGCCATGGCGGCGGCAGTGTTCGAGGCCATCGAGCACGCCCCTGCGGATCAGTCCGCAGCCTGGCAGATGCTCGACGTGCAGGTGCTGCCCGGGATCACCGCCATGCTGGCCGCAGCGGCCCGCGCCGGCGCGCCGCTGGGCCACGATTTTTGCTGCATCAACCTGTCGGACAACCTCAAGCCCTGGGCCGTGATCGCGCGGCGCGTGCAGTTGGCAGCCGAGGCCGACTTCGCCATGGCCTTCTACAACCCGCGCTCGCACAGCCGGCCCGAGGGCTTCGTACGCCTGCTGGCGCTGCTGCGTGCGCAGTGCGAGCCCGCCCGCCTGCTGGTCTTCGCGCGGGCCGTGTCCACGCCTGACGAGCACCTCCATGTCTGCACGCTGGCCGAGGCCACGCCCGAGATGGCCGACATGCGCACCGTGGTGCTCGTGGGCAACAGCACCACGCGGCAGGTGGGGCGCTGGGTCTACACCCCGCGCTTCTATGCGCCCACCGAATCCGCGCCGGGCAACGCGCCATGAATGATCCAGTGCAGCACGGCAGCCACGTCTTCGGTCCGCGCGCGCTCGGGCAAGGCCGGGCGCTGCACCATCACGACCGGCAGGCCCAGCGCACGTGCGGCCTCCAGCTTGCCGCGCGTGGCCTCGCCGCCGGCGTTCTTGGCCACCAGCCAGCCGATGCGGTGCGTGCGCAGCAGCGCCTCATCGTCATGCGCACTGAAGGGGCCACGCCCCAGCACCACCGTGGCGTGGGGCAAGGGCAGACTGCCCGGCTCGGGCGCATCCACCAGGCGCAGCAGGTAATGGTGATGTGGCTGCGCGGCGAAGGCATCGAGTTGCTTGCGCCCCACGGCCAGGAACACGCGGGCGGGCTCTTGCGGCAACGCCGCAGCGGCGCCGGCCATGTCGGGCACTTCGATCCAGCGGTCGCCGGCCTGCGGCTGCCAGGGCGCGCGCTCCAGCGCCAGCAAAGGCGTTCCGGTCGCATCGCAGGCTGCACAGGCGTTGCGGCTCATCTGTGCGGCGAACGGGTGCGTGGCATCCACCACATGGGTGATGCGCTCGTCGCGAATGAATTGGGCCAGCCCTTGCGCACCGCCAAAGCCGCCGGTGCGCGTGGGCAGCGGCTGGGCCACGGGCGACTGGGTCACGCCGGCATACGAAAAGACCGCGGGCACGCCGGCGCGGTGCAGCGCCTGCGCCAACTGGCTGGCGCCGCTGGTACCGCCCAGCAGGAGAACATGCGTCATGGCTGATCCGTGGTTGACATTGGTGGGCCTGAACGAGGACGGGCTGGACGGCCTGACACCCGCCGCCCGCCACGCGCTGGACCAGGCTGAGGTCGTCTTCGGCGGGCCGCGCCATCTGGCACTGGCCCAGGTGGGCGAGCGCGGCAGGCCGTGGCCCGTACCGTTCGACATCGCCCCCGTGGTGGCGCTGCGCGGGCAGCGCGTAGTGGTGCTGGCCTCCGGTGATCCGTTCTGGTTCGGCGCGGGCGGCAGTCTCGCCGCGCACCTGGCGCCGCACGAGTGGCGCTGCCACGCCCAACCCTCGACATTCTCGCTGGTCGCCGCCCGCCTGGGCTGGCGGCTGGAGGCCACCGACTGCCTGGGCCTGCATGCCAGCCCCGTGCAGCAACTGCTGCCGCGCCTGGCACCCGGCGGGCAAGCCATCGTGCTGCTGCGCGATGGCGCCGCCGTGGCCGCGCTGGCCGATTGGCTGGTGAGCGAAGGCTGGGGCGACAGCGCACTGTGGGTGATGGAGTCCGTCGGCGGCCCGCGCGAGCGCTGCCGCACCATGGCGGCGGCCGAAGCCGCGGCGCTGCTCGCGCAGGAGCCCGCACACGCCCCGGTCGCCGTCGCATTGCGGGCGCAGGGCGGCAGCGCTCTGCCCCAGGTGCCCGGCCGCCCCAACGACGGGTATGCGCACGATGGCCAGATCACCAAGGCCCCCGCCCGCGCGCTCACGCTGGCGGCGCTCGCGCCCCGGCGCGGCGAGCGGCTGTGGGACATTGGCGGCGGCTCGGGCTCGGTCGCCGTGGAATGGTGCCTGGCGGGCGGCACGGCGATCAGCGTGGAGCAGCACGCCGCGCGTGTGGACAACATCCGAACCAATGCCGAGCGCTTCGGCCTGCACCACCAGCTGCGTGTCGTGCACGGGCTGGCGCCCGACGCGCTGGCGGGCCTGCCCGCGCCGCAGGCAGTGTTTGTGGGCGGCGGATTCGACGAGGGCTTGTTCGCCGCGCTGCAGACTCTGATGCCCGCCGGCTGCCGCCTGGTCGTCAACGCCGTGACGCTGGAGACCGAAGCACTGCTGGTGCAACTGCACGCCGCGCACGGCGGGCAACTGCTGCGGCTGGAACTCTCCAGCGCCGAACCGCTGGGCCGCATGCGCAGCTGGAAAGCCGCGCGCCCGCTGGTGCAATGGAGCTGGCAGCGATGACCGCGGCCGGCGGCGACCATGCCTGCGTGGTGCTGGGCATCGGCCATGGCGCGCAGGCCCATGCCCCCGCCCAGCAG
>JAEWPH010000214.1 GCA_023460715.1 Pseudomonadota bacterium | reverse complement strand
CGTTCGTCCCGTCCATGCCCGCGCAGGCGGGCATGGAGCCGCGGTCCTCGCTCCCCCTTCCCGGCGCAGCCGAGAGAAGGGGGAAGCCGCGTAGCGGCTCAGGGGGTTGTGCCCTTCCTGGCGTCATAGGCGTCCACGATGCGCGCCACCAGCGGGTGGCGCACCACGTCCGCCGTGGTGAAGCGCGTGACGGCGATGCCCTTGACGCGCTTGAGCACGCGCTCGGCGTCGATCAGGCCGCTCATCGCGCCTTTGGGCAGGTCGATCTGGCTGACGTCGCCCGTCACCACGGCCTTGGCGCCGAAACCGATCCGGGTGAGGAACATCTTCATCTGCTCGGGCGTGGTGTTCTGCGCCTCGTCCAGGATGATGAAGGCGTTGTTGAGCGTGCGCCCGCGCATGAAGGCCAGCGGTGCGATCTCGAGCGCATTGCGCTCGAACGCCTTCTGCACCTTGTCGTAACCCATCAGGTCGTACAGCGCGTCGTACAGGGGGCGCAGGTACGGGTCCACCTTCTGCGTCAGGTCGCCCGGCAGGAAGCCCAGGCGCTCGCCGGCCTCCACGGCCGGGCGCGTGAGCACGATGCGCTGCACGTTGCTGCGCTCCAGCGCATCGACGGCGCAGGCGACCGCCAGGTAGGTCTTGCCGGTCCCCGCTGGGCCGATGCCGAAGGTGATGTCGTGGCTGGCGATGTTGTCCAGGTAGACGTTCTGCGTGGGCGTGCGGGCCCGCAGGTCCGCCCGGCGCGTGTTCAGCACTACGGCGCCCTCTGGCGCCTCCACCAGGGCGCTGTCGCCGGCCAGCATGAGCTGCAGGTGGTCCTCGGAAATGGCGTGGTCGGCCATTTCGTACAGCGCCTGCAGCAGCTCCATCGCCTGGGTCGCCTTGGCCTTGGGGCCGTCGACCTTGAACTGCTCGTGCCGGTGGGCGATGCGCACCTGCAGCGCCGTCTCGATGGTGCGCAGATGGGCGTCCGCCGGCCCGCACAGGTGGGACAGTCGCGTGTTGTTGTGGGGGGTGAAAGTGTGGCGCAGGATCACGCGGATAATTCCGGTTGAATGCCGCAGGAATACGGCCAAAGGACATCAATGATAGGCAAATTGACCGGCGCCCTGCTGGAGAAGAACCCGCCCGAGGTACTGCTGGATTGCCATGGCGTGGGCTATGAGGTGCAGGTGCCCATGAGCACGTTCTACAACCTGCCCGTCGTGGGCGAGCGCGTGGCGCTGCTCACCCACTTCATCGTGCGGGAGGATGCACAGCTGCTCTACGGCTTTGCCACGCACACCGAGCGGCAGGCCTTCCGCGAACTCATCAAGATCAGCGGCGTGGGCCCGCGCACGGCGCTGTCCATTCTGTCGGGCATGGGCGTGGCCGACCTGGCCCAGGCCGTCACGCTTCAGGAGGCCGGCCGGCTGGTGAAGGTGCCCGGCATCGGCAAGAAGACGGCCGAGCGCCTGCTGCTGGAGCTCAAGGGCAAGCTGGGCGCTGACATCGGCGCCCCGGCCCACGCCGCCAGCGACGCGCAGGCCGATATCCTGCAGGCCTTGCTGGCCCTGGGTTACAACGACAAGGAGGCCGCCGCCGCCCTGAAGGCCCTGCCCAAGGACGTCGGCGTGAGCGACGGGATCAAGCTGGCGCTGAAGGCGCTGGCGAAGTGACGCGATGATGGCCCCATGAGGTACTTGGTTCAGTGTGTGCCAGCGGCTGCGCTGCGCCTTCTTCGTTCTTTTTTGGATTCTTTTCTTGAGCCAACGCGAAAGGTCTGACATGAAGATCAATGCTTTCAAGCGATGGATGCCGGTGACGGCAGCGCTGCTGGTACTGGCCGCCTGTGGTGGTGGCGGGGGTGGCGACAGTTCGAGTCCCACGCCTGCACCTGCACCCGGGGGCGGCGGCGGTGGTCCTATCGGCGTGACGACGGACCGCATCGAGCCCTACGACCCCAGTGCCATCGCCGCCGCGTCCGCCTCGGCGGCCACAGCCAAGGAGGCCGCTGCACCTACCGCGGCGCAGGGCGTTGCGCCAGCAGACGCCGTGCGGCGCGTGCAGTTGGGCGCGCTCTCGCAAGCCACCATCGCCAAGACAGCTTCTGCCCCGGCCACCCCCGGCATTCCGCAGCAGATCGGCACTGTCCGCGGCGTGGCCGACACGGCCACCGTGGCAGCCGCCCAGTCTGCTTTGGCTTGGCGCGCTACGGAGCGGGGCACGCAGGTGGCGGCGATCGCCTTCGATGCGGCCGGTGCACGCGGCGTGCGCCTGGGTGTCCTGGTGCGCAGCCTGCCCGCCGGGGCGGTGCTGCGCTTCTATGGCGCGGATGCCGGTGCCGCCGTGCAAGTGTCCGCGGCGGAGCTTTCCGCCATTGCCACGCGCAATGCGCAGGGCGGCGCGGACGACGTGGCGGCGCACACTTACTGGAGCCCTGACTTCGGCAGCAGCGCCACCACGCTGGAGGTCGAGATACCCGCCGGCGCATCCCCGGCCGCTGTGCGGCTGGCGGTGCCGCGTGTGTCGCACTTCACGCTCGACCCCGCGGTGGCCGAAGGCGCTTTCACCACCAAGGTGGGCGAGTCTGCCTCCTGCAATATCGACGTGACCTGCAAGCCCGAGTTCAGCAGCGAAAGCCGTTCCGTGGCGCGCATGACCTACACGCGCGAAGACGGTAACTCCTTTCGGTGCACCGGCACGCTGTTGAACGATGCGCGCTCTTCTGGCACGCCGTATTTTCTGAGCGCCAACCACTGCATCTCCACCCAGGTGGTCGCGTCCACACTCATGACGGACTGGTTCTACCGCTCCTCGGCCTGCAATGCCGGTACCGTGAATCCCGCGACGGTACGGCTCACCGGCGGCGCTACGCTGCTGCACGCCACGGCCACTACCGACACCTCCTTCATGCGGCTCAACAGCCCGCCGCCTGCCGGTGTGGTGTTTGCCGGGTCGTATTTTGGCGGCGTGCCTCTGCAATCGTCCGTGGCCGGCGTGCACCATCCGGAAGGCGACCTGCAAAAGGTCAGCCAGGGTACCGTGCGCCTCTACAGCACCTGCACGACCACGGCCTGCCAGTCCAGCACGTCCGACAATGGCACGTTCATCACCACGGCATGGCAGGAAGGCACGACCGAGCAGGGCAGCAGCGGCTCTGCGCTGTTCATGGGGATCGGCATCCGCCGCTACGTTTCCGGCCAGCTGCTGGGCGGATCCGCAAGCTGTTCCAACCCCGGCGGCCTGGACCAATATGGCCGTTTCGACCAACCCTACCGCGCCACCCTGCGGCAGTGGCTGAACCCCTGACACCTCCGCCTCCCATTGCATGAGCATCCAGACCGACGATTTCGCCCCCGTTCCTCCTCCGAAGCGCGTGGTGTCCGCCGCACCGGCCTCCCCGCAGGAGGAGGCGCTGGAGCGCGCGTTGCGCCCCAAGCTGCTGCAGGAGTACGTGGGCCAGGCCAAGGCGCGCGAGCAGTTGGAGATCTTCATCGGTGCGGCCAGAAAGCGGTCGGAGGCGCTCGACCACGTCCTGCTGTTCGGCCCGCCCGGTCTGGGCAAGACCACGCTCAGCCACATCATCGCGGCCGAGCTGGGGGTGAATCTGCGCCAGACCAGCGGCCCGGTGCTGGAAAAGCCCAAGGACCTGGCGGCGCTGCTGACCAACCTGGAAAAGAACGACGTTCTCTTCATCGACGAGATCCACCGCCTTTCGCCCGTGGTCGAGGAAATCCTCTATCCCGCGCTGGAGGACTACCAGATCGACATCATGATCGGCGAGGGGCCGGCCGCGCGCAGCATTAAGCTCGACCTGCAGCCCTTCACCCTGGTGGGGGCCACCACGCGGGCCGGCATGCTCACCAACCCGCTGCGCGACCGCTTCGGCATCGTCGCGCGGCTGGAGTTTTACACGCCGGACGAGCTGGCGCGCATCGTGATGCGCAGTGCCGGCCTGCTGAACGCGCCCATCGACCCTGAGGGCGGCTTCGAGATCGCCCGCCGCTCGCGCGGCACGCCCCGCATCGCCAACCGCCTGCTGCGCCGCGTGCGTGACTACGCCGACGTGAAGGGCGATGGACGCATCACGCTCGATATCGCCCAGCGTGCGCTCACCATGCTCGACGTGGACCCGCAGGGCTTCGACGTGATGGACCGCAAGCTGCTGGAGGCGGTGATCCACCGCTTCGACGGCGGACCGGTCGGGCTGGACAACATCGCGGCCAGCATCGGCGAGGAGTCCGGCACGATCGAGGACGTGATCGAGCCCTACCTCATCCAGCAGGGCTACCTGCAGCGCACGCCGCGCGGGCGCGTGGCCACGCTGGCGGCCTTCCGGCACCTGGGAGTGACGCCGCCGAAGGCGGGTGGGGCGGATTTGTTCGGGGTTTAGCGGCTTGACAAAGATGGTGGGGGCGAGGAACCCTCTCAGGCCCGGCACTGCCCAGCGATCAGTCAGGCGTGCCAAATGCGCCTGTCTGACGTGAACGTGGCAAGGCCATCCTCGTCCCCCCGCGATCTGAAGGCCGACGTATGCAGGATTACCCAGGTTTGATGTGGCTCCACATCGCAGTACCGTATGGTGCTTGAATGGCGGCTTGCGCCGAGCCTGCTCTGCAGGCCGCGAAATCAAAAAGCTGGGGGGCGGAGATCGTGTTTTTTTATGCCCATTCATTGGAAGGGCGTTCCGAGTCGGACTGGCAACTGCTTTCTCATCACCTGCTGCAAGTCAGCGAGGGGGCGTCGGAGCGAGCGTCGGTGTTTGGAGCGGCGGAGTTGGGCGCAGTGGCCGGGGTGCTGCACGACCTCGGCAAATACACGCTGCCTTTTCAAGAACGGCTACGCGGCAGCCCAGCGCGCGTGGACCATTCCACATGGGGTGCGCGCATTGCGGCTGAGCGCTTGGGCATTTTGGGCCAATTGTTGGCGTATGGCATTGCGGGCCACCACGCCGGCCTGGCCAACGGCAGGGGCGAAGGGGAACGCACGGCGCTGGCGCACCGCATTGCCGCTGACGACCTGCCAACGCTGGATGGTGCATGGGAAACGGACATCACCCTGCCCAACAAGCTGAGCTTCCCTGCAGGCTTCAAGCACTATGGTCAGGACAAGCAGCAGGCGAAGGACCGGCAACCTTTTCAGCTGGCGCTGCTGGCACGGATGCTGTTCTCCTGCCTGGTGGATGCCGACTTCATCGACACCGAACGCTTCTACTTGCAGGCCCAAGGTAACTCCGACCACCGCAGCGCCGGCTCCGCCCACCCGTCGCTGGCTGCGTTGCGAGAGCAACTCGATACTTATCTGGACCAGTTTCAGGCCGACAGCGACGTGAACCGCCTGCGCGCCGACATCCTGCGGCAGGTGCGCCAGGGTGCCGAACGCGAACCGGGCCTTTTTTCCTTGACCGTGCCCACGGGCGGCGGCAAGACGCTGGCATCGCTGGCCTTCGCGCTGGACCATGCCATCCGCCACGGGCGGCGGCGCGTGATCTTCGTGATCCCATTCACCAGCATCGTCGAGCAAAACGCCGCCGTGTTCCGCAAGGCCCTGGGGCCGCTGGGCGATGCCGCCGTGCTGGAGCACCACAGCGCCTTCACCGAACGCCAGCCGCCCCGGGATGACCCGGAGAAGTACCAGTCGGCCCAGAAGCTGCGCCTGGCCATGGAAAACTGGGCCGCGCCCATCATCGTCACCACGGCCGTGCAGTTCTTCGAGAGCCTCTTCGCCGCGCGGCCTTCGCAATGCCGCAAGCTGCACAACATCGCCGGCAGCGTGGTCGTGCTGGACGAGGCGCAGACCATGCCGCTGAAGCTGCTCAAGCCCTGCGTCGCCACCATCGACGAATTGGCGCGCAATTACCGCGCGAGCGTGGTGCTCTGCACCGCCACCCAGCCTGCGCTGGAGGCCCCGGCGTTCGATGGCGGGCTGACGGGCGTACGCGAACTGGCGCCCGAACCCACGCGGCTCTTCCAGCAACTGGAGCGGGTGCGCGTGCGCCACGTCGGCACGCTGGACGACGCAGCCCTGGCCGGCCACATGCGCGAACGCGAACAGGTGCTGTGCATCGTCAACAACCGACGCCACGCGCGCGCCGTGTACGAGGCCATGGCCGACCTGCCCGGAGCGCGGCACCTCACCACGCTGATGTGCGCGAGGCACCGCAGCGAAGTGCTGGCCGAGGTGCGGCAGATGCTCAAGGCGGACCAGCCTTGCCGCCTGGTTTCCACCAGCTTGATCGAGGCCGGGGTCGATGTCGACTTCCCCACCGTACTGCGCGCAGAGGCCGGCCTGGACTCCATCGCCCAGGCGGCCGGCCGCTGCAACCGCGAAGGCCGCAGAAGCCTGGAGGCCAGCGATGTGCTGGTGTTCGCCAATGCGAATGAAGACTGGGCCCCGCCCCCGGAGCTGGAGCAATACGCCCAGGTGGCGCGCGAGGTGCTGCGCCAATGCCAAGACGACCCGCTGGCGCCCCAGGCCATCGGGCGCTACTTTGCCCAGCTGTACTGGACAAAGGGCGGACAGCAACTCGACGTGCCCGACCTCATGGGCCAACTCAAAGCCAGCCGCCCCGACAGCCTGCCCCTGGAGAATCTGGCTACACAGTTCCGCATGATCGACAGCGTGCAGATGCCGGTGATCGTGCCGTATGACGACACCGCCCGGGAAACGCTGGAGCAGCTCCGGTTCGCCGAAGGCAGCGGGGGCCTGGCGCGCAAGCTGCAGCCGTATCTGGTGCAGCTGCCGCGGCAAGGGTTCGATGCGCTCTACAAGGCTGGCGCGATCGCACCCGTGGCGCCGGAGAAGTGGGGAGAACAGTTCATGGCCCTGGTGCATCCGGACCTCTACGACAAAAAGTTCGGCCTGCACTGGGACAACCCCACCTTCATCCGCAGCGAACGTCTGAACTGGTAAGACTGGCGTAGGGCCGCCAATCGATGATCTGCCCGTAAACAGAGGGAGATGCCATGGGCTATGGAGTGAGGTTGAAAATCTGGGGCGACCGCGCCTGCTTCACGCGCCCGGAGATGAAAGTGGAGCGGGTCAGCTACGACGCCATTACCCCATCCGCCGCGCGTGGCATCCTGGACGCGATCCACTGGAAGCCCGCGATCCGCTGGTCCATCGACCGCATCCACGTGCTCAACCCGATTCGCTTCGAGTCGATCCGGCGCAACGAAGTGGGCGGAAAGATCTCGCCGGCCAGCGTCACCAAGGCCATGAAGGCCGGCACGCCCGCCGGGCTGGCCAACTACGTCGATGAAGACCGCCAGCAGCGCGCCGCGACCATCCTGCGCGACGTGGCCTATGTGATCGAGGCGCACTTCGACCTGACGGCCAAGGCCGGCCCCGACGATTCGGTGGGCAAGCACCTGGACATCTTCAACCGCCGCGCGCGCAAGGGGCAGTGCTTCCAGCAGCCCTGCATGGGCGTGCGCGAATTTCCGGCCAGCTTCGCCTTGCTGGAACAAGGCGAGCCCATACCGGCTCCGCATGAAAGCCTGCTGGAGCCGCGCGACCTGGGCTGGACGCTGCACGACATCGACTTCGACCACGGCATGGCGCCTCGCTTCTTCCGCGCGCAGATGGCAGGCGGCGTGATCGAGGTGCCGCCCTGGCATAGCGAGGAGGTGAAGTCATGATCCTGAAGGCCCTGGCCACCTACTACCAGCGCCTGCTGGCGCGTGGCGAGGAAGGGCTGTCGCCCTTCGGCTACAGCCCCGAGAAGATCAGCTACGAAATCCTGCTGGCGCCCGATGGCCGCGTGGTGGACGTGAACGACATCCGCGACACCTCGGGCAAGAAGCCCGTGCCGCGCATGATGAACGTGCCGCAGCCCGAGAAGCGCACGGTGGGCATCAAGTCCAACTTTCTCTGGGACAAGACCAGCTACGTGTTGGGCGTGAGCGCTACCAGCAAGCGTGCGGACAAGGAGCACGAAGCCTTCAAGGCACTGCACCAGCAGAGCCTGGCTGGCGTAGACGACGCGGGGCTCAAGGCTTTCCTGGCCTTTCTGTCGGCGTGGAGCCCCGAACGCTTCGCCGCTGCACCGTTCAAGGAAGAGATGTTGGATGCCAACATGGTCTTCCGGCTCGATGGCGAGAAGACTTACCTGCACGAACGCCCTGCGGCGCAGTCCGTGCGAGCCCGCCTGCTGGCGGGCGAAGAAGGTGCAGCGGCCCTGCTGGCGGACTGCCTAGTGAGCGGCGAACGCCTGCCCGTTGTCCGACTGCATCCCGCCATCAAGGGCGTGAACGGTGCGCAGAGCTCGGGTGCCTCCATCGTCTCGTTCAACCTGGAATCGTTCACGTCCTATGGCAAGAGCCAGGGGGAAAACGCGCCCATATCCGAACAGGCCGCCTTCGCCTACACCACCGTGCTCAACCACCTGCTGCGGCGCAGCGAGCACAACCACCAGCGTATCCAGATCGGCGATGCCAGCGTGGTCTTCTGGGCCGAGGCCGACGATGCCGATGAAGCCCAGGCGGCGGAATGGACCTTCGAGTCCTTGCTCGACACGCCTCCCGACGATTCGCAGGAAGCCGCCCGCGTACGCGAAGTGCTGGCGCAGGTCGCCAAGGGCAGCCCCTTGAGCGAACTGGACCCGAAGCTGCAGGACGGCACGCGCATGTTCATCCTCGGCCTGGCGCCCAACGCGTCGCGCATTTCCATCCGCTTCTGGGAAGCCGGCACGCTGGGCATGTTCGCCCGGCGGCTGGCCCAGCATGCGGAGGACTTCCGCCTGGAGCCCGTGCCCTGGAAGACCGCACCGGCCGCGCGCCGCATCGTGCTGGCGACGGTGCCGAACCGGGAAGGTGCCATGCCCAAGATGGACGACGCCTTCAACAATCTGGTGGGCGAGTTCATGCGGTCCGTGCTGAATGGTCGGGCCTACCCGCGCAGCCTGCTCGCCAACACCCTCATGCGCATCCGCTCCGACGGCAACCTGTCGGGCCTGCGTGCGGCCATCTGCAAAGGCATTCTGGCCCGGGAGCGGCGACTGGGCATCAATGTTCATATCCACAAGGAGGAGGTCCCCGTGAGTCTTGACAAGCAATCCACCCACCCGGGCTATCGGCTGGGCCGTCTGTTCGCGGTGCTCGAGGCGGTGCAGCGCAGCGCGCTGGGCGGCCAGGTGAACGCCACCATCCGCGACCGCTACTACGGCGCCGCATCGGCCACACCTGCATCCGTTTTTCCCGTGCTTTTGCGCAACACGCAGAACCACCTGGGCAAGCTGCGCAAGGAAAAGCCGGGCCTGGCCGTCAATCTGGAAAAAGACATCCGCGAGATCGTCGACGGCCTGCCCGGGCAGTTCCCCCGCAGCCTGCGCATCGAAGACCAGGGCCGCTTCGCCATCGGCTACTACCACCAGTCGCAAAGCCGTTTCACGAAGGGCGAGGACGCCACCGGCCACGATTCCAGCACAGACACCACCGAGGGAGCCCCCGCATGACCGCCATTGCCCACCGCTACGAATTCGTCTATCTGTTCGACATCACCAACGGCAATCCCAACGGCGACCCGGACGCCGGCAACCTGCCGCGCCTGGACCCGGAGACCAATCGCGGGCTGGTGACTGATGTGTGCTTGAAGCGCAAGATCCGCAACTTCGTCGGCCTGGACAAGCCCACTGAAGCGGGCTATGCGATCTACATGCAGGAAAGGGCCATCCTGAACAACCAGCACCGCAAGGCCTACGAGGCGCAATCGCTCAAGCCCGAAGACAAGAAGCTGCCAAAGGACGAAGAGAAGGCCCGTGCCATCACCCAATGGATGTGCGACAACTTCTTCGATGTGCGCACCTTCGGCGCCGTGATGACCACGGGCGTGAATGCCGGCCAGGTGCGCGGTCCCGTGCAGATGGCCTTTGCCACCTCCATCGACCCGGTGGTGCCGCTGGAAATCTCCATCACACGCATGGCCGTCACCACCGAGAAAGAAGCCGAGGCCCAGAGCGGTGACAACCGCACCATGGGGCGCAAGCACATCATTCCCTACGGCCTGTACCGCGCACACGGCTTCATCTCTGCCAAGCTGGCCGAGCGCACGGGATTTTCCGACGCCGACCTGGAGCTGTTCTGGCGCGCGCTCATCAACATGTTCGAGCATGACCGTTCCGCCGCGCGCGGCGAGATGGCAGCGCGCAAGCTCATCGTCTTCGAACACGAAAGCGCCATGGGCAACGCCCCGGCCCATGCGCTGTTCGATGCGGTGAAGGTGGTGCCCGCCCAAGCCGACGCCGAAGCAGCCCCCCGGCGCTTTGCCGACTACCGGGTCGAGGTGAACCACGCAGCCGTGCCGCAGGGCGTCACGGTGCGCGAGCTGATCTGACGGATTCGGTGGCCATCCGCGCCGACGCAGGCACTCAGGAGACGGCAGCGATGGAGTCGGAAGAATTCATTCCCTTGTCCGCCCTGCAGCACTACCTGTACTGCCCGCGTCAGTGCGCGCTGATCCACGTCGAACAGCTGTGGGCGGAAAGCCGCCACACCGCCGAAGGCCGGGTGCTGCACGAGCGGGCCGACAAGCCGCGCGGCGAACGGCGCCGCGGGGTGCGCACCGCTACCGCCCTGCCTCTGGCGCATGCCGGCTTGCGCATCAGCGGCATCGCCGATGTGGTGGAGTTCCATGAAGGGCCGGACGGTGAACAGGCCTTTCCCGTCGAGTACAAGCGCGGTCGGCCCAAGGCGCACCGGGCCGACGACGTCCAATTGTGCGCACAGGCCCTGTGCCTGGAAGACATGCTGAACCAGTCCGTCCCGCTAGGCGCGCTGTTTTATGGCGCCGTCCGACGCCGGACCGACGTGGTCTTCGATGCCGAACTGCGCCGCCTGACGCGAGACACCATCGCTGCCACGCGGGCCATGCTGGAGGCCGGCATCACCCCGACGGCCGAATACCAAGCCAAACGCTGCGACGCGTGTTCGCTCATCGACCTGTGCAACCCCAGGCTGCTGCAGCGCCGCACTAGCGTCAACGCCTGGCTGGCACGCCAGTTGAAGGCCGAGGGCGTTGCCGACACCGATAACGACCATGAGGACGGCGGGGAGGCTGAATCATGCGCAGGCAACTAAACACGCTCTACGTCACCACCGAAGGCGCCTGGCTGCACAAGGACGGCGCCAATATCGTGATGGAGGTGGACCAGCAGGTGCGCGCCCGCTTGCCCGTGCACATGCTGGAAAGCTTGGTGTGCTTCGGGCGGGTGATGGTGTCGCCGCCGCTGCTGGGCTATTGTGCCGAGCAAGGCATCACCACCTGCTTTCTGAATCCGAACGGCAAATTCCTGGCCCGTGTGGAAGGCCCCGTCTCCGGCAACGTGCTGCTGCGCCGGCAGCAATACCGCGCCAGCGACGACCCGGCCCGGTGCTCGGCTATCGTCTGCAACCTGCTGCAGGGCAAGCTGCACAACCAGCGCGCCGTGCTGGGGCGGGCGCTGCGCGACCACGGCGTCAAGCTCACGGGCGAACACGAGGCCGCGCTGCAGCACGCGCACACCCGGCTGGATCGCATTGCGCGTCAGCTGTCGCCCGATCAGCCAGTGGACCTGCTGCGCGGCTACGAAGGCGAAGCGGCGCAGTCGTACTTCGGCGTCTTCGACCATCTGGTGCGCGTGCAGGAGCCGGCCATGCGCTTCACCGGCCGCAGCCGCCGGCCGCCGCTGGATGCCGTCAACGCGCTGCTGTCATTCCTGTACACCCTGGTCACGCATGACTGCCGGTCCGCACTGGAAAGCGTGGGGCTTGACCCCGCCGTTGGCTTCCTGCACCGTGACCGCCCCGGGCGGCCCAGCCTGGCGCTGGATCTGCTGGAAGAGTTCCGTCCGCTGATGGCCGACCGGCTCGCGCTGTCGCTCATCAACCTGCGGCAGATAGGGGAGCGCGACTTCCAGACTCTGGACAATGGCGCCGTGCTGCTGCGTGAGGAATCGCGCAAGACCGTGCTCACCGCCTACCAGGAGCGCAAGCGCGAAGAACTGCGCCACGTGTTCCTGGAGGAAAAGGCGGCCATCGGCCTTTTCCCTTTCATCCAGGCCCAGTTGCTGGCCCGGCACCTGCGTGGCGACCTCGACGCTTATCCGCCCTTCCTTTGGAAGTGACAAGCATGCGCTCCGTAGCCCGCCATAACGCACTACCAGGACACCCGGCATCATGATGGTCCTCGTCAGCTACGACGTCCGCTCGCAGGACAAGGCCGGTGCCCGCCGGCTGCGCCACATCGCCAAGGCCTGCCTGGATTTTGGCCAGCGAGTCCAGTTCTCGGTATTCGAGATCGAGGTGGATGCCGCTCAGTGGACCGCCCTGAAGGCACGTCTGCAGCAGACCATCGATCCCGCGCAGGACAGTCTGCGGTTCTACTACCTGGGCAACGACTGGCAGCGCAAGGTAGAGCACGTAGGCGCCAAACCGGTGCTGGATCTGAACGGGCCGTTGGTGCTGTAGCGGGAGGCCAGGCCGGCAGTCCGCCAGTCACGTGCTAGGCCGAGAGCAGTGCGGCGGCAGCCCCGGCTGGCTCCTCTCTCGCGCCTCTCATTCCCCCTTCCTCTTTATTCCTCCAACCATCCGGCGCGAACCGTAAGCGGCTGCCTGCGCCCAGGAGAGGTTCGCAGCGTGGCAAGTGATTGATTTGCAAGCGACTTATTTGTCCAGGTGGCGAATTTTCCAGGCGAGGCCCCATTCTTTTGACAGGTTCGCGAGCGCTGGAGGAAATCTGGAGCAATGGCGCGCAGTTATAAAGACGCAGTCGCGCCCCGCGTGGGCGCGTGGGTTGAAACCCCGCAAGGTGTGGGTCCTGGCTGCGTGCGTGCTGGTCGCGCCCCGCGTGGGCGCGTGGGTTGAAACGCTTGCGTCGGGGCCGCTCCGCTTGGACTGCCTAGTCGCGCCCCGCGTGGGCGCGTGGGTTGAAACTCGCCGTACAGCGTCGGGCAGCCGACGGGGTTCTTGTCGCGCCCCGCGTGGGCGCGTGGGTTGAAACGGACAACGTCGGGCGCGGGATCACAGACGAGCTTGTCGCGCCCCGCGTGGGCGCGTGGGTTGAAACCAGCCCTGGATGCACAGGTAGGCCACGCCGCCGCCGTCGCGCCCCGCGTGGGCGCGTGGGTTGAAACACGGCAATTCCC
>JAEWPH010000213.1 GCA_023460715.1 Pseudomonadota bacterium | reverse complement strand
GCAGCCCCGCCGCCACGGCCGCGGCGATCGCCACCAGGATGTTGAGCTTGAGCGGCAGCGCGAAGGCCGCGATGGCCGCCGTGCCGGCCACGCCCGTGGCGAGCCAGGTGGCGCGGTCCTGCAGCATGGACAGCAGCACGCCCAGCAGCGCCAGCACGCCCGCGAAGCCCAGGCCCCACGACAGCGGCACGGCATTGGCCAGCAGGATCCCGGCGATCGACGGCACCTGCCACGCCACCCAGTTGGCGGCGGCGGCGCCCCAGAAGTAGGGCACCTGCTCGGGCCGTGGCTCGGGCTTGGGGAAACGCTTCATGAACGCCACGAAGATCACGTCGCCGCTGAAGTAGGCAACCGCCAGCCGCTGGCGGCGCGGCAGGTAGTGGAAGTAGCTGCGCCACAGACTGCTGAAGATGACGAAGCGCAGGTTCACGCACGAGGCGGTGAGCCACACCACCCACAGCGGCGCGCCCACGGCCAGCAGCGGCAGCACGGCCAGCTGTGCGCTGCCCGCGTAGACCAGCAGCGACATGAAGATGGCCATGGGGGCCTCCATGCCGCTTTTGACCATGGCCACGCCCGTCACCAGGCCCCAGGCGCCGATGCCCAGGCAGGTGCCGATCATGTCCTTCACGCCCAGCCGGGCGTACGGATCGCGCGCCCAGGCGCGCACGTCGACCTCGGTTGAAAAAGGCCGCTCCGGCGGCGTCATGGCGCCGCGCCTTCGGCGGCCGGCGGCTGTCCCAGCACCTGGCCCGGCGCCAGCGGGAAGCCCCGCAGAAAGTCCGCCGCCGCCAGCCGCTTGCCGCCCGCGCGCTGCAGCGTGGTCAGGCGCAGCGCGGTCGCATCGCCGCAGGCCACGGCGATGCCGTGGTCGTCTATGCACAAAATCTGCCCGCAGCGCCCGTCTGTAGAGCACAGGCTGCTATCAATTTCGCAGCTCCAAATCTTGATGGCTTCGGTGCCGAACGCAGTGGCGGCACCCGGGAAGGGGTCGAACGCACGCACGCGGCGGGCAATGGCCTCGGCCGGCAGCGCCCAGTCGATGGTGCTCTCGGCCTTCTCGATCTTGTGCGCGTAGGTCACGCCTTCGGCCGGCTGGGGCGTGGCGGTGAGCCCGCCGCAGGCCGCCAGTTCCAGCGCCTCCACCACCATGCGGCCACCCAAAGCGGCCAGCCGGTCGTGCAGCGTGGCCGTGGTGTCGGTGGGCGCGATGGCGATCTTCTCGACGAGCAGCATGTCGCCCGTGTCCAGGCCGGCATCCATCTGCATGATGGTCACGCCCGTTTCGGCGTCCCCGGCCTCGATGGCGCGGTGAATGGGCGCCGCCCCGCGCCAGCGCGGCAGCACGCTGGCGTGGATGTTCAGGCAGCCCAGGCCGCGGGTGACCGCGCTTCCCTGGGGGGCTGTCGCACCCATCAGATCCAGCACCCACTGCGGCAGGATCAGCCCGTAGGCGGCCACCACCATGGCATCCGCCCCGGCGGCGACCAGCGCCTCGCGCGCGGCGGCGGCATCATCCGGGTACTTGCCGTCCAGGCGCAGGCTGCGGGGCTGGGCGACGGGGATACCGTGCTCCAGCGCGCACTGCTTGACGGGCGAGGCCTGCAGCTTCATGCCCCGGCCGGCGGGGCGGTCGGGCTGGGTGAGCACCAGAGGGATGGTGAAGCCGGCCTGCAGCAAGCGCTCCAGGGCCACGCGGGCGAACTCCGGCGTGCCGGCAAAAATGATCTTCATGGAAACACGGGCGGGCGCGGGTGGCGCCTGCCGCTCTCAGAACAGCCGGTCATCGCCGGGCAGGGGTTCATCCGTGAACATGACCTTGCGGACGATGCCTTGCGGGTCGATGTGGACATGCGCCATGCGGCGCAGGTTGATGTCGTCCATGAACCGGTAGGTCCAGACGGCACCCTCGAAGCTGGACACGCGCCGCACCTCGAAAGGCGGGCCGAAGAACGCATGCACGTCCAGGGCCGTCCAGCCGCCTTGGCTCAGGGCGGAAAAGTGCCGCAAAGTGAGCACCTGCTCCGTGCGCACCACGCGCCCGTCCTGTCCGAGGTCGACGTGGTAGACCTCGCGGCCGGCGGGCAGGGTGGAATACAGCAGGCGCTCGCCGCCGTTCGGCAGCGCGGTGGCGGACAGTGGCTGGCCCAGCTGCGCCAGCACGGCCGACCGGTCCGTCCCGGGCCGCTGGGCGAGCGGCGACGACATGCAGGCCGCCAGCAGCGCGGCCATGCCGGCGGCCAGCGCCACGCGGGCGCAGCGGCCTGCGGCACCCCGCCAGAGGCCGGGGCGGCCCGCCGGTGCGGCGCCTGCCACGCTCATGCGCGGCGTTCCTCGCGCTGCAGTTTCTGCAGCTTGGTCTTGATGCGGTTGCGCTTGAGCGGGGAGAGGTACTCGACGAACACCTTGCCCATCAGGTGGTCCATCTCGTGCTGCATGCAGATGGCCAGCAGGCCTTCGGCCTCGATCACGCGGGACTGGCCCTGGGCGTCTAGCGCGCGCACATGCACGGCGGTGGAGCGTTCCACGCCGTCGTAGATGCCGGGCACGGAGAGGCAGCCCTCGTCGCCCAGTTGCTTCTCGTCACTGGCCCAGGCGATCTCGGGGTTGATCAGCACCAGCGGCGTGTCGCGGTCTTCGGACACGTCGATGACGACGATGCGCTCGTGGATGTCCACCTGCGTGGCAGCCAGGCCGATGCCCTGCGCGTCGTACATGGTCGCCAGCATGTCGTCCACGATGGACCGCACGCGGTCGTCCACCGCCTCCACGGGTCGGGCGACCTTGTGTAGGCGGGGATCGGGATAACAGAGGATGGGAAGAATTGCCATGGCCGGGAGAAGAATATGTCGCTATTTTCGCCACTTTTGACCGGGGCCGCCGGGGGCGTTCGCAATAATCGTTGCCCTAGGAAGGGCTTGGGCTGAGAATCCCCCAGGCTTTTTTACATATTGCCGCAGTTCGATCGGGCCACCCGTTCGCTGCGGTGCCAGTGAGGGGGGCGTAGTGCAAATGCTTGGGACAACGAACGACAGGGCGGCCCACGATCGGGGGCTCAACACCGCGCGCGGCGCACTGGCGCTGCTGGCCGGAGCCCTGCTCGCCCTGCCTGCCCTGGCGCAGAACTACCCCGTCACGGCCGACCAGCGCTCCACGGCCCAGCAGGTCGCGTCGCGCGGCGTGCCGCTGCAGGAGCTGTCCCCCACCGCGCCCGACACCTACGTGGTGCGCCGCGGCGACACGCTGTGGGGCATCTCGGGCATGTTCCTGCAGCGCCCCTGGCGCTGGCCCGAGCTGTGGGGCATGAACCTGCAGTCGATTCCCAACCCGCATCTGATCTTCCCCGGCCAGACGCTGTACCTGGAGAAGTCCGACGGCTATGCGCGCCTGCGCACCCGGCCGGCGGGCGGCTCGGCCGAGCCCACCGAGACGGTGCGCGTATCGCCCCGCACGCGCTACGACAGCCTGGCCGATACGGCGCTGCCGACGCTCCAGCCCCACCTGATCGAACCCTTCTTGGTCGAGCCGCTGGTGGTGGACGAACTGTCGCTGTCCCAGGCACCGCGCATCGTCGCCACCACCGACGAGCGCGTGCTGATGGCCAGCGGCGACCGCGCCTACGCCCTGGGCCCGCAGGAGCGCCCGCTGGTGCTGGCCCCGGGCGTGCCGCGCCAGTACCGCGTGTTTCGCAGCGCCGTGCCCTTGAAGGACCCCGCCTCCGGCGAGATCCTCGGCTATGAGGCCCAGTACGTGGGCCGGGCCGAACTGGTGCGCAGCCAGACGACCGAAACCACGCCGGACGGCAAGGGCGGCAGCACCATCGACGTCGTGCCCGCCACGGTCGACCTGAGCCGCGCCAAGGAAGAGATCCGCGCCGGCGACCGCCTGCTGCCGGCGCCCGAGCGCGGCTACAACAACTACACGCCCCGTTCCCCGCTGTTCGCGGTGGATGCCCGCGTGGTGTCCATCTACGGCAGCACGGCCGTGCGCTACGCGGCGCAGAACCAGGTGGTCGCCATCAACAAGGGCACGCGCGACGGCATCGAGTCGGGCCACGTGTTGACAGTGCTCACGCAGGGCGACCGCGTGAAGGACAAGACCGGCGAGCCCGGCGCCGTGGTCAAGCTGCCCAGCGAGGCCAACGGCACGGCCATGGTCTTTCGCACCTTCGACCGCGTCTCCTACGTGCTCCTGCTGCAGGTCGAGAACGGCGTGCGCGTGGGCGACCGGCTGGTCACCCCTCAGTAACCCCGCGCCGCGGCAGCCGCGGCCGGAGCGCGCCGCCGGCTGACGGCGGGCGCGCCTCCGGAGCCGCATCGGAAGCTGGTTGCCCTATGGATCGCCTTGAACTCACGGCCTGGCTGCGCCTGACCCTCAGCGACGGCATCGGCAACACCACGGCCCGGCGCCTGCTGGCGGCCTTCGGTCTGCCGCAGCAGATCTTCCTGCAGGACGCGGCCGCGCTGTCGCTGCACGCCACACCGGCCCAAGTGCAGGCTCTGGGCGCGCCGCCCGAGGGGCTGGACGCCCTGGTGCAGACGACGCTCGCCTGGCTGGATGCGGGCGCCGCCCCGCCTGCGGGAACGCCCGCGCGCAGGGTGCTGACGCTGGGCGATGCCGGCTATCCGGCGGCGCTGCTCGAAACCGCCGACCCTCCGCTGCTGCTCTACCTGACGGGGCCCGAACACCTGGTGTGGAACGCCGCCGGCCCCTTTCCCGCGCAGCGCTGCCTGGCCATGGTGGGCAGCCGCAACCCGACGGCGCAGGGCGAGGAGAACGCCCGCCAGTTCGCCCGCGCGCTGCGGGCTGTGGGGCTGTGCATTGTCTCCGGCCTGGCTTTGGGTGTGGATGCCGCTGCGCATGAGGGCGCGCTGGCCGATCTGCCCGACGCGCTGCCGGGCGCAGGCACGCCAGGCGGTGCGGCCGCAGAGCCCGCCACCATCGCCGTGGTCGGCACCGGCCTGGACCGCGTCTACCCGCGCCGCAACCTCGACCTGGCCCGCCGCATCGCGCAGCACGGATTGCTGGTGAGCGAATACCCGCTGGGCACACCGCCGCTGGCGGGCAACTTTCCCAAGCGCAACCGCATCATCGCCGGCCTGTCGCAGGGCACGCTGGTGGTCGAGGCGGCGCTGGCCTCGGGCTCGCTCATCACGGCCCGCCTGGCCTCAGAGCAAGGGCGGGAGGTGTTCGCCATTCCCGGCTCCATCCATGCGCCGCAGTCCCGCGGCTGCCACGCACTGATCCGGCAGGGCGCCAAGCTGGTCGAGTCGGCGCAGGACGTGCTGGAAGAGCTGCCCTTGCTGCCAGCGGTGGCCGCCGCTCCGGCAGCTGCGGTTCCGCCGGGCGAGGCGCCGCAGCCCCCAGCGGCCGGCGCCGGATCCGCGCACGGCAGCCTGCTGCAGGCCCTGGGCTTCGATCCCGTGGGGCTGGACGCGCTGGTCGCGCGGACGGGCCTGGGCGCCGCAGCGCTGCAGGCGGGCCTGCTTGAGCTGGAGCTCGATGGCCATGTGGCGCGGCTTCCCGGCGGCCTGTTCCAGCGTGTCGGGCGTGCGTGAAGGCTGCGGGTTGCCGTGGCTCCAGGCGCTATTAAAAACGTAGCTTCTTGCGCTTGTTGAAGCTGCGATTCAGATAGAAAGGTATCTGAAAACCAAGAGGGTCAAGCGCAGCATGCTCTCTTTTTGAGAGCAAAACCTCTGGGCGGCTGACCGCTTGCGACTGCGCCACACGCCTTGCTGGGGAAGCGGTCGGCGCAGTGCGTGCGCCGCCACCCTGGGGCGCCGCCTTGGCAGGCGGCCAGCGGCATCGCAGTGCGCGCGGATCGCCACGCCCTCAAGCCAAAGTCCACCGCGGCCTGCATCCCGCCGGTGAACCTACCCAACGCCGCGGCACTCACCCGGCAGAGGCGGGCCGGCGGCCCGGGGTCATAGCCCCAGCATCAGTTCCAGGTTCTGCACCGCGGCGCCGCTGGCGCCCTTGCCCAGGTTGTCCAGCCGCGCCACCACCACGGCGTGGCCGGCGTCCTCGTTGCCGAAGACGCGGATCTCCAACCGGTTGGTGTCCTTGAGCGCCACGGCGTCCAGCTTGCCCGACTCGGGCGCAGGCTCCACGGTCACCCACTCGCTGCCCGCGTAGTGCGCGGCGTAGACCTCCTGCAGCCGCGCCAGCGTGGGGCGGCCGGGGAGCAGGTCGAGGTGCAGCGGCAGTTCCACCAGCATGCCCTGGTCGAAGTTGCCCACGGCGGGGATGAAGAGAGGCCGGCGCGTCACACGGCCATGGCGCATGATTTCCGGCAGGTGCTTGTGGTTCAGGCCCAGCGCGTACAGCTCGTGCGCAGGCGCGCCGCCGGCCTCGTAGGCCTCGATCATCTGCCGGCCGCCACCGGTGTAGCCGCTGATGGAGGGCAGGGCGACGGGGTAGTCGGGCGGCAGCACGCCGGCATCGACCAGCGGGCGCAGCAGGGCGATGGCGCCCGTGGCGTAGCAGCCGGGGTTGGCCACGCGCTCGGCCTGTTGCACGGCGGCACGCTGATCGCGCGACAGCTCGGGGAAGCCATAGGTCCAGCCCTCGGCCGTGCGGTGGGCGGTGCTGGCGTCGATGATGCGCGGCTTCTTGCCGGGCAAGCTGTCGATCATGGCGACGGATTCGCGCGCGGCATCGTCGTGCAGGCACAGGATGACGAGGTCCACGCCGGCCATGATCGTGCGCTTGGTCTCCGGGTCCTTGCGCAGTTCGGACGGGATGCTGACCAGCTCGATCTGCGGCATGGCCTGCAGGCGCTCGCGGATCTGCAGACCCGTGGTGCCGGCTTCGCCGTCGATGAAGACTTTGGTCATGGTGTGCTCCTGCAGAGACCGGCGCGGGGCTTGCTGCGCCAGCGGGGCTGTAAGTTATATCCACATGGATGGTGCGTCGCAGCATGATACAGTCGTTGGTTGCCATGTCCCCATCCCGCGGCCAGACATCCGATCATGGCAAACGGGTAACTACCATCCTTTCCTGAGAGAGACCTCATGAAGATTCACGAATACCAAGGCAAGGAAATCTTGCGCAATTTTGGTGTGCCCGTTCCGCGCGGCATTCCCGCTTTCACGGTGCAAGAAGCCGTGGAAGCAGCCCAGAAGCTCGGCGGCCCCGTGTGGGTGGTCAAGGCCCAGATCCACGCCGGTGGCCGTGGCAAGGGCGGCGGCGTGAAGGTTGCCAAGAGCCTGGACGACGTCAAGAAGCTGGCCGGTGACATCCTGGGCATGCAGCTCAAGACCCACCAGACCGGCCCCGAAGGCCAGAAGGTCCGCCGCCTCTACATCGAAGACGGCGCCGACATCAAGAACGAACTGTATGTGTCCCTGGTCACCGACCGCGCCACGCAGAAGGTCGCCCTGATCGCTTCGAGCGAAGGCGGCATGGACATCGAGGAAGTGGCCCACTCCACGCCCGAGAAGATCATCACCGAGATGATCGACCCCATCGCCGGCATCACCACCGAGCAAAGCAAGAAGGTTGCGGCCGCCATCGGCCTGACCGGCGCTTCCATCGACCAGGCCGTAGACATCTTCGCGAAGATCTACAAGTGCTACATGGAAACCGACGCATCGCTGGTGGAAATCAACCCGCTGAACTGCGACTCCAAGGGCAACCTGATGGCCCTGGACGCGAAGTTCAACTTCGACGCCAACGCGCTGTTCCGCCATCCTGAAATCGTGGCCTTCCGCGACCTGGACGAAGAAGATCCGGCCGAAGTGGAAGCCTCCAAGTTCGACCTGGCCTACATCAGCCTGGACGGCAACATCGGCTGCCTGGTGAACGGCGCCGGTCTGGCCATGGCCACCATGGACACCATCAAGCTGTTCGGCGGCGAGCCGGCCAACTTCCTGGACGTGGGCGGCGGTGCCACCCCCGAGAAGGTCACCGAAGCCTTCAAGATCATGCTGAAGAACCCCAAGGTCGAAGGCATTCTGGTCAACATCTTCGGCGGCATCATGAAGTGCGACACCATCGCCACGGGCGTGATCACCGCCTGCAAGGCCGTGAACCTGAACGTGCCGCTGGTCGTGCGCATGAAGGGCACGAACGAAGAGCTGGGCAAGAAGATGCTGGCCGAGTCCGGCCTGCCCATCATCGCCGCAGACACCATGGCCGAAGCCGCGACCAAGATCGTTGCTGCCGTCAAGTAAGCCCGGAGAACACTCATGTCGATCTACATCAACAAAGACACCAAGGTCATCACCCAGGGCATCACGGGCAAGACCGGTCAGTTCCACACCGAGAAGTGCCAGGAATACGCGAACGGCAAGAACTGCTTCGTGGCCGGCGTGAACCCGAAGAAGGCCGGTGAGTCGATCTTCAACATCCCGATCTACGGCAGCGTCAAGGAAGCCGCTCAGCAGACCGGCGCGACCGTGTCGGTGATCTACGTGCCGCCCGCAGGCGCTGCGGCCGCCATCTGGGAAGCCGTCGAGGCCGACCTGGACATGGCGATCTGCATTACCGAAGGCATCCCTGTGCGCGACATGCTCGAAGTGCGCAACAAGATGAAGGCCAAGGAAGCCGCCGGCGGCAAGAAGACCCTGCTGCTGGGCCCCAACTGCCCCGGCCTGATCACGCCTGACGAGATCAAGATCGGCATCATGCCCGGTCACATCCACCGCAAGGGCCGCATCGGCGTGGTGTCCCGTTCCGGCACGCTGACGTACGAAGCCGTGGCCATGCTGACGGAAGTCGGCCTGGGCCAGTCGAGCGCTGTGGGCATTGGTGGCGACCCCATCAACGGCCTGAAGCACATCGACGTGATGAAGGCTTTCAACGACGATCCCGATACCGACGCCGTCATCATGATCGGTGAAATCGGTGGTCCGGACGAAGCCGAAGCCGCCCAATGGTGCAAGGCCAACATGAAGAAGCCCATCGTCGGCTTCATCGCTGGCGTGACCGCCCCTCCCGGCAAGCGCATGGGCCACGCCGGTGCGCTGATCTCCGGTGGTGCCGACACGGCCGATGCCAAGCTCGCCATCATGGAAGAGTCCGGCTTCATCATCACGCGCAACCCGTCCGAACTGGGCAAGTTGCTGAAGGCCCAACTGAAGTAAAAGCCAATCGCCGCGGTTCTGCTGCATAAGCAGAACTACGGACGAGGCGGGCGCATGCGCCCGATACACTGCAAGTTCCAAAAAAGAGAAGCGCCCGTAACGCATGTTCCGGGCGCTTCTTCATTCATAACAGCGGAGCTATTGCAATGGAATTCGTGAATTCGGCCGATTTCTGGATCGGCCTGGTGAAGATCGTCTGGATCAACATCATCCTCTCGGGCGACAACGCCGTCGTCATCGCGCTCGCGGCGCGCTCCCTCCCTCCCCATCAGCAGAAAAAAGCCATCTTCTGGGGCTCCGGCGCCGCCGTGTTCCTGCGCATCGTGCTCACCGTGGTGGCGGCCAAGCTGCTGGAACTGTCGTTCCTGCAGATCATCGGCGGCTGCCTGCTGCTGTGGATCGGCCTGCAACTGCTGACCGATAGCGACGAGGAAGGCGAAGAAGGCAAATCGGGCGGCGGCCTCATGGCGGCCGTGCGCACCATTTTGATCGCCGACCTGGTGATGAGCCTGGACAACGTGATCGCCGTGGCCGCGGCCGCACACGGCAACATGATCCTGCTCATCCTCGGCCTGGCCATCAGCATCCCGCTGGTGATCTTCGGCAGCACGCTGATGATCAAGCTCATGGAGCGCTTCCCCATCATCATCCTGTTGGGTGCCGGCCTGATCGGCTGGGTGGGCGGCGAAACGATCGCCAGCGACGCCTTCCTGCGCGACTACGCGCTGGCACATCCTGCGTTGCATTACATCGCGGCCGGCCTGGGAGCGTTGTTCGTGGTGGGATTGGGCAAGTTCCTGCAGGCCCGCTCGCAGAAGGCGGCGGTTGCCGGCTGAGCGCCCTTCCGGCCAGAGACTGCGCGCTCTGGCCGCATTCTGACGGGCAGCAGGCCCACTCGCCCGCCGTCTTCTGGCTTGGCCGTCCGTCGCTGTGCTGTTATGCACAATCTATGGCGACGCGTGTTTCGGAAACTGTCGTCTATGATGCCCAGTCCAACGCACCAAAGCACGACATGGCGCCATTTTTAGACACGTCGGTAGAGTCCGCTGCGCCCGCCGGCATCCCGCCCTGCAGAGGTTTCGCATGGTGCGCCTGACCGGTTCCGCCGCGCTGCGCTACGAGTTCTGCGCAGTGACCGACCGGGGCCAGGTGCGGGCAAACAACGAGGATTCGGTGGCCTTCCATGTACCCGCGCGGCTCGCGCTGTTGGCCGATGGCATGGGGGGCTACAACGCCGGGGAAGTGGCGGCGGCAATGGCCACGTCGCTGGTGGGCGATGAGCTTGCTCTCTGGATGGCGCAATGGGGCGAAGACGCTGCCCTGTCTGGCGTGCGGCGGGCCCTGGCCGCATGCATCGACGGTGCCAATCGGGCCATTCTGGATGCCTCCCTTTCCAATGCCGCTTACGCTGGCATGGGCACGACGCTGGTGGTGGCCGCTTTTCACGACACGCACCTGACCCTGGCACACATCGGAGACTCCCGCTGCTATCGGCTGCGGGGCGGTGAGCTTCAGCAGATCACCAAAGACCATTCTTGGCTGCAGGAGCAGATCGACGCAGGGTTCATGACCCCACAGCAAGCCGCAGTTTCCGGTTGCCGGAACCTGGTGACCCGGGCCTTGGGCGTGGATGTCATCGCTGAGCCAGACATCAACGAATTTGCGGTGCGGCCTGGGGACCTTTTCATTCTGTGCTCAGATGGCCTGACCGACATGGTGGACGACGAAGATCTTGCCTCCCTGGCGCGCATGCCAATTGCTTTGGAAGACAAGGCGCAGCAGATGGTGTCCTTGGCCAATGCCCTGGGAGGGCGGGACAACGTCAGCGTCGTGCTGGTGCAAAGTGCAGCAGCCTAGCGGACCACAGGCGCGGCCGCATCGAGAGCCGCGTGTGCATTGGTATGGGCAAAGCAAAGAACAAATCTACAAACAAGCCGTTGGCTGAATGAGCGAGGAGCGGAACATGCCCAAAATGGTCGTGTCGATTGACGGGGTGGTGATCAAGGAAGTCCAGTTGCTCAAGGAGCGTACGACGCTTGGGCGCCGGCCGTACAACGACGTGGTGATCGACAACCTGGCGATCAGCGGGGAGCATGCCGTGCTCCATATCTTGGGCGACGCCGTGGAGATCGAAGACCTGGGCAGCACCAACGGCACCTACGTCAACGGGCAATCCACCAAGCGTCAGGGGCTCAACCACGGTGACGTGATCGAAGTGGGCAAGTACAAAATCCGCTTCGTAGGTGACGCAGAGGCGGATAGCTTCGATAAGACCCTGGTTTTCACGCCCGGTATGGAGCCTCCGCGACCTTTGACTTCCAGGCCAGCCCCCTTGACGCCGACGGCCGCCGCGCACCCTGTGGCCCTGAATGGCTCCATCCGCGTGCTCTCGGGCGCAGCCGCCGGTCGCGAACTGGAGTTGACCAAGGTCGTCACCACCATCGGCAAGCCTGGATCCACTGTGGCGTCGATCACCCGGCGCCCCCATGCTTTCGTGCTGGCGCATGTGGATGGCGCGCAACCGCCACTGCTTAATGGTCTGCCTCTGAGGGCTGAGCCTGTCGCTTTGACCGACCGTGATCGCATCGCAGTGGCTGGCACAACGATGGAGTTTGTGCAGAAATGACCTCAACGCCAGTACCGTCAGCTCGTGTTGCACCGAGCAACAAGAAGTGACGGTGTTGGATGACAAAAATGTCTGTAAAGCACGATGGATTGCGTTCACACAGGTAGCGCAAATTGGCATGCTAACTGCTCTACCCTAACGCCTGAAGAATTTGTCTGCAGGTTCATTGCAATTGACTCCGAGGAGAAATATATGAAGCGTACCCTGCAAAAGGGTTTCACCCTGATCGAACTGATGATCGTTGTGGCGATCATCGGTATCTTGGCTGCCGTTGCGTTGCCTGCTTATCAAAGCTACATGCAAAAAGCCCGGTTTTCTGAGGTTGTTTTGCAAGGGTCGTCTTGCCGTGCCGATATCGCGACCAAGTATCAAACTACGCTTGATCCTATTTCGGCTACTAATCCAGGTGCGGGCGGTTGGGGGTGTGAGAAAACCGAAAATATTGGCAAGTACATTACTGCTATTAAGACCGACCAGATCGGTAATGTTGAGATGACTTTGGCACGCAACATGAAAGAACTGGGTTTCGGAAGCGATACTGCAGAAGCAAAGGCTTACTTTATGGCGCTTCAAGCTGATGGCACCAATATCAGCACCCTTCAAAAGGCAACGGAACTATCGGGACAGCAAGTAGGCGGCCTGAAGTGCGTGTTGGCAGACACCCAGTTGAAGAAAATTGCCCCGGGTAGTTGCAGTGGCGCTTCCGCTGCGCCTGCGGCTATCGGTTCTTGGACTGGTCCTGCTGCAGCAACCACCCCCACTACTAACTAATTGAGCTAAAATCTCAAAAACAAAAAGCGGGATTTATTCCCGCTTTTTTTATTTTGTTTTTCATTTCGAATATTTGGAAATAAACAGTCCAGATTTTCCCCCGTCCTTCAAATTAAGCTGGATCAGATTGATGACCATGCCTCTATCGGCGGCTTTGCACATGTCATAAATCGTTAGCAATGCGACATGTACCGCGGTCAATGCCTCCATTTCGACTCCGGTCGGTCCCATTGTTTCAACGGTAACAGTACAGTGCACATAATGAACTTCGCCCGAATTCGAATTCAAATCAAACTCTACCGATACGCGAGTTAAGGTAAGAGGGTGGCATAGCGGAATCAGGTCGCTGGTCCTTTTCGCCGCCATGATCCCCGCGATACGGGCAATACCCAGGACATCACCTTTCTTGGCGGTTCCGGAGGCGATGAGTTCCAGCGTTTCCAGTTGCATTTCGATCCGGCCGCTGGCCACGGCGACGCGGTGGGTCGCAGGCTTGGCGCCGACGTCGACCATGTGGGCTTGGCCTTGGGCGTCGAAATGGGTCAGTGGAGAGCCAGAGGCTGCGGAGGAAGACGAAGAAGGGTCGCTCATGGGATGAGGGCAAACGGGTGGTCCGCCTGCACGAAACATTCAAGGGGTCAGGGCATCATACGGGTTCGTGCGCGGGGCTGTCGCGGTGGCAAGCCCTCTGGCCACGGGGGAGACGTCGCGTGCCATCGGAGCAAAAAAAGGCTCTGGCGCTTATGGTTAGAGCGCTGGTTGCTTCTGTTTTTATAGCTGTTGGGCTGGGTGGGGCTCTCAACGCGCGCGCCCAAGTCAGTCTCCCCACCCTGGGCGACGGCTCCGACATCACCACCAGCGAAGAGCGCCGGCTGGGCGACCGCATCATCCGCCAGCTGTACCGCGATCCGGATTACATCGACGACGCGATCCTCAACGAGTATGTGCAGAGCATCTTCCTGCCACTGGTGAAGGCGGCGCGCGAGCGGGGGGAGCTGTCGCCCGAACTGGACGAGCGCTTCGCCTGGGAGATCCTGCTGGGCCGCGACCGGACGGTGAACGCGTTTGCCCTGCCGGGTGGTTACTTCGGCGTGCATTTGGGGCTGATCGGCGTGGTGACCACGCGCGATGAGCTGGCGTCGGTGTTGGCGCACGAGCTGAGCCATGTGACGCAGCGGCACATCTCCCGCCTGATGGCGCAGCAGGGGCGGCAGACGCCGCTGATGCTGGGTGCCATGGTCCTGGGCGCACTGGCCGCCAGCAAGAGCCCGGATGCAGGCCAGGCAATGATCATGGGGGGCCAGGCGCTGGCGGTGCAGAACCAGTTGAACTTCTCGCGCGACATGGAGCGGGAGGCGGACCGGATTGGCTACGGCCTGATGAGCCCGGCTGGGTTTGCGCCGCAGGGCTTTGTCAGCATGTTCGACAAGCTGCAGCAGGCCAATCGGATCAACGACAACGGCAGCTGGCCCTATCTGCGCAGCCATCCGCTGACCACGCAGCGCATCGCGGACATGCATTCGCGCATTCCGTCCGGCGCCGCGGCCGCGCCCGGGCCGACGCTGGACCACGCCATGATGGCGGCGCGGGCCCGCGTGCTGATGCGTCCCGGGGTGGATGTCTGGCGGCAGTGGGTGGCTGAGCCGCGCGGTGCCGGCTTTGCGGCGCAGCCCGCCGCGCGCCGGGCGGCTGGCTGGTATGCGGCGGCGCTCAGCGCACTGCAGTTGCAGGACTTTGCCGATGCCCGCGCGGCGTTGCCTGGCTTGCAGGAAGCGGTGCAGGGCAACGGGCCGGCGGTGCGGCAAGCGCAGTTGCTGGCGGCCGAGATCGAACTGGCGGCCGGCCAAGCGGATGCCGCGCTGCAGAGCCTGCCGGCGTCAACGCCCGCGGCGGACGCCAAGGCCCCTCTGGACGTTGCGGCGGTGATGGGCGGTGGAGCGGGGGCCGCGCGTATGCCGCGGCCGGAGATGGTGCTGCGCACGCAGGCCCTCTTGCGCAAGGGTCAGGCAGGCGAGATGGCCGGTCCGCTGCAGTCCTGGGTGGCGACGCACCCGCGGGACGCAGGCGCCTGGCAATTGCTGGCGGCCGTATGGCAGCAGCAAAAGCAGCCGCTGCGGGCCGTGCGTGCGGAAGCCGAGGTCCAGGTGGCGCGCTACGACTATGCCGCTGCGGTGGATCGCTTCAAGGCGGGGCAGGACCTGGCGCGACGCAGCGGGGCGGCCGGGGCCGACTACATCGAGGCGTCGATCATCGATACGCGCCTGCGCACAGTGGAGTCACTTCTTAAGGAACAGGCCGCCGAGCGCTGATTCGATGAGGATGCCGAGCACCGAATAGATGAGCGACCCGATCAACGCCGCGCCGAAGCCGCGCACCTGAAACCCGTCGCCCAGCACGGACGCGGCGGCCCAGAACATGAGCGCGTTGATGACGAAGAGGAACAGTCCCAGCGTCACGATGGTCACCGGCAGCGTGAGCACGACCAGCACGGGGCGCAGCACCACGTTGAACAGGCCGATGATGAACGCCGCTACCAAGGCCGAGGTGAAGCTCTTCACCTCCACGCCGGAGTAGATGTACGCCACGAACAGCAGGGCTGCCGCGCTCAGGAGCCATTTGAGTAGGAGTCGCATGCCGGAAAGGATAGCACCGCGGGCTTGTGCTGCGCCCCCGCGCGTGCAAGGACTCGGCCTGCGTACAGGAAAGCTCGGTGGCGGGCGTGATCTAGCGATTCCGGCGCCCCGACGGCTCGAGCCGTCACGCATTGGCGCCGTCGCCGGCCGCAAACCGAACATCCTTTAGGCGGCAAGAGACAGGTGCGCAGGGGCCGTCACCGGAGGGCTCTGCACCGCAAGCCCGCGCTTCGCGCCTCCAAAGCGCAACAGCCGGACCGCCTTCCCGCACGCTGCGGTAGGGCGTCGGGCTGGACGAAGAAATGCGGGCGCTCCCGCCCGCTCGGCTGCGGCTTGGGCCTGTCGTCTTTAGTCGGCTGCCAGCAGGAACATCGCGCCCAGCACGCTGGCGAGCGTGCCTGGCAGCGACCAGCGGCGGGGCGGCTTCTTGACGATGACGGGCGCTGCCACCAAGACGGGGGCAGGCGCAGCCTGCTCCTGGTCCTGCTTGGGCCGGCGCGCGTCCACCACCTGGCCCACGCCGCCATGCTCGGCCTGCAACTGGGCGAGCAGGTCGGGGAGCGGCCCCTTGGCCAGCACCGTGGTCACCGTGGCGCTCGACGCCTCCAGCCAGGGGAGCACCTGGGCGAACAGCTTGTCCGCCCACTTGGCGCGCCAGTTCTCGCGGGCGCTGTGGCTCACCCATTTGCTGATGCGGTGGGTCATGCGCGGAGCGCAGGCCACCAGGATCCAGTGGGTGGGGGCCGCACCAGCGGCCTGCGTCGCGAGCGGCTGGAGGATCTGGCGCGCGTGGGCTGCGTCGTCCACGTACACGATGACTTTGTCCATGGGGCTTCCTTGAGGGTGGCAGGGCTTGCTATGGGAGGCCGGCCGCGCCGGGGAGTTCCGTGGTCCTGCCGGGGCGCCTGCGTGGGCCGTCCGGCAGGGGGATAAGGCGGGAAGGCGGTCGCCCGCCCATCCCGCTACCTTCCGATCAGCCGTGGGCCACAGGCTGGCTGGACTTGCGGCGCGCGAGCACCAGCTTGCCCAAGCCCAGCACCACCAGGGCGCCCACGATGTGCGAGGCCCAGTACAGGGTGTCGGAGATGACCGGCAGGCCCTTCTCGTCCACGCTGCCCCACTTGGGCATCCAGTCCACGATGGCGGGGTTCGTGAACGCGGGATCGGTCACCAGCATGCCGCCGGCGATCCAGCCCAGCAGCATGCCGCCGAACGTGATGATGAGCGGGAAGCGCTCCATCAGCTTGATGACCAGCTGGCTGCCCCAGACGATGATCGGGATGGAGATCAGCAGGCCCAGAACCACCAGCAGCAGCGAGTGCTCGCCCGCGTTCTGCGCGGCGCCGGCGATGGCGATCACGTTGTCCACGCTCATCACCAGGTCAGCCACGATGATGGTCTTGATGGCGGCCAGCAGCTTGTCGCTGCCCTGCACGTCGCCGTGGCCTTCTTCGTCAGGCGCCAGCAGCTTCACACCGATCCAGATCAGCAGTACCGCACCCACGAGCTTGAGGAACGGCAAACTCAGCAGCGTCATCGCGAAGGCGATGAGGATCACACGCAGGATGATGGCACCGGCGGTGCCCCAGATGATGCCCTTGCGGCGCTGCGCGGGCGGCAGCTTGCGGCATGCCAGGGCGATCACCACCGCGTTGTCGCCACCCAGCAGGATGTCGATGATGATGATCTGACCCAGCGCCACCCAGAATTCGGGCGAAGTCAAAAATTCCATAAATTCCTCAATATCAGTGACCAAACAAAGAGGCTCGGCGCCCTGTGGCGACGAGCCTCTCCAACCGAGAGGGACTACTACGGAGAGATCGGGCTGCCCGCCCGCTGAGCGCGGTGCGTCGAAAGGGAGGGTCGGCCTTGATCAGCCCCGCAGGGGCCCATCAAAGGTCTTGCTCGGTCCGGCGCGCCAGTGCGCGCATGCAGACCCGGGCTGCCGGAAGCATGCGCTTCGTATTGACGACAGAACCGACAAGCCTGGGCGGGCCCTGATGTAGATCAGAACCCTCCAGGTTGGGAGCTACTCCCCTTCGAAGCCCGCATTGGAACACAGCGGCCAAGCGCGAAGCAAGCTGTTACGGGGCCTGTAGGAGTGGGTCTGTAAAGAAAAGTGCTCCCAGCCCTTGATGGGCAAGCGCAGCTAGCTATTAAATCAGAAGCGATCGCGGAGGAAGGGGCGTCGGTCCGCGGGATCTCCCGGCGCCCGCAGCGCCGGTATGATCGGCCCCCTTTCCCGCGCCATGGCCTCCATCCACATCACCGACATCGAAGCCGCCATCAACCACTGGCGCGCCCGCACGCCCTCCAGCAACGGAGGGGCCTTGTGTCCGCCGCTGCTGGCGCTGGCGGAGGTGTATGCGTTGATGGTCTTCCGCCGCCACGATGCGATCGACGACGGCGCGCTGCCCGCAGCCGCGCTGGAGGCCTGGCACGACTGGTACCAGACCACGCCCGACACGCCCTGCATCGCCATCTGCTCCACCAGCCAGGGCGACGAGCAGTGCAAGGGCTGCGGCCGCAGCTTCGCCGAGGTCCAGCACTGGCTGGCGATGTCGCCCGCCGAGAAGCGCGCGGTGTGGCGGCGTATCACGCTGGAGGGCACGGCCTGGCGCTTCAACCGCTATGCCGAACGCGCGGCGGAGGGCCCGCAGGGCGCTACCACCGCCCGTCTTCCTGCGCTGCCCACCGGCCACTGACCGGGGCGCCCACACCGCGCAGGGCGCAGCGGCGCGGCCGCCGCTGCTTTACGGGCCCGCCGCCAGCGGCTATGGTGTGCCGAAGGTTTGCCCATGCTGCGTCTGACCCAGGCCCCCAACATCGCCATCGCCACGCTGTGGAGCGATCTGCTGCGCGAGGCCGGCATGCCCGCGTCGGTGCAGCGGCAGTATCTCAACGCGGCCGCCGGCCACCTGCCGCCGGACCAGTGCCTGCCCGAGATCTGGCTGGAGTACGACGAGCACGCCGACCGAGCCCGCGATCTGCTGCAAGCGTTGCAGAACCTGCCGCAGCGCCGCTGGCATTGTGTGTGCGGCGAAACGGTCGAGGGTGGCTTCGAGCAGTGCTGGCACTGCGGGGCGCTCATGCCGCGGGCCTGAAGCGCAGGGCAGGCGTCTGCCGTCTGCCTGTCGGTTCGGCAGGAAGCGGCCCGGGACCGCGCTTGCGAGGGAGGCCTGTCAGCGGTCGAAGGCCCAGGTGACGCCCAGCGTCCACCATGGCGGTGCACTGCCGTGCAGGCTCCGCGCGTGGCTCAGGTCCAGGCTGGTGCCCTCGCTCAGCGCATAGCGGGCTCCCAGGCGCCACAGATTCGCGTCGCTCTCGCGGAAGCGCTCGGCCACGAAGGACCACGCGGGCGACGCCGCCCATTCCACCGCCGCGCCAGCGCGGCGTGTATCGGGCCTCTCGCCGCCACGGTGGAAGTCCTTGCCCAGGTTCACGTGGACGGCGAGGTTCTCGTGCGCCTGCCAGGTCCCGGCGATCAGCCACAGGCTGCTGCGGACGCGGGGCGAGCGGTCCCGCCACCCGGTGGCCGCCAGCACGCCCACGCCGACGGTGTCCGTCACGGCGTGGGCCCACTTCACCTGGGGGCCGGCGAACGTGGCGGAGCCTGCGCCGGTCTCGTGAAAGCGGTCGGCATTCAGGCCGACTTCGACCGGGCCGATCCGGCAGGCCGGCCCCGCGTGGAGCAGGGTACGGCTGCCGTGGCGTTCCCGGTCGGCCCAGATTTCCATCTCGCACTGGCCCGGCGCCAGGATGGCGGCGTCGTCGACCGCATGGTGTCCGCCGGCCGCGTGGGCCTGTGACGTGACCCAGCACAGGCCGCCGAGAACGCCCAGCCAGGCGCTCGGAGACGGGCGGGCGCCGTGCCTGCCCGGATGGTTCGCTGTCCGTCGTTGGCCGTATCGCATCGCCATCGCTCCCTCTCGTGGACGAATGTGGTTTCACGGAACCTGCCAAGTAAAGCTGCCTGTGCCGGCTGGGTGGCCTGGGGCCGGGCGGCCGCGCGATCCGCACGCGGCCTGGCCCGATGTCCTGTCTTTATAGAGGCGTTGCGTACCGGTCCGTGCTGGGGTGCGCCCGCATTGCGGCGACGCACTGACGGCATCGCGGGTGGCCACCGCACCCGCGGTCGTCACCGTGCGCCACGCGCGCTCACTTCCAGCGCACCGGCTCCACGTGCACGCTGCCCAGGTTGCTGCTCAGCGTGAGGCTGCCTTCCTGCACCGTGGCCTGCAGCTGCATGCTGCGTTCGGCCAGCGCTGCCAGTTCCTGCGATGCCGGCGACGGAATGCGCCACACCTGCAGCTTGTCCTGGCGGGTGAGCTTGTTCTCGATGCCTTTCCACCAGACTTCGGCGGCATGGTGGAAGCAGTAGACCAGCACTGCGTCGGCCTTGGAGGACGCCTTGGCGAGCGGCTTGTCTTCGGGCTGGCCCACTTCGATCCAGACGCGCTTGCGGCCGGTGAAGTCGGTCAGCGAGACATCTGGATCGTCCGGGTCGGACAGGCCCGCGCCAAAGGCCAGCGTGCCGTCGCCCTGGCACACGGCCTGCAGCTGCCAGGCGTTGAGCGCCAGCGCGGCCAGGCGGACCATCATGCGTTCGTCGGTCTCGCTGGGATGGCGGGCCAGGGTGAGCGCGTGGTCGGCGTAGTAGCCGTGGTCGATGTCGGCGATGGCGAGGTTCGCCTTGAAGATGGTGGACTTGATGGCCATGCGGTGCTCAATAAACAATAGCTGCCAGCGCTTGTCCATCAAGCGCTGGCAGCTATTTGGGTTCAAAAGGTGGCGTCAGACCCGCTTGGCGAGTTCGGCGGCCTTGCCGGTGTAGCTGCCGGGCGTCATGGCCAGCAGGCGGTCCTTGTCGGCCTGGGGAATTTCCAGGCCGTTGATCAGCGCGTGCAGCGCCTCGGCCGTCACCGTCTTGCCGCGGGTGACTTCCTTGAGCTTCTCGTAGGCGCCCTGCACGCCGTAGCGGCGCATGACGGTCTGGATGGGCTCGGCCAGCACTTCCCAGCTGGCGTTCAGGTCATCCGCCAGCGCCTCTTCGTTCAGCTCCAGCTTGTTCAGGCCGGTCATCAGCGAGGTGTAGGCCAGGGCGGCGTAGCCCATGGCCACGCCGATGTTGCGCAGCACCGTGCTGTCGGTCAGATCGCGCTGCCAGCGGCTGACGGGCAGCTTCTCGGACAGGTGGCGCAGCAGCGCATTGGCCAGGCCCAGGTTGCCTTCGGCGTTCTCGAAGTCGATCGGGTTGACCTTGTGCGGCATCGTGGATGAGCCGATCTCGCCGGCCTTCAGGCGCTGCTTGAAGTAGCCCAGGCTCACGTAGCCCCAGATGTCGCGCGACAGGTCGACCAGGATGGTGTTGGCGCGGGCGATGGCGTCGAACAGCTCGGCCATGTAGTCGTGCGGCTCGATCTGGATCGAGTACGGCTGGAAGGTCAGGCCCAGGCCCAGCGGCTCGGGGGTCTCGACGACCTTCTTGCTGAAGGCTTCCCAGTCGAAGTCGGGCCAGGCGGACAGGTGGGCGTTGTAGTTGCCCACGGCGCCGTTCATCTTGCCCAGGATCTTCACGGCGGCGATGCGCTCGCAGGCGGCCTGCAGGCGCACGACCACGTTGGCCAGTTCCTTGCCCACGGTGGTGGGGCTGGCGGTCTGGCCGTGCGTGCGGCTCAGCATGGGCACGTCGGCATAGGCATGGGCCATCTCGCGCAGCTTGAGCACGACACGGTCCAGGCCGGGCAGGATGACCTGGTCGCGGCCCGAGCGCAGCTGCAGCGCATGGCTGGTGTTGTTGATGTCCTCGCTGGTGCAGGCGAAGTGCACGAATTCGGCGGCCTTCTCCAGTTCGGGCCGGGCCTCGAACTTGGACTTGATCCAGTACTCGACCGCCTTCACGTCGTGGTTGGTGGTCTTCTCGATGTCCTTGATGGCCTGCGAGTCCGCTTCGGAGAAGTTCTTCACCAGGCCGAGCAGGTAGGCGCGGGCGCCGGTCGTCAGGGGCTTGAACTCGGCAAAGCCGGCGTCCGACAGGGCGATGAACCAGGCCACTTCCACCTGCACGCGCCGGTGCATGTAGCCGTGCTCGCTCATGATGGGGCGCAGGGCGGACAGTTTGGCGGCGTAGCGGCCGTCGAGGGGGGAGAGGGCGGTGATCGTGGACAGGCTCATGGTGCGCGATTGTAGGTGCGTGGGGCCTCCGCAGGCCTGCCGGGCGGGCGGTCCCGGACACCGCCTAGAATCGGCGGCCCCCATTGCCTTGCCCCCCGCTTTCCGGAAATCGACACCATGAAACTCATCGGATCCTCTGCCAGCCCCTACGTCCGCAAGGTGCGCGTCGTGATGGCCGAAAAGAAGCTGGACTACCGGTTCCAGGAGGAGGACGTGTGGTCGGCGGACACGGGCATCAGCGTCTCTAACCCGCTGGGCAAGGTGCCCTGCCTGGTGATGGAAGGCGGCGAGGCCGTGTTCGATTCGCGTGTGATCGTCGAGTACCTCGACACCCTCTCACCCGTGGGCAAGCTGATCCCGCAGCAGGGCCGCGAGCGCGCCGAGGTCAAGACCTGGGAAGCCCTGGCCGATGGCCTGATGGACGCCGCCATCCTGGCCCGCCTGGAGGCGACCTGGCCCGGCCGCCTCGACGGCGAGCGCAGCCAGGCCTGGATTGACCGCCAGATGGCCAAGGTGCAGGCCAGCCTCAAGGCCATGGGGCAGGGCCTGGGCGACAAGCCCTTTTGCAGCGGCATCCACCTGAGCCTGTCCGACATCGCCGTGGGCTGCGCGCTCGGATGGCTGGAGTTCCGGTTTCCGCAGATCGCCTGGCGTGCCGAGCACCCGAACCTGGCGCGCCTGCTCGACAAGCTGATGCAGCGCCCGAGTTTCGCCGAGACAGCTCCCCGCTGATCTTCGCGCGCCCGCCCGCAGCCGGGCGTCACCCAAGAAAAAAGCGCCGTCTGCTCTGGCAGAAGGCGCTTTTTTTGCGGCATAAAAAAGTTGCGAAGCGTCCCGAAACGAAATAAGAGAGGGAGGGAGGAGAAGCGCTTCAGGGTTTCAGTTGAATCGAACGATCCAAAAGGCTTCGCAACAGTAAATGGGTGGTTGTATTTCTGCAACCTTCACCAATAGAGTGGGGCTTGTTGCCGAAGTTCCAAGCCCCATCCGCAAAATTGTAAATTAATTGTCAGCTACCGGTGCTAGGCGCCGGGCGGGTCACGGCTTGGCGGCCAGTTGCCGCTCGATGGCGTCGACCACCGGCTTGCTCTGCGGGTCGACCGAACTGCCGAAGCTGCCGACCACGGTGCCGCTGCGGCCCACCACGTACTTGTGGAAGTTCCAGCGTGGCGCCTGTCCACCCTGCTCGGCCAGTTGCCGGTAGAACGCCGAGGCCCCGCTTCCGCGCACCTGGCTCTTGGAGAACATCGGAAACTTCACACCGAACGTGTTTTCGCAGAAGTCGGCGATCTGGGTGTTACTGCCGGTTTCCTGCGCGAAGTCGTTGGACGGGAAGCCCAGCACCACCAGGCCCTGGTCGCGGTACTTGGCATACAGCGCCTCCAGGCCCTTGTACTGGCCGGTAAAGCCGCAGTAGCTGGCGGTATTGACGACGAGCAGCACCTTCCCGCGGTACTGGCACAGCGACTGGGGGGCTTCGTCCTGCAGGCGGTCGAAACTGTGATTCAGCAGGGCGGGGCAGCCCGCAGAGGCGGGGGCGGGGCCCGCGGCGCCATCGGCCGCGGCAGCGGGCAGGGCGGCCAGCAGGCTGGCGGTCAGCAGAGCGGGCAGGCAGAGGCGGCGGCGCATGGGCGGTCCTTGAAAGCGGTGATGCGGCGGATTGCACCATGCTTCGGGTGGCGATGCACCGCGGCCGGCGATGCTGTGGCTGGCAACGGGGGTTTCACTTCGTTGCGCGAAACCGGCACTGCGACCATCGGTTCGCGTCTGCGGCGGGGCCGCTCGCAGCCCCTCAGACCAGCGTCAACAGGCGCTGCAGGGGGAACTGTGCGCGCACCTCGCGCTGGGCCACAGGGGCGGCGATCTTCCACTGCGGCTGGGCGGTGTCGCGGGGGATGGGCTCGCCCGTGGCCATGCCGCTGCGGTTGAGCACCACGGCCACGCGCGGCGTGGTGGCGCTGCTGCCGCGGCGCAGGACGACGCCGACTTCCTGGCTGGCCAGCCGCACGAAGGCGCCGGGCGGGTACACGCCTACCGTCTTGACCAGCGCGGCGCCGGCTTCGTCCACGCGCTGCTCTTCGTCGTAATAGCTCGCCTGCATGGCTGCCGTGACGGCCATGGGATGGCGCGTGGCGCGGGGCGCCATGCGGGCGCCGAAGATGTCGGCGCGCTGGATCAGCCGCGCCATCTGCAAACCTTCGCTGCGGCCCGCCAGCGGGCCGGGCTGGCGGTGGTGGTGGCTGCGCACGGCCTCCAGCCAGCTGGCGTCGGTCACGCCGAGCTGGCGCAGCAGCGCCTCGGAGCGGTCGGCGTGCGTTTCGATGGCGTGCATCTGCTCGGCCGTGAGCGGCTGCGTCTGCAGCGCCAGTTGGTCCTGCAGCGCCGTCATGGCGATGTTCATCGACAGCGCGGCCAGCCCGGTGCGCTGCACGCGCTCTTCGGGCCAGCGCAGGGTCTCGCGTGCGCTGAGCATGGTCACGCAGCCCACGAGCAGGGCATGCGTGGCGCTGTACATCTGCGTTTCCTGGGCCGACAGGTAGATCAGCGCGAGCAACGTGGCGTCAGGTGCCTGGGCGGTCCAGCGGGCCAGCTCGTCGTGCAGCGCATGGAAGCGGTCCAGGAAGTCGCTCGCCTGCGGGGCGCGCAGCAGCTGCGTGGTGCGCAGCTGCAGTTCGGGCCAGTCGGGGAAGGGGCGGGCGTCGTCCGTGCGCTGGGCCTGCGCGCCGGCGCTGATCTTCATGGAGGCGATCTGCCCGAGGGACGAGTCCGACAGCAGCATCTTCTGCAGCTGCGCCAGGTAGGCGCGGTGGCTGTCGCCCGACTCGTCGGTGTCCACGCACAGGCCGCGGCCCCGGGCCACCACGGCGCTGAGTTCCTCGCGGTTGCGGATCACGAACCCCTTGTTCGCCAGCAGCGTGCCGTCCTCGCCCCGCAGGATGAAGGGCAGGGGCTGGCCCAGCGGGATGGAGTCGATGTTCAGCGCGACGAGGTTCATGGTGGTGCGCGATTATCGTGCGCCATGCACCCCGCCGAAGCCTGCGCGAGCCCGTGCAAACCCCGGCTGTTCAGCGGACCGGCGCGGTGCCTAATGTCCACCGCGCTCGGCCTATTGCTATCATAATAATATCTGTATGCGCTTATCCAGTAAGCGCCAGGGGCCGAAAAGGCTTCAATCTCCCGTCAGGCCGGCGTATCGCCTGCTGCGCCAGCGGGTGGCGGGGCCGCCGGCTTGCGCCGCATCACCTTGCGCTGGAACCACTGCTCGAAGTCGTCCACATAGGTGAACACGGCGGGCACCACCAGCAGGCTCAGGATGGTGGAGGTGATCAGCCCGCCGATCACCGCCACCGCCATCGGGGAGCGGAAGCTCATGTCCGCGCTGCCCAGCGCCAGGGCGATGGGCATCATGCCGGCGCCCATGGCCAGCGTGGTCATGATGATGGGGCGCGCGCGCTTGTGGCAGGCGTCCAGCAGCGCGTCCCAGCGGCTCATGCCCGCGATGGCCGGCCGGCCGTCGCTTCCGTCGTGCCCGCGCCGCGCCACGATGGCGTACTCGACCAGCAGGATGGAATTCTTGGTAGCGATGCCCATCAGCATGATCAGCCCGATGAGCGACGGCATCGAGAAGCTCTTGCCCGCGATCAGCAGCCCCACGAAGGCGCCGCCGAGCGACAGCGGCAGCGCCATCAGGATGGTCACCGGCTGCAGGAAGTCCTTGAACAGCAGCACCAGCACGATATAGATGCAGACCACGCCGGTCAGCATCGCCAGGCCGAAGCTGGCGAACAGCTCGCCCATCATCTCGGCATCGCCCACGTCGATCAGGCGCACGCTGGCGGGCAGGCCGCGCACGGCGGGCAGGTGCTTCACCGCCTCGGTCACCTCGCCCAGGCCCCGCGCGCCCAGCTCGATTTCGAAGTTGACGTTGCGCGAGCGGTCATAGCGGCTGATGACGGCCGGGCCGCCGGCCACTTCCAGCGTGGCGACCTCGCCCAGACGCACGGGGCCCTTGGCGCCGGGCACGGCCAGGCGCTCCAGCACCGACAGGTCCTGGCGGGCCGTGTCGTTCAGGCGCACGACGATGGGCACCTGCCGCTGCGCCAGGTTGAGCTTGGGCAGGTACTGGTCGTAGTCGCCGACGGTGGCCACGCGCAGCGTCTCGGCGATGGCGTTGCTGGTCACGCCCAGGTCGGCGGCGCGGGCGAAGTCCGGCCGCACGGCGATCTCGGGGCGCACCAGGCTGGCGGTCGAGCTCACCCCGCCGATGCCGGGGATGGTGCGGATGTCGCGCTCCACGGCGCGGGCGGCCGTGGCCAGGGCCTGCGGGTCTTCGCTGGCCAACGCCAGCACGTACTTGTCGTTCGATCCGCCCAGGCCGATCTTCACGCGCACGCCGGGCAGGTCTTCCAGCGCGGCGCGCAGTTGCTGCTCGATGGCCTGCTTGAGCGGGCGCTCGCCGCGCGCACCCAGCCGCAGCGTCATCGTGGCCTTGCGCGGATCACCGCTGCTGGAGCCCGCGAACGGGTCGGCGCCGGAGGCCCCGCCGCCGATGGCCGTGTAGATGCTCTCGATGTGGCCCACGCTGCGCAGCCGCTCGGCCGCCTGCGCCACCACGGCCTTCGTCTCGGCCAAGCGGGTGCCGGGTGGCAGTTCCAGCGTGACCTGGGTCTGCTCGTTGTCGTCCGCCGGAATGAAGCCCGAGGGCAGCAGCGGAATCAGCGCCAGCGACGCGATGAAGAACACGAAGGCCCCCGCCAGCGTCAGCACCCGGTGCTTCAGGCACCAGGCGGAGGCGCGCATGTACTGCGCCAGCCAGCGCGGCTCTTTCTCCTGGCCCACCAGCGGCTTCATGATGTAGGCCGCCATCATGGGCGTGAGCAGCCGCGCCACCACCAGCGAGGCGAACACGGCCAGCGCCGCCGTCCAGCCGAACTGCTTGAAGAAGCGCCCGGCGATGCCGCTCATGAAGGCCGTGGGCAGGAACACGGCGATCAGCGTGAAGGTGGTGGCGATCACGGCCAGGCCGATCTCGTCGGCGGCCTCCATCGCCGCCTGGTACGGGCTCTTGCCCATGCGCAGGTGGCGCACGATGTTCTCCACCTCCACGATGGCGTCGTCCACCAGGATGCCCACCACCAGCGACAGCGCCAGCAGCGTGATGATGTTGATGGAAAAGCCCAGCAGGTGCATGCCGATGAAGGCCGGAATGACCGACAGCGGCAGCGCCACCGCCGACACGATGGTGGCCCGCCAGTTGCGCAGGAACAGCCACACCACCACCACGGCCAGGAGGGCGCCTTCGTACAGCAGGCGCATGGAGCTGTCGTACTCGTCCTGCGCGATGCGCACGAAGTCGAAGGTGCGCGTGAGCTTCAGGTCGGGGTGCTCGGCCAGCAGGGCGTCGAGCGCGCGCTGCACGCCGGCGCCCACGTCCACCTCGCTGGCGCCCCGGCTGCGCGACACCTCGAAGCCGATCACCGGCTTGCCGTCCAGCAGCGCGCCCGTGCGCTGCTCGGCCACGGTGTCGCTCACGGTGGCGACCTGGTCCAGGCGGATGTGCCGGCCGTCGGACAGGGCGATGTCCATGGCGGCCAGCTCCTGCGCGGTCTGCACGGTGGCGATGGTGCGCAGGGGCTGTTCGGTGCCCCCCAGGTCGGCGCGGCCGCCCGCGTTCTCGACCTGGATGGCGCGCAGCTGGCGCGACACGTCGGACGCGGTGGCGTTGAGCGCCTGCAGCTTGAGCGGGTCGAGCGCCACGCGCACCTCGCGCTGCACGCCGCCCACGCGGCTTACCGCGCCCACGCCCTGCACGGCCAGCAGGCGGCGGGTGAGCGTGTCGTCCACGAACCACGACAGCGACTCGTCGTCCATGCGGTCGGAGGCGATGGCGAAGGCCAGGATGGGCTGCGACGACAGCTCCAGCTTGGCGATGATCGGGTCGCGCAGGTCGGCCGGCATGTCGGCGCGCACGCGGCTCACGGCCGAGCGCACGTCGTCCACGGCTTCCTGCACGGGTTTTTCCAGCTGGAACTCGGCCGCGATGGTGGCCGTGCCGTCCACCAGCGTGGTGGTGATGTGCTTGAGCCCCTGCGTGGTGGCGATGGCGTTCTCGATCTTGCGCGCCACGTCGGATTCGAGCTGCCCCGGCGCGGCGCCGGGCAGCGCGGCGGTGACCATCACCACCGGCAGATCCATGTCGGGGAAGTTCTGCACCTTCATGGCGCGGAACGACAGCAGGCCGGCCAGCGTGAGCAGCACGAACAGCATGGCCGCCGGAATCGGGTTGCGGATGGACCAGGCGGACAGGTTCATGGCGCGGTCCTTGCGGTCAGGGCGGGGGTGCAAGTCATGGCTTGCTCCTTATTTGGTAGCTGGCTGCGCAGGTGCTGATTGCGCTGGCGCCGGATTGGATGCTGAACCTGCGGGCGCAGCGGCCTGCACGCGCACCAGATCGCCGTCGTTCAGGAACGCGCCACCGCGCTCCACGATCTGCACGCCGGGCTGCAGGCCCGAGGCGATCTCCACCCGGTCGCCCACGCGCTGGCCGGTCTGCACGCGGCGCATCACCACGCGGTTGCCTTCGCCGATCTCGAACACGCTGCTGAAGCCGTCGCGCACCACCACGGCGGTCTGCGGCACGCTGAGCGCGTCGCGCGCGCCCAGCAGAAAATCGCCCCGCGCGAACATGCCCGCGCGCACGTCCGGGTGCGCGGGCAGGTCCACGTAGACCAGCGCGTTGCGCGTCTGCGGGTCCACCGTGGGCGCGACCATGCGCGCCGTGCCGTCCACCTGCGCGCCGCTGGCCGCCGTCACGCGCACCTTGGTGCCGGGGCGGATGCGCGGCAGCTCGGTGGACGTGACCTCGGCGCGCCATTCCAGGCGGCCCTTGCGCACCATGCGGAACAGCTCGGCGCCCGCGCCCACCACGGCGCCCACCGTGGCCGTGCGCGACGAGATCACGCCCGCGTCCGGCGCCACCACCTGCGTGTGGCGCAGCCGCAGCCGCTGCGCATTGAGGGCCGCCTGCGCCGCCTCCACCCGCGCCTGGGCGGTCTGAGAGGCCGTGGCGTACTGCTGGATCTGCTGCTGGCTCAACGCGCCGGACTGCGTGAGCGTGCGGGCGCGGTCGGCGTTGGCGGCGGCCTCGGCAGCGTTGGCCTGGGCCTCCAGCAGGCTGGCGCGCGACTGCGCCACATCGGCCTGCACCGTCTCGGGCGCGAAGCTGGCCAGCACCTGGCCGGCGCGGACCACGTCGCCCACGTTCACGCGCACCTCGGTCAGGCGCAGGCCGTTGCTCTCGGCGCCGATGACGGCCTCCTGCCAAGCGGCGATGTTGCCGTTGGCCGGCAGGCGCAGGTCGATGGCCGAGCGCGTGGGCTGGGTGGCCGTCACGGCCAGGGCGGGGCGCGGGGCCTGCGCCTTGGCGTCATCGCCTGCGGCGCGGGTGGTGGACGGCAGCAGCAGGGCGCCGGCGGTGGCCAGCACGCACAGGGCCGCAACGGCCAGAAGGGCGGAAGGGGAAGGCATACGCTGCATGGAAGCTCCGGTCATGCGGTCGGTCAGTCTGTCGGTCAATCGAATCGGTGAAGGCTGCGGGCCAGGCGTTCAGCGTGGGGCCGCATCGGTGCCTCTGGCCAGCGCCTGCGGCGGTGGCGGCGGTGGCTGTTGCGCATCCCAGCCGCCACCGGCCGCGCGGTACAGCGCGATCCAGGCGGCCATGCGCTCCTGCTGCAGCGTGACCAGCGCGGTCTCGGACGCCAGCTGCGCGCGGCGGGCGTCCTCCAGCTCCACCAGGCTGGCCAGGCCGGCGCGCCAGCGGGCCTGCGTGGCCTCGAACGACTGGCGGTAGCCGGCGGCGGCGCGCTGGGCGTCGCCGCTGCGCTCGGCGGTGCTGGCCAGACGCACCAGCGCCTGCTCGACCTCGCTCACGGCCTGCCGCACGGTGGCGCGGTAGACCTGCGCGGCCTCGTCGTACTGGGCGCGGGCCGTGTCCACCTGGGCGGCGCGCTGCCCGCCGTCGAACAGCGGCACGCTCAGCGCCAGCGGGCCGATGGACCAGACGTTGCTGGTCACGCTGGTGCCGCGCGTGCGCACCTGCCCGCGGCCGATGGAGCCGCCGAGCGTGAGGCGCGGGTAGCGCTGCGCCTGGGCGGTGCCCACGTCGGCGCTGGCGGCGGCCACCTCGCGCTCGGCCGCGTACACATCGGGCCGCTGGGCCAGCACCTGCGCCGGCAGGCTGTCGATGGTGAACAACGCATCGGGCGCGGGCTGCAGCGGCCCCGCAGCGGCTAGGCGCGCGCGCAGCGCGGGCTCGTCCAGCCCGGTGAGCGCCACCAGGGTCTTGAGATCCACCTCGCACTGCATGCGCTGCTGGGCCGCGCGCACCTTGCCTTCGGAGAAGCTGGCATCGGCCAGGGCGGCGGTAGCGGGCGCGGTGAAGCCGGCGCGTTCGCTCTCGCCCGACAGGCGCGCCGTCTCGCCGCGCGAACGGGCGTCCGACTCGGCCACTGCCAGCTGCTGCGCGCAGTGGCGCCAGCTGCTGTACTGCTGGGCCACCTCGGCCGCCACCGAGACGCGCGCCTCGTGCCACTGCGCCTGCGCCCCGGCCAGGCGCTCGCGGGCGGCGTCGCTGGCCGCGGCGTTGCCGCCGAACAGGTCGATCTCCCAGCTGGACTGCAGACCGATCTGCCCTGTGGTGGCGATGCCGCCGGCGTTCTCGTTGGAGCCGCGGCTCAGGTTGCCCTGGCCGTCCAGCGTGGGCAGCAGGGCCGCGCGGGCATTCACACGCGCCTGGCGCGCCTGGGCCAGCCGGGTGGCCGACTGGGCGACGCTGGGGCTCACGGCCTGCCCCGCCTCGATCAGCTCCACCAGCAGCGGGTCTTGCTGGCGCTCCCACCAGCGGGCCAGGTCGCCCACGCTGGACGGCCAGGGCAACCTGAGC
>JAEWPH010000212.1 GCA_023460715.1 Pseudomonadota bacterium | reverse complement strand
CGCGGCGCCGCGCCTTCGGTGTCGGTCAGGCGCAGTGCCTGCAGCGGCCCGCCTGCGGGCGCATCCACCCCGGTGATCTGCGCGGCAATCACGCGGATGCGGCCTTCGTCGCGCAGGGGCTGCAGGCGTGCGAGCACATCGGGTGCCGCCTGGAATGCATCGCGGCGGTGCAGCAGCGACACGCTGGCGGGGGCGCCGTCACCCTGGCGCTCGGCACAGGCAATGGCGGCAGCCACGGCGGCTTCTTCGCCGCCGTGCACGACGACGTGCCGGCCGGCCACCACGGGGGCGCTGGCGGCGTCATCGATGGCGGGGTGGTAGAGCACCTGCGTGCCCACGAAGGCCTCGATGCCCTCCGCCTTGACGGTGCGCGGCACGAAGGCGCCCACGCCGGCGGCGATGAAGACGTTGCGCGCCAGCAGCGTGGTGCCGGTGGTGGTGCTCAGCAGCACGCGGCCATCACCCGGCTGCACGGCCAGGGTGCTGACCTGCTGGCCCAGGTGGCGCTGCGGCGCGAAGGGAAGGATCTGGCGCTCCAGGCGCTGCACCAGCTCGCGGCCGGTGCAGACGTCCACGCCGGGAATGTCGTAGATGGGCTTGTCGGGGTACAGCTCGGCGCACTGGCCGCCCACGTGGGGCAGGGCGTCGATGAGGTGCGCAGCCATGCCTTGCAGGCCCAGCTGGAACACCTGCCACAGGCCTACGGGCCCGGCGCCGATGACGACGGCGTCCGTCTCGATGGGATGATGCTGCGTGGAGGGAGTCACGGCAACGGACGCTGATGGCGCCATCAGGCCCGATGCAGGCAGCGGCGGCGCATGCCATCACCACAGCCCAGGCCCGCACACGCCGCGCAAGGGCCGCCCCGCCGCGCTGGCGTTGCCCCGCTTCCGGCCAGCGCAACGCCGCCAGAGAAGGGGGCCGCGGTGACGCCGCTCGGGGGGATGTTCTGCATCACGAGCGGATCAGGTCGGCCACCTTGCCGGGCTTGCCGTTCCACTCGTCAGCGTCGGGCAGCGCGGCCTTGCGCTTGGTGATGCTCTTGAACTGCGGCGACAGCTCGGCGTTGATCTTGATGAAAGCCACCTGGTCGGCAGGCAGGTCTTCCTCGGCGAAGATGGCGTTGGCCGGGCACTCGGGAATGCACACGGCGCAGTCGATGCACTCGTCAGGGTCGATGACCAGGAAGTTGGGGCCTTCGCGGAAGCAGTCCACGGGGCACACGTCCACGCAATCCGTGTACTTGCACTTGATGCAGTTCTCTGAAACGACGTGAGTCATGAGATGAGGATGTCTTTGTAATCGGGGGTAACCCGCAATTTTAGGCCGTTTCGCAGAGGGGGCCGCCGGCCCGTCCCCTGCGGTGGCGTGGGATCGTGATTCGCGTCAATTCACCAGCACCGCGCCAGCCGTCTTGTGGCTGGCCGTGTCCACCAGAATCAGCGAGCCCAGCACGCGGGCCTGCGTGAAAGGTGCCGCCGGCAACGCTTCCTGCAGCACCAGTTCGACATGGCCGATGGCATTGGGATCGAGCTGCGTGGCGTCTTCCTCGGCCAGGGTGGTGATATCGAGGCGGTGCACGATGCGCTTGACCTTGGCCTTCACCCAGCGGTGGCCGTGCAGCGCCCAGTACACGCGGCCGGCGACCAGGGCCTCGTCGTCCATCCAGGCCACGGTGGTACGCAGCTCGCGCTGGCCGGGCCAGGGCGCGACGGGTGCGGGCGTGTCGAAGTCGTCGTCGGCCGTGGCCGACGGTGCACCCGGTGCTGCCAGGATCCAGTCGCCGCGCGACACATCCACCTCGCGGTCCAGCACGATGCCGGCGCTGGTGCCGGCGGGCACGTCGCCCGGGCGGCGGGCGTGGTCCAGCACCTGGGCCACCGTGGCCAGCTGGCCGCTCGGGAAGACCTGCACGGCCGTACCGGGCGCGAATTTGCCTGCGGCCACGCGGCCCCAGAACACGCGGCGGCCCTGCGAGGTGTCGGCGGACGCAGAGAACTTCTCCACCCACTGCACCGGGAAGGCCACGGGCAGCGCCACGTCGGCGGGCGTGTTGGGCAGCAGCTCCAGGATCTGCAGCAGGCTCGGACCTTCATAGCCGCACCAGCCGGGCGCCGCGTCCACCACGTTGAAACCCTTGAGCGCCGACACGGGCACCGTGGCGCGCACGGCTATGCGGGCGGCTGCAGCGAACTTTTCCAGCGCCGCGCGGATGTGGGCGAAGGCCAGCGCCGGGTCTTCGACCGCGTCCAGCTTGTTCACGGCGAACACCAGCGAGGGCACGCGCAGCAGGTTGACCAGCAGCGAGTGGCGGCGCGTCTGCGGCAGCAGGGCCAGCTCTGGATTCTTCCAGTCGAGCTTGGTGGCGTCGACCAGCACCACGGCGGCATCGGCACTGCTGGCGGCGGTAACCATGTTGCGCGTGTACTGCTCATGGCCCGGCGCGTCGCCGATGATGAACTTGCGCGTTTCGGTGGCGAAGTAGCGATAGGCCACGTCGATGGTGATGCCTTGCTCGCGCTCGGCGCTGAGGCCGTCGGTCAGCAGGGCCAGGTCGGTCTCGCCACCGCGCTGCACGCCGGCCAGGTGGTCCTGCAGCACCGCACGGCTGTCCACCAGCAGGCGGCCGATCAGCGTGCTCTTGCCGTCATCCACCGAACCGCAGGTGATGAACTTCAGGGCCGATTGGTGGTCGTTTTGGCCTGCAGCGCTCGTGGTGCTTGCGCTGGTAGCTATTGAATTGGTAGTGGTTGTCATGGAACTCTCTCAGTCACCCGAAGGTGCGTTGAAACCGGCGCGGTCCAGGCGAGGACCGCCGTGCAAGGGCCGCCCCGCCGCACTGGCGGTGTCCCCCTTCCCGCGCTGCGCAGCAG
>JAEWPH010000211.1 GCA_023460715.1 Pseudomonadota bacterium | reverse complement strand
GCGGAGGGCTGAGATGCTCGACCGCATCACCGCCTCCCTGCCCTCGCTGGCGCCGGCCGAGCAGCGCGTGGCGCAGCTCGTGCTGGACGACGCCCGCGCCTTCGCGCGGCTGCCGGTGCGCGAGCTGGCCGCGCGGGCCGGTGTGAGCAAGCCCACCGTGGTGCGGTTTTGCCGCAGCATGGGCTACGACGGTCTGGCGGACTTCAAGCTCAAGCTGGCCGGCAGCGTGAGCGAGGGCGTGCCCTTCATCCACCGCAGCGTGGACGCCGACGACAAGACCGGTGATGTGCTGGTGAAGGTGGTGGACAACGCGGTGGCGGCCTTCCTGCAGTACCGCAACGCCGCCAGCACGGGCGCCATCGAGCGCGCGGCCGAGGCGATCGCCGCCACCTGGCAGACGGGCAAGCGCATCGAGTTCTACGGCGCGGGCAATTCCGGCATCGTGGCGCAGGACGCGCAGCACAAGTTCTTCCGGCTGGGCATCACCAGCATCAGCACCAGCGACGGCCACATGCAGGTGATGAGCGCTACGCTGCTGGGGCCCGGCGACTGCGTGGTGATCGTCTCCAACTCGGGCCGCACGCGCGACCTGATGGATGCCGCCGACATCGCGCGCAAGAAGGGCGCGACCACCATCGCCATCACGGCCAGCGGCTCGCCCCTGGCGCTGGCCTGCCACATCCACTTGGCCGCCGACCACCCGGAAGGCTACGACCGCTACAGCCCCATGGTGTCGCGGCTCATGCACCTCTTGATCATCGACGTGCTGGCCACCTGCGTGGCGCTGCGCATCGGCGAGCCCTTGCAGCCGCTGCTGCAGCAGATGAAGGACAACCTGCGCGCCAAGCGCTATACCTGAGTCGGAGCGCGTCCGGTGCCAGCCCCATTGGCAGACGTCGGGCAGGTCGCACGCGCTTTGGGACTTCGGGCTGACTATGGGCACGGGCGGTGGTTCTACGGCGCGGCGCCGGGCCATCTTCCGCGCCACGCGGGCTACAGCCTGGGCTACGCGCTGACGGCCGCACAGCTCGTCCACGCGGCGGCGACGACGCTTCTGCAGCTGGCACGGCCTCACCCGGCCAGTCCCGCTTCTGCGGAGATTCAAGCCAAAACAGGCGTCAGCGCTTTCTACGCCAGCGCATTCAGCTATATAAATTATAGCAAATCACCTGAAGCCGTGTGCGCCTAAAGCAGGCACCCACCCAAACCCCACACGCGCGGCGGCGTAGCGCCCCTGCATGAGGACGGGGCTCCGCTGCGCTGGATGTGCCAGCGGCCTCGGTGCCCCTGCAGCCTCTTTCTTCCTACCGCGCCGCAGGCGCGACGAAGCTCTTGGTGCTGTACAGCTCGTGCGGCAGACGGCTCAGGCGGGGCAGCCCGCTGACCGGGTCCTTGGCCTGCTTTTCGATGTAGTTGAAGAACACGTCGGCATCGAGCACGCCGATGTCCAGGCGCCGGGTGGCCGGCACGGAGGCCAGGGTCTTGTAACCGTCGCCGCCGGTGGCGTTGAAGCTCAGCACGAACAGGCGGTAGGTCTTGGCCGCATCGAGCGGCTCCCAGGCGCCGCTGGTGGCGTTGCGCACTTCGGCACCCGAGATGCGCTGGCCGAACGCTGCTTGGGCATTCACGTCGAAGCGCAGGCCGCCGGTGTAGGGATACGGGCCGGTGGAGCCGCCCGCGCCGTACACGGCCTCCAGGCCGTCTTCCAGCATGGCCGTCACTTCCGTGCCGGTCACGTTGAGGCGGAACAGCATGTTGCCGAAGGGCAGCACCTGGATCGCCTGCGCCGCCGTCACGGTGCCGGTCAGCGGAATGCGCACGCCGCCGCCGCTTTGCAGCGAGATGTCGGCACCGCCGTACTGCGCGTTGGCCACGTCCAGATACGCTTGCGCCACCAGCTGCTGGATGTCGCCGCCCCGCACGCTCACGCTGCCCTCGGCCGTGCACGCGGCGCTGGACCGGCTGTAGTCGGCCGTGCCCGGCCCACCCGGCAACCGGCGCGAGCACAGCTCTTGCGGCACCGTCGCCACCTGGGTCTTGTTGAACACCGCCACGCGGTCCTTGTAGGGCTGCAGCTTCTGCGTGGCCGCTGCCGATGGCTGCGTCACGCGCAGGAAGCCCGTGGCGGCCACGGCGGCGTCGATCGCCTTCTTCTCCGCGTCGGTGGGCGCCTTGCCAGCCACCGTGAAGTCGCTGCCGATCAGCACATGCGGCGTGCCCGCGCACTGGGTGACGTTGCCAGCCGCGTCGAACGAGACCTTCAGCTCGCCCACCACCTGGGCGTACTCCCAGGCCTGCACCACGCAGACGTTCCTGCCGTCCTTGTCGGCCAGGCGTGTGGGGTAGGTGCCGCCGGGGGTGCCCACGCCGGTGGTGGCCAGCGTATCGGGGCCCAGCAGGGTGTGCGAGTCGCCGCCCACCACCACGTCCACGCCCGAGAGCCGGGGCACGATCTGCAGTTCGTAGCCATAGCCCACATGGCTCATCACCACGATCTTGTTGATGCCCTGCGCGCGCAGCTTGTCGATCTCGCGCTGCGCGGCGGTGGCCTCGTCTTCGAAGGTGGTGTCGGCGTCGGGGCTGGACGAGGCCTTGGTCTTCTGCGCGATGGTGAGGCCGACGATGCCGATCTTCTGCCCGCCGCGTTCCACCACCATCGAGGGGTTCACATAGCCTGGGGCCCTGGCCGCGCTCAGCGCAGAACTGGCGCCGAACGCCACGTTGGCGCTCAGCACCGGCGTCTTGCAACTGCCCTGGTGCAGCAGATCGATGAAGCCCTTGAGCCCGCTGTCGCCCTTGTCGAACTCGTGGTTGCCCAGCGTGAAGGCGTCGAAGCACACCGTGTTCATCAGCGCGGCATCGGCCTCGCCATCGCTGCCTGCGCGGTTGAAGTACAGCGTACCGGTGAGCGCATCCCCGGCGTGCAGCTTGAGCACGTTGGGCGACTGCGCGGCCAGCGACTCGATGGCTGCGGCCACCCGCGGGAAGCCGCCGGCATCCACCGCCACGTTGACCGGGCTGGCGCCACCGGCCGAGAGCGTCAGGGTCTTGGACTTGGACTCCAGGGTGGAGTGGTGGTCGTTGATGTGCAGGATCGTCAGTTCCATGGGCTGGCCGGCGCTGCCCGTGCCGCCGCCGCTGCCCGGATTGCCGGTGCTGCCGGTGCCGTTGTTGCTGTCGTCGCCGCTGCCGCCGCAGGCAGCCAGCACGCCGGCAGCCACCAGCGCCACCACACCCGTACGCAGGCGCCATGCGCCCTGCTGGTTCGATCCCATCACACGCTCTCCCGTCTTGATTCAAAGCCGGCATGGTGGTGCGCAAGGATGACAGCGGCATGAAAGGCCTGGGGCTTCGCACGGCGGATGGCCACCACAGGCATCTCGGCTGGCGGCCCCCAATACGGCCACTTTCTGGCTAAATGTGTGCGCAAACGCACCGACCGCGTTCGCACCTCCCGCCGACACTGCGTGCTTTCCGTCACACACATTCAGAGAGGACCACACCATGAACACCAAGACCCTGCATTCCACGTCCCGCACCACGGCTTCGCCGGCTGCCATCCCGTCGACCGACGATGCCGGCAAGCTGGTGCTGCGCCTGTCCATCGGCATCCTGGTGCTGCTGCACGGCATCTTCAAGGTACACGCCGGCGTGGGCTTCATCGCCGGCATGCTGGAGAAGGCCGGCCTGCCAGGCGTGCTGGCCTACGGCGTATTCATCGGCGAGATCCTCGCGCCGCTGCTGCTGATCGCCGGCATCGCCACGCGCGCCGGCGCGGCCATCATCGTGGTCAACATGCTGGTGGCCTTCGGCCTGGTGCACATGGCCGACCTGTTCGCGCTCACCAAGCAAGGCGGCTGGGCGCTGGAACTGCAAGGCCTGTACCTCTTCGGCGCGCTGGCGGTGATGCTGCTGGGCGCCGGCCGCTACAGCCTGGGCGGCGTGCACGGCCGCTTCAATTGAGAGGGTGTAAACGGGTCCACCACCCAGGCCCGTTCTACGAAACAACGCCGAATTGCTTCACACCTTCTGAGCGGCCCAGCGGTGCACGCGGGCCACAGCCGTACCCCTCAGATCCGGGCCGGCGATAGCGCGGCTTTTGCTATTTATTTGATAGCCATCTGCGCTTTATCCACAAGCGCCAGCGGCCCAAAACGTTCAAACCGCCAGCGCTTGCAGCGGAATGCGGCCTTCCTCGATGCCGTGGCATGCCACGCGGGTACCGCCGTCGTTGATGAGCGCGGGGCGCTCGGTGCGGCAGCGGTCGTTGGCGTAGGGGCAGCGCGGATTGAAGGCGCAGCCGGACGGCGGATTCAGGGGGTTGGGCACCTCGCCCTGCACGGGCGTGCGCGCCTTGCCCGTGTCGTGCATCTTCGGGATCGCGTCCAGCAGCATGCGCGTGTACGGGTGGCGCGGGGCAGCGAACAGCTGCTGCTTGTCGGCCAGCTCCACCAGCCGGCCCAGGTACATCACGCCGACCTGGTCGCTCACGTGGCGCACCACCGCGAGGTTGTGGCTGATGAACAGGTACGTGAGCTGCCGCTGGCGCTGCAAGTCCTTCATGATGTTGAGCACCTGCGCCTGCACCGACACGTCGAGCGCGGACGTGGGCTCGTCGCACACCAGAAACTCCGGCTCGGTCGCCAGGGCCCGCGCAATCGAGATGCGCTGGCGCTGCCCGCCCGAGAACTGGTGCGGGTACTTCACCATGTCCAGCGGCGACAGGCCGACCGATTGCAGCAGCTCGCCCACGCGTGCTTTCAGTTGCGCCTTGTCGGTGATCAGGCCGTGCTCGCGCAGCGGCTCGCCGATGATGTCTTCCACCAGCCAGCGCGGGTTCAGGCTCGCGTATGGGTCCTGGAAGATCATCTGGATGCGCCGGCGCATGGCCTGCGCGTTGCTGCCCTTGAAGGCCGCGTGGGCGTCCTGGTCGTCGAAGGTCAGGCCGCCCCGCGTGGGTTCGTACAGGCCCACCAGCAGGCGCGCCACGGTGCTCTTGCCGCAGCCCGATTCGCCCACCAGGGCCAGCGTCTTGCCCTTCTCGATCTCGAAGCTCACGCCGTCCACGGCATGCAGCAGCGCGCGCGGCTTGCGCTCCAGCACGCGGTTCAACCACGGGGCGGACACGTCGAAGGTCTTGGCCAGGTCGTGCGCGCGCACCAGCGGTTGCGCGCCGTTTGTGGCATCTGCCGCCGCGGCGGCTGCGTTCTTCTCTTGCACGGCGCTCATGCGGTTTCTCCGGTGATGGCGGCGGCTTGCGCCTGGGTGTCGTGCAGCCAGCAGGCCGCGCGCGTGGCACCGGCCTGCAACAGGTCGGGCCGCTCGACCAGGCAGCGGTCGAAGGTGTGCTTGCAGCGCGGGTTGAAGGCGCAGCCCTTGGGAATGGCGTTCAGGCGCGGCATGGCGCCGTCGATCTGGTTCAGGCGCTCGCGGTCCTGCGCCATGTCGGGGATGGAGGCCATCAGGCCGGCCGTGTAGGGATGGGCCGGGTGGTTGATCACCTCGTGCACCGGGCCGATCTCGGCGATGCGGCCGGCGTACATGACGGCTACGCGATCGCAGGTCTCGGCGATCACGCCCATGTCGTGCGTGATCAGCATCACGGCCGCGCCGCGCGATTTGCAGATGTTCTTCAGCAATTGAATGATCTGCGCCTGGATGGACACGTCCAGCGCCGTCGTGGGCTCGTCGGCCACGATGAGCTTGGGCTCGGCCGCCAGGGCCAAGGCGATCACCACGCGCTGGCGCATGCCGCCCGAGAACTGGTGCGGGTAGTGGTCGATGCGCTGCTCCGCCGCAGGAATGCCCGTGTCCTTGAGCAGGTCGATGGCGCGGCGGCGGGCTTCGGCGGCGTTGACTGGCAGATGGGTCTGGATGGTTTCGGTGAGCTGCTGGCCCACGGTGTACAGCGGGTTCAGCGAGGTCAGCGGGTCCTGGAAGATCGCGCCGATCTTGCGGCCACGGATGTGGCGCATCTGGTCGTTCTTGAGGTGGTCGATGCGCTGGCCTTCCAGCAGGATCTGGCCGGAGGCCACGCGGCCCGGCGGCTCCAGCAGGCCGATGATGGACGCACCGGTGAGCGACTTGCCCGCACCGGATTCACCCACCACGCCCAGGATTTCTCCGGGTGCGATCGAGAAGGAAATATCGTCCAGCGCGCGCAGCGTGCCGCGGCGGCCGGGGAATTCGACGACGAGGTTCTTGACTTCGAGTAGGGACATGGCAATCAATCCGTTATCTGGTGCACGAGCGCGCGTTCGTGGAACTGGCGCGGTCCAGGCCAGCGGCCGCCGAGCAAGGGCCGCCCCGCAGTGGGGGCGGCGTCCCCCTTCCCATCGCGCAGCGATGAGAGAAGGGGCTGAGCGCCGCGGCTCCAAGCCTGCCCGCGCAGGCTTGGACGTGCGCGAAGAGCTGCGGCCTCAGGCCAGGGTACGGAGCGACGAAGTCGCACAGGGGGTAGTGCTTCATGTTCAACGCAGACGGGGGTTCAGGGCGTCACGCAGCCAGTCGCCCAGCAGATTCACCGACAGCGCGATGAGCACCAGCATGACGCCCGGGAACACGGTGATCCACCATTCGCCGGAGAACAAATAGTCGTTGCCGATGCGGATCAGCGTACCCAGCGAGGGCGAGGTGGGCGGCGCGCCCACGCCCAGGAAAGACAGCGTGGCCTCGGTGATGATGGCCGTGGCCACCTGGATGGTGGCCAGCACCATGACCGGGCCCATCACGTTGGGCAGCACGTGCTTGCGCATGATGCGCAGCGGCGACACGCCCGTGACGCGGGCGGCCTGCACGTATTCCTTGTTGCGCTCCACCAGCGTGGAGCCGCGCACCGTGCGCGCGTACTGCACCCACCCGGTGAGCGAGATGGAAATGATCAGCACGCCGAAGGCCAGCGACTCGTGCGCATTGGGGAACACCGCACGGCCCACGCCGGCGATCAGCAGCGCCACCAGGATGGCGGGGAAGGACAGCATCACATCGCACAGGCGCATCAGCACGCCGTCCACCCAGCCGCCGCGAAAGCCTGCCAGCAGGCCCAGCGCCACGCCCACCACCACCGACAGCACCACCGAGGCGAAGCCAACGATCAGCGAGATGCGGGCGCCGTAGATCACGGCGGAGAGGATGTCGCGGCCCTGGTCGTCGGTGCCCAGCGGGTACTTCCAGGTGCCGCCGCCTTCGGTGTTCCACCAGGGCGGCAGCCGCGCGTCGGACAGCTCCAGCGTGGTCAGGTCGAACGGGTTGTGCGGCGCCACCCAGCCGGCGAAGACCGCGCAGAACACGCAGACGACGGCGATCAGGGCCGCGCCGATGGCCACGGGCGAGGTGCGGAAGCTGTGGCCGACATCGCTGTCGTACCAGCGGAAGAGCGTTTTTTTCATCGTGAGGACTCTCGGGAAACAAGGGCAGGTCAGGCAGGCGGATGGCCGGTCTGGCTGCGGTCGGGGCCTGCGTCGGCGGTGGCCGCTGCAGGCACTGCGGGCGCAGGGCGCCGTCAGGCTACGGACTGATGCTCATCCACTTGAAAGGCATGAAGTTGTCGGCCAGCTGGACCAGCCGGACCTTGCGGGACACCCCCCAGGCCAGGGCCTGCTGGTGCAGCGGAATGTGGCCGACGTCGGCCGCATGCAGTTCGAACGCCTGGCGGATCAGCGCGTTGCGCCGGGTCCTGTCGGTCTCCGACTGCACCTGCTGGGTCAACGCGTCCACCTTCGGGTTGCAGTAGCCGCCCAGGTTGAACTGCCCTGCCCCCTTGTCGTCCACGCAGGATGCGATGGCGTTCAGCGCGTTGTGCGCGTCGTAGGTGGCCGGCGTCCAGCCGAGCATGTAGAAGCTGGTGTCGCGCCGCAGCACCTTGGGGAAGTACGTGCCCTTGGTCTCGGCCTGCAGATTCACCTTGACGTTGATGCGCGACAGGTTGGCAGCAATGGTCTGACAGATGCGCGCATCGTTCACGTAGCGGTCGTTGGGGCAGTTCATGCCGACCTCGAAGCCCTCGGCATAGCCCGCCTCTGCCATCAGCTTCTTGGCGGCGTTGACGTCGTAGGCCAGGCGCTTGATGTCGGGAGTGAAGCCGTTCACGCCCGGGCCCACGAGCAGCGCCGACGGATTGCTCGCGCCGCGCATCACCGTCTTGCGGATGCCGTCGATGTCGATGGCCTGGTAGAAGGCCTGGCGCACGCGCTTGTCCTTGAAGGGGTTCTTGCCCTTCACGCTGGAATACAGCAGCTCGTCGCGCTTCTGGTCCATGCCCAGGAAGATGGTGCGCAGCTCGGGGCCGGTGACGGCGCGCGTAAGGTTGCTGCCGTTCACACGGTCGATGTCCTGCAGCGGCACGGGCTCCATCACGTCCACCTCGCCCGACAGCAGCGCGGCCACGCGGGTGGCATCGTTGCCGATGGGGGTGTAGACCACCTCCGCGGCATTGCTCTCGATGGTGCCCCAGTAGCTGCCGTTGCGCGTGAACACGGTGCGCACATTGGGCTGGCGCTCTCGCACGCGGAACGGGCCGGTGCCGTTGGCGCGGAACGACGCCGCGTTCTCCACGCCCTTGCGGCGGTCCACCGGCACGACGGCCTGGTTCGTCTCGCACCAGCTCTTGCTCATCATGTAGACCAGCGTGAGCACCTCGGGCAGGATGGGGTACGGCGCCTTGGTCTCGATCTCGACCGTGTGGTCGTCGATCTTGCGCACCTCCTGGAAGTCGTTGGTGTACGTCTTCATGTCGGACGCGTTGGCCTGCGTGCGCTGCAGGGAGAACAGCACGTCGTCTGCCGTGAATGGCGTGCCGTCATGGAAAAGCACGCCCTTGCGCAGTTCGAAGCGCCAGACCGTGGGCGCGGTCTGCTTCCAGGCCGTGGCCAGCGCCGGCGCCAGGCTCAGGTCCTTGTTGCGCCCGATCAGCGGTTCGTACACGTTGCCGGTGACGCTCAGCTGCAGCGACTCGTTGAGCGAGTGCGGGTCCATGGACAGCGCATCGCCCTGGTTCGCCACCCGGATCACCTGCGCATTCGCTACCAAAACCATAGCTTGAAGCGCAATCAGGACGGCCGCTGCGGCCCATTTTCTTTGTATTTTCATGAAGATCCTGGCATGGAAGAGGCGTGACGGCCTGGCGGCTAGGCCGACGCGAGCGGCATGGCCTGCTCCACCAGGCTGGCGTGCAGCGCAGCGCCCAGGGGCAGGATGTCGTCGTTGAAGTCGTAGCGGCTGTTGTGCAGCGCGCTGTTGCCGGGCCCCGTGCCCTGGCCGATGCGCAGGTAGGCCCCGGGGCGGCTCTGCAGCATGAAGGAGAAATCCTCCGCGCCCATGCTGGGCTCCAGGTCGCGCACCACGTTCTCGGCCCCCACCAGCGACTCGGCCACGTTGCCGGCAAAGATCGCATCGCTTTCGGTGTTGATGGTGGCCGGGTAGATGCGCTCGTAGCGCACGTTGGCCGTGGCGCCGAAGCCCAGTGCGATGGCGCCGCACAGCTCCTGGATGCGCCGCTGCACCATGTCCTGCACCACCGGGTCGAAGCTGCGCACCGTGCCCACCAGCGTGGCGGTGCCCGGCAGCACGCTGAAGGCGCCCAGGTCCCCGGCCTGCACGGCGCACAGGCTGATCACCGCGCTGTCGAGCGGCCGCACGTTGCGCGAGACGATGCCCTGCACCGCCGTGATGATGTGCGCGGCCACCAGCACCACGTCCACCGCCTGATAGGCATGCGCGCCGTGGCCGCCCCGGCCGCTGATCTCGATGGTGATGCGGTCCGCCGCCGCCATCATGGCGCCGGAGTTGAGCCCCACCGTGCCGGGCTTCATCGCCGGCCAGTTGTGCATGGCGTAGACCGACTGCACGGGGAAACGCTCGAACAGGCCGTCTTCGATCATCACGCGCGCGCCGCCGAAGCCTTCTTCGCCCGGTTGGAAGATCAGCACGGCCGTGCCGTCGAAGTGGCGCGTGGCGGCCAGGTAGCGCGCCGCGCCCACCAGCATGGCCGTGTGCCCGTCGTGCCCGCAGCCGTGCATGAGGCCCGGCTTGCAGGACTTCCAGGCCACCTCGTTGGTCTCGGTCATGGGCAGCGCATCCATGTCGGCGCGCAGGCCGATCATGCTGCCGGTGGACCGGCCCTGGCCGTGGATCACGCCCACCACGCCGGTACGGCCGATGCCGTCGTGCACCTCGTCCACGCCGCACAGGCGCAGGGCCTCCTTGACGCGGGCGGCGGTGTAGACCTCCTCGAAGCCCAGCTCGGGGTGCGCATGCAGGTCTCGCCGGAACGCCGTGAGCTCGGGATGGAACTGCGCGATGTGCGCAAACGCCCGGCCGCCGGCCTTCAGTCGCGCGGGCTGCATCTCAGTGGCCTCCCGCCTTGCCTCCCACGCGCAGGCGCGGGTCGACGGCGAAGTACAGCAGGTCCACCACAAGATTGATGACTACGAAGATCAGCGCGATCAGGCACAGGTAGGCGGCCATCACGGGGATGTCGGCGAAGGTGACCGCCTGGATGAACAGCAGGCCCATGCCCGGCCACTGGAACACCGTCTCGGTGATGATGGCGAAGGCAATCAGGCCGCCCAGTTGCAGGCCGGTGATGGTCATCACCGGCACCAGCGTGTTCTTGAGGGCATGGCCGAAGTGGATGGCGCGGTCCGACAGGCCGCGGGCGCGCGCGAACTTGATGTAGTCGGTGCGCAGCACCTCCAGCATCTCGGCGCGCACCAGCCGCATGATCAGCGTGAGCTGGAAGATCGCCAGCGTCACCGCCGGCAGCGTGATGTGGTGCCAGCCCTTGGCCGTGAGCAGTCCGGTGCTCCACCACCCCAGGTCGGTGACCTGGCCACGGCCGAAGCTGGGGAACCAGCCCAGGTGCACGGCGAACACCAGGATCAGCAGGATGCCGATGAGGAAGGTGGGCAGCGACACGCCCAGCAGCGACAGCGTCATGAAAAGCTGGCTGGTGAACGTGCCGCGGCGCAGCGCCGCATACACGCCCATCGGCACGCCGACGACCAGCGCGATGAGCGCGGCCACCAGCGCCAGTTCCAGCGTGGCGGGGAAGCGCTCGGCAATCAGGCGCGAGACCTTGGCGCCCTGGCGCAGGCTCAGCCCGAATTCGCCCTGGGCCGCGTTCACCAGGAAGTGCCAGAACTGCACGATGAACGGCTGGTCCAGCCCCAGCGAAGCGCGCATCTCGCGGATCTGCTCCGGCGTCGCATCCTGCCCCAGCAGGAACACAACGGGGTCTCCCACGTACTGGAACAGCATGAAGGAGATGAAAGCCACGGTGACCATCACGATCACGGCCTGTATGAGGCGGCGCAGGATAAAGGCGAGCATTCAGAGAACCGGAAATGAATGGAGCATGCTAGCAGGGTCCCTCTCGCGCGGACCCCAAAAACCCAGTGGCTCCCGGGATAGCACCAGGGCGTGCGCAAGAGCTGCGCAGGCCCGGGTACTGCGGGTGGGCGAGAAGCCTCAGTTGACCTTCACGGCCCGCATGTCGATGCGGTTGTCGGCCCGGTGCACCATGTCGATCTTCTTCTTCATGGCCCAGGGGATGACCTGGTCGTACAGCGGAATGTGCGAGACCGTGTCGTTGGACAGTTGCAGTGCCTCGGTGAGCATGCGCGAGCGGACCGGCGCATCCGTTTCCATCTTGATGCGGTCCACCAGGTAGTCCATGCGCTGGTTGCTGTAGCGGCCCACGTTGTAGTTGCCGTCGCCGCCCGTGCCTACGGTGCGCACCAACGACTGCAGGCTGTACAGCGCATCGAAGGTCGGAACGCCCCAGCCCAGCATGTAGATGCTAGCCTCGTTGCGCTGGATCATGGGGAAGTAGGTGACCAGCGGCAGCGTGCGCAGCTTGGCCTTCACGCCAACGCGTGCCCACATCGCGGTGACGGCCTGACAGACGGCTTCGTCGTTGATGTAGCGATTGTTGGGACAGGCGAAGTCGACCTCGAAGCCCTCGGCGTATCCAGCTTCGGCCAGCAGCTTCTTGGCAGCCTCCACGTCGTAGGGCATGCGCTTGCCCACGCCCTCGGTCCAGCCCGCTACCTGCGGCGCGACCAGGGTGCCGGTCGGCTTGCCCAGGCCACGCAGAATGCTGCGCGTGAGCGTGTTCACGTCGATGGCCTGGTACAGCGCCTTGCGCACGCGCAGGTCCTTCAGCGGATTCTTGCCCTTGATGTTGGAGCCCACCAGTTCCTCGCGGAACTGGTCCATGCCCAGAAACAGCGTCCGGTTCTCGACGCCGTCCACCACCTTCAGGTCGGCACTGGAGCGCAGCCGCGCCAGGTCCTGCGGGGACGGATCGAGCACCATGTCCACTTCCCCGGACAGCAGCGCCGCCACACGGGTGGCAGCCGACTTGATGGGGGTGTAGACGATCTCCGTCACATTGCCCTCCATCGTCCCCCACCAGTTCGGGTTGCGCTTGAACACCATGCGCACGTCGGGCTGCCAGGACTCCAGTGTGTAGGGACCCGTGCCCATGGCATTGCGGTGCGCGAAATTCTCGTCGGAGCCTTTGATGTCCTTGGGCTCGACCGACTTGTTCTTCTCCGCCCAGGCCTTGCTCATCACGCGCAGTTCGGTCAGTTGGCGCAGCAGGACCGGGTTGGGCGCCTTGAGATGGATGTCGATGGTCTGCGCGTCCACCTTGGCAATGCGATCGAAGCCCTGTACATACGGGCCGTAGTTCGACGTCTTGGCCATGGCCCGGTTCAGCGAGTACACCGCGTCGTCCGCAGTGAAGGCCGAGCCGTCATGGAACTTCACCCCTGGGCGCAGCGTGAAGCGCACCTGCGTCGGGCTGATCTCCTTCCATGCCGTCGCCAGCACGGGCTCCACCTCGAAGGTGCGGCTGTTGTACTGAACCAAGGTTTCGTACACGTAGGCATGGATGTTGTTCTGCAGGGCATTGTTCTGCGAATGGATATCCCACGTGGATATCTCCCCCTGGCTGGCCCACTTAAACGGCGCCGCCTGGGCCACGGGAACAGATGCCAGCACCAAAGCGGCGACGGTGCACCATCGAGAAGCAAGACCGGACATGGAACCTCCCTGGATGAAAAGTGGGGACTATTGCAGCAGCGCGCGCCGGAAGGTCCACGGGGATTCCCTGAGGACACCCCGCTTTCGGCGACACGAACAGCCCCTGCATGTGCCGCCGTGAATGCAAGCTTGGTGCCACCATTGGCGATGTCTTGATTCCGCATCGGGGTTCAAACCGGAGAAGGCGGGCTGCGCGCTGCCCCTCCTCTTGCCCGGGGCAGATCCAATCAGCAGAGCGCTCTGCGTTGATCGCGCCAAATGGCATGGGGGTGACTCGGCCCGTCGGCAAAAGGCGGGCTGCCGCCTCGCCCAGCCTGCACGGAAAAAGCGGGGTATCCCGCGCGTGGAATCCACGCAGGAAACGCGGCGCCCGAACATGCGCCGGATTGATCGGCCCCACCTTCCGCCATGAAGAGCACTGGGGCCGGCTCTCAGCCCTTGAAGACGCCCCACAACCTTGCGGCGGTAAACCGCCCTGGCAAGGACTTCGCGCGACGGCCACGGACCCGGAATGCACCACCCGCGTCGAGGCGCTACCCCGCCCATCAGGGCAAAAAAAAACCGCAGCCCAAAGGCTGCGGTTTTGGTCTAACTCAAGCTGGCTAGGCCAGCAAGCAATTAGAAAGCGTGACGGATACCAACTTGCACGCCGGTCTGGTTTTCACCAGCGCCAGGACCCGTGGTGCTCAGGTTCTTAGCTTGCAGGGCCAGGTTGGAACGGTCCTTGTTCTTCAGGTATGCCACGTTGCCGTACACAGCGGTGCGCTTGGACAGGTTGTGGACATAGCCCAGAGAGATCTGGTGAGCCTTGGAGTCGATGGCCTTTTGGTCGTACAGAGCGTACTGCACCTTGAACTCGCCAGCGCCGACGGGCAGCGAAGCGCCCAGGGCGTAGGCGTTGAACTTGGCATCCGAAGCGCCGGGGATGTCGTACTTCGACTGTTGCAGGATCGCGTTGATCTTGGCAACGGTCAGGTTGTACGAACCACCGAACGTCAGGGTGTCACGCGAAGACGTGTCGTTCAGTTCGCGTTGGTCGTACGACAGGGCCACGCTCAGGGGGCCGTTGTCATAGGCCACGTTGCCGCCAACGTAACGGCCAGCCTTGCCAGCGACTTGCTCGTCGAAGCCGTAGCTGATGCCGCCGGTGAAGCCGCTCAGGTTAGGCGTGTAGTAGCTGACGATGTTGCTAGAACGGATGTTGCTAGCGTCGTTGATGGCGGAACCAGCGGTCGTGCTTGCCACGCCGGTCCAGGCGCGCCAGCCCATGAATTGGCCGATGCCGGTTTGGCCGAACAGGTCGTAGGAGCTGGTCTTGTTGTAGCCAGCGGTTTGGTCACGGCCCAGACGGACTTCACCGAAACCACCAGTCAGGCTCAGCGTGGAGCGGCGACGGAAGTCGAAGCCGGCGTTGCCGTTGCCGTCGTCACCGAAGATTTCGCCTTCGAGCCAGAAGCCGGCCTTCAGACCGCCACCCAGATCTTCAACGCCGCGGAAGCCCAGACGGCTGGTAGCGTTGCCGCTCGTGGACAGGCCGTAGTTGTTGTCACCAGCTGCGTTAACGTTGTTCACGTAAGCAACGCCGGTGTCGACGATACCGAACAGCGTCACGGACGATTGAGCCATTGCAGCGCCGGAAGCAGCCAGCACAGCCAGGGCAATCAGAGATTTTTTCATTACGAGTTACTCCAAGGTTAAACAGAGGGCGCCGGATTGCTAGGACTTTGGATGCTCGCATCGTCTCCTTGCCGGTCCCCGGGCCAACCTCCTGGTGGGGAAGTTCTGCTTATTCCAACAGACGCACGCAGGTTTCGCAAAGAAAATCCCTTAGATTCCGGTCCAAACGCGTTTTCCGTTGCCCTACAGCAACAGTCGACTCAGTGCCGCAAAACTGTCATTTTCGTTGCCCTGCGTGGCGGCGCCGCTCCTGTTTTGATTGCACATCTGACCGAGATGGCTGCCAGTCACGCCTCGACGATCTCAAAGCCCGTCGTGATCTCTGCCGTCTTGCCCAGCATGATGCTGGCCGAGCAGTACTTGTCGTGGCTCATGGCGATGGCGCGTTCCACCGCCGCTGCAGGGATGTTGCGGCCCGTGAAGACGAACTGCATGTGGATCTTGGTGAAGACCTTGGGATCGGTGTCGGCACGCTCCGATGTCAGCTTGACGCTGCACCCCCGCACGTCATGGCGCCCACGCTTGAGGATCAGCACCACGTCGTAGGCCGTGCAGCCACCCGTGCCGGCCAGCACCGTTTCCATGGGGCGCGGGGCGAGGTTCTGCCCGCCGTTGGCCGGGTTGGCGGCGTCCGGGGCACCATCCATCGCCAGGACGTGACCGCTTCCGGTTTCTGCGACAAAACCCATTCCCGAGCGCGTGCCGGCGTTGCCGGTCCAGCTGACGGTGCATTCCATGTTGTTTTTTCCCAAAAGAATTGATGAAAACGGGCCGCTTGGCCTGCGTCAACGCTGATTTTGCTGCATCGCAGCATCCCTTGCGATACACTTGCGTCCATGCGCTAGGCACCACACGGTTCCGGCGCGCTGATTGTCTCCTCCATCTCCTCAAAGGATGGATTCGGCCCCAAGCCTCACGGTTTGGGGCCGTTTTTTTTGCCTTGGACTTCGCGCAAGGCGGTCCGACGCCCTGCGCCTATGATGAGCGCCCCGCCCGCCTTGCAGGTCGTGTGCCTGCCGACCGCCTTATGACCCAGCCTCTCTCGCCGTCCGACTACCTCAAGAAGATCCTGACCGCGCGCGTCTACGACGTGGCCGTGGAATCCGACCTGCAGCCCGCCCAGGCGCTGAGCCGGCGGCTGGGCAACCAGGTGCTGCTCAAGCGCGAAGACCAGCAGCCGGTGTTCAGCTTCAAGCTGCGCGGCGCTTACAACAAGATGGCGCACCTGTCGCCAGAGCAGTTGAAGAAAGGCGTGATCTGCGCCTCGGCCGGCAACCACGCGCAGGGCGTGGCGATGAGTGCGAGCAAGCTGGGCACCCGCGCCGTGGTGGTCATGCCGACGACCACGCCGCAGCTCAAGATCGACGCCGTCAAGACACTGGGCGGCGATGTGGTGCTGCACGGCGACAGCTACTCCGACGCCTACGAGCACGCCGCCCGTTTGCAGCAGGAGCAGAGCCTCACCTTCGTGCATCCGTTCGATGATCCGGACGTGATCGCGGGCCAGGGCACGATTGCCATGGAGATCCTGCGCCAGGTGCAGCGGCTGGGCAGCGCGCGGCTGGACGCGGTGTTCGTCGCCATCGGCGGCGGCGGGCTGATCTCGGGCGTGGCCAACTACATCAAGGCCGTGCGCCCTGACATCAAGGTGATCGGCGTGCAGATGAACGACTCCGACGCCATGGCCCAGTCCGTGCGCGCGCAGCAGCGGGTGCAGTTGCCGGACGTGGGATTGTTCTCCGACGGCACGGCCGTGAAGCTGGTGGGTGAGGAGACCTTCCGCGTCGCCAGCGGCCTGGTGGACGACTTCGTGCTGGTGGACACCGACGCCGTTTGCGCGGCGATCAAGGACATCTTCGTGGACACGCGCAGCATCGTGGAGCCCGCCGGCGCACTGGCGGTGGCGGCCATCAAGCAGTACGTGGACACGCACCAGACGCAGGGCGAGACCTATGCCGCCATCCTGTGCGGCGCCAACATGAATTTCGACCGGCTGCGCTTCGTGGCCGAGCGTGCCGAGGTGGGCGAGGAGCGCGAGGCGCTGTTGGCCGTCACCATCCCCGAGGAGCGTGGCAGCTTCCGGCGCTTTTGCGAGGTGGTCGGCGCCCTGCCCGGCAGCACGCGCAACGTGACCGAGTTCAACTACCGCATCAACGACGCCCGTCGTGCCCATGTGTTCGTGGGCGTGACCACCACCGGCAAGGGCGGCTCGGAGCGCATCGCACAGGACTTCGTGCGCAACGGCTTCGAGGCGCTGGACCTCACGCACGACGAACTGGCCAAGGAGCACCTGCGCCACCTGGTGGGCGGCCGCTCGGCGCTGGCGCAGGACGAGCGCCTGATGCGCTTCACCTTCCCGGAGCGGCCCGGCGCGCTGCTGAAATTCCTCAGCCTGATGCAGCCGACCTGGAACATCAGCCTGTTCCACTACCGCAACCAGGGCGCGGACTACGGCCGCATCCTCGTCGGCATGCAGGTGCCGCCGGAGGACACGGCGGCGTTCGAGGCCTTCCTGGAGACGCTGGGCTATCCGTACGTCGAGGAAACGCTGAACCCGGCCTATCGCCTGTTCCTGCAGGCCCAGGCGGATTGACGAGAGCAAAATAGGCCTCCAGCGTTTGATCCATCAGCGCATACAGCTATTATTTACATAGCAACCACCCCATGACGGCCCTGCGCCATTTCCTGCTTGCGGTGCAGTTCTTCACCCGTCTGCCGGTCACGGGCCGGCTGGCGCAGTGGGTGGGCTACAGCCCGGCCATGCTGCGGGCCAGCGCGGGGCACTTTCCAGGCGTGGGTTGGCTGGTGGGCACGGTGGGGGTGATCGCCTACCTGGCGCTCCACGCCGGGCTGGGCCCGCAGCCTTTCGCGCCGCTGGTGGCCGCGGTGGGCTGCACCATCGCCACGGTGCTCGCCACCGGCGGATTCCATGAAGACGGGCTGGCCGACGTAGCCGATGGCCTGGGGGGCAGCCTGCAGCGCGAACGGGCGCTGGAGATCATGAAGGACTCGCGCCTGGGCGCCTTCGGTGCCATGGCGCTGGTGCTGGCGCTGGCCGCCAAGCTGGCGCTGCTGGCGCTGCTGGGCACGCAGGGCCTGGGCGTCGTGCTGCCCACCCTGCTAGGCGCGCACGTGCTGTCGCGCTTCTGGCCGCTGTTGCTGGTGCACCGGCTGCGCCACGTGGGCGACAGCGCCACCTCCAAGAGCAAGCCCCTGGCGGACCGCATCGCCGGCCCCTCGCTGCTGGCCGCCGCGCTCTGGTGCCTGCCGGCGCTGCTGGGCGTGGCGTGGTGGCTGGGCATGCCGCTGCTGCTGGCGGCATTGGCCTGCAGCGCCGCAGCCGCCGCGTGGATGGGCCGGTGGTTCGCGCGCCGGCTGCAAGGCTTCACCGGCGACTGCCTGGGGGCCACGCAGCAGGTGTGCGAGATCGCTTTCTATTTGGGCGCGGCCCTCGCGCTCGGCCCTGCCGGCCGATGACCGAACCTGCCGCCCCCTGCCTGTGGCTGGCGCGGCATGCCCGCCCGCTGGTGGACGAGGGCATCTGCTACGGCCGGCTGGATGTGGCCGCTGACGCGGTGGCCAGCCGCGCGGCCGCCCAGGCGCTGGTGGCAGCCCACCCGCTGCGCTGGGCCGCCATCCGCCACTCTCCGCTACAAAGATGTGAGCTGCTGGCGCATGATTTACAAGCACTACAGCCCGATTGGCTTTCCAAATCCGATACACGCCTGGCAGAACTGGACTTCGGCAGCTGGGAAGGCCGCCCCTGGAGTGGCATCGCCCGCGCCGACATCGATGCCTGGGCGGCCGATTTCTGCGAGCACCGCCCGGGCCAGGGGGAATCGCTCGCGCAGATGCTGGCGCGCGTGGACGCCGCCTGGCAGGACGCCCGCCAAAGCGCCCTGCAGCACGGCGGGGATGTGTTGTGGATCACGCACGCCGGCGTGGTGCGGTGCCTGCGCTGGCTGATGGCCCATGGCGCTGCACGGCAACCGCTATCGCATGAGTGGACGGCGCCTGCCCCGGCCTATGGTGCGTGGACCGTCATGCCGCTCACCGCCGAACCGGGCAAGTGAGTAAGGGAAAGTAAAAGAACAAGCCGCCGACCAGCGTGGTCATCGGCCTGCGGATGGCGTCAAGGCGAACGCTTGAGCGGCATTTCCAGCGACATCGTCGTCTCGCCATCCACCGCCGGTCCGAGCCTTGCCTGACGGCGCGCCAGCGACTGCAGCACCAGCCCCTGGTCCACCGTGGCGCCCACGCGGTAAGGCTTGGCCGGCTTGCCGTCCACCGCGATCAGCGCCGCCCCGCCGCCGCTGGCGGTGCCCGC
>JAEWPH010000210.1 GCA_023460715.1 Pseudomonadota bacterium | reverse complement strand
GAGCAAGGCTTCTTCTCGTGGCTCAAGAGCCTGTTCGGCTTTGGCGACAGGCCGGCGGCAGCCCCCGTGGCCGCACCGGTGGCCACCCCGGCCGGCGAAGGCACGGCCGCCCGCGAGCCGCGCCGTGACGGCCGCGGCGGTGACCGTGGCCGCCGAGGCGAGCGCAATGGAGAGCGCAGCGGCGAACGCAACGGCAGCAGCCGTGACGGAGCCCGCGAAGGCAATGGCGAAGGCCGTGGCCGCCGCGGAGAGCGCTCGGGCGAAGGCCGTGGAGAAGGCCGCAACGGAGAAGGCCGCCGCAGCGAGCGCCCCGAAGGGGACAACCGCCGTGAAAGCCGCGAGAACCGCGAAGGCCGTGAAGGACGCAATGGCCGCGAGCGCGGTGAGCGCGGTGAATCCCGCGCACCGCTGGCTGCCGACGCCCTGGCGCCGGTGACCGCCGCTGCAGCCGCGGGCGTGTCCCTGAACGAGTCCGGCGCACCGGAAGCCCGCGCCGAGCGCGCCCCCCGCCGCGAACGCGGCGAGCGGGGTGACCGGGGCGAACGCAGCGGGGAAACGGGTGGCGAACGCGGTGAACGCCGTGAACGCGGCGAGCGCGGCGAACGCAACGGTGAGCGCCGCGAGCGCGCACCGCGCACCATCGACGCCAACGCAGCAGCGCCCACCGGCGACCTCGCCGACAGCTCGCCGCTGACGGCCCTGCCCGATCTGGAACTGGGCACGGCAGAAGCCAACGGCGGCAACGGCGCGCCGGCCGCAGCGAATGGTGAAGAGCGTCGCGAGCGCCGCTCCCGCGACCGCTACGGCCGCGACCGCCGTGAACGCGGCGAGCGCGCCCCGCGCGACGAGGCACCAGCCGCCGCCAGTGCAGCGGACGCGGCAGATGCGTCCGTCGCACCGGTGACGGATGCAGTGGCCCCGGTTGCGGCACCTGCAGAGCAGGAGCCCGCACGCCGCAGCTACTTCAATGCCGCACCTGCAGCAGCCCCAGTGGCTGCCCCCGCACCGGCAGCGACCACCGTGGCCGAACCGGCGGCAGCCGTGGCTGCGGACGTGCCCGCACCGGTGCCCGCACCTGCCGCAGTGGCAACGCCGGCGCCTGCCCCCGTGGCCGCCGCTCCGGCACCGGCTCCTGCACCAGCTCCTGCTCGCGCCGTACCGGCACCGGCCCAGGCCCCGGCCGCCGCTGGCACCATGCCCCGCGTGTCGACCTTCGAGCTGCCGGTGGACAGCCTGCAGCAGATCGCGCAAGGCTCCGGCCTGCAGTGGATCAACTCGGATGCCGAGAAGATCGCGGCAGCGCAGGCCGCCATCGCTGCCGAACCCCGTCCGGTGCATGTGCCGCGTGAGCGCCCCCCGGTCGTGGTGGTGGACGAAGGCCCGCTGGTGCTGGTGGAAACCCGCCGCGACCTGAGCGAGCTGAAGCTGCCCTTCGAGCAGACGCCCGCCGCCTGAGGCACCGCTGAACCCGCCCCAACAATGGGCAGCCCGCGAAGGGCTGGTTCAGCGCAGCTCTGGCAGACCGGGCACCTCCGTGCGGCCGCTGTGCCGCACGAACCCCTTCCAGCGGCCCATCATGGGCCGCTTCCCTTTTGTGCCTACCATGGCGGGCCTGAGGCCGGCGCGCCGGGCGCGGCGACTGCATCGCCGCCCCGCCGCATGCCGGCCTGGCAGGCTGTCACGCACGCACCTCGCATCCGAAGGAATGATCCGCACCATGCTGTTCCTGCTGTCCCCTGCCAAGTCGCTGGACTACGACACCCCGCTGCCCGATGGGCTGCCCCACACTCTGCCCTCCTTCCCGGCCCAGACCCGGGAGCTGATCGAGGTGTTGCGCGGCCTGTCGCCGCAGCAGGTGGCCTCGCTCATGGACATCAGTGACCCGCTGGCGGCGCTGAACGTAGGGCGCTACGCCGCCTGGAGCCCGAAGTACTCGGCCCGCAACGCGCGCCAAGCCGTGCTGGCCTTCAACGGCGACGTGTACGAAGGCCTGCAGGCGCAGAGCCTCTCGCGCGCCGAGCTGGACTGGGCACAGGAACACATCGCCATCCTGAGCGGGCTCTACGGCGTGCTACGGCCCCTGGACTGGATGCAGCCCTACCGGCTGGAAATGGGCACCCGGCTGGCGACGGACGCAGGCGCGAACCTCTACCAGTTCTGGGGCGCGCGCATTGCCGAGCACCTCAACGCCCGCCTGCAGGCCGACGCCACGCCGGTCATCGTCAACCTGGCCTCGCAGGAGTATTTCAAGTCGGTGGACCGCAAGGTGCTCAAGGCACGCGTGATCGACTGCGTTTTCGAGGACTGGAAGGGCGGGCAGTACAAGATCATCAGCTTTCACGCCAAGCGCGCGCGCGGGCTGATGGCCCGCTACGCCATCCAGCACGGCGTGACGACCCCGCGCAAGCTGGAGGGTTTTGACCTGGAAGGCTATGCTTTCGACGCCGCGGCCTCCTCCCCCGAGCGCCTGGTGTTCCGCCGCAAGCTGGCGGCCTGACCCCAAACGCTTTAGGCTGGCGGCTCCGGCCGCAGCCCTGGCTGCCATCCTCCCTCCCTTTACGCTCCAACGCCTGACGACGCACGCATACCGCCATGCCACCACGCACGAGCCCCTCCTCTTCCGCCGCCACCGCCTCTGCCATGGATGACCAAGCCGCCGCCCGGGCCATCACGCCCGAGCTGCGGGAATGGATCATCGCGCAGGCGCAGGCCGGCTTCACGGGGCCGGTGGTGCTGCAATCCATGCTCGACGCGGGCTGGTCGGAGGACGTGGCCACCTACGCCATGGAGCATGTGCTGCGCGCCCACCTGAACGACCTGGTCCGGGCCCGTGACGGAGGCGCTGCCGCGCCCGCAGAGGCCCCGGTCGCAGCGGCTGCTGTGGCTGCAGCGGTGGCCGTGCCCGAACCCGACCTGTCGGCCTCGCCTTTGCGCATCGACGTGGGCGACCGCGAGGTCGAGGTGCTGATGGTCATGGCGCGGCCGCGCGTGGTGCTGTTCGGCAACCTGCTGTCGCCCGAGGAATGCGACGCCATCGTGGCCGCGGCCGAGCCGCGCCTGGCCCGCTCGCTGACGGTGGCCACGCGCACCGGCGGCGAAGAGGTCAACGAAGACCGCACCAGCGACGGCATGTTCTTCCAGCGCGGCGAGAACGAGGTGGTCCGCCGCCTGGAAGAGCGCATCGCCCGGCTGGTGAACTGGCCCGTCGAGAACGGCGAGGGCCTGCAGGTGCTGCATTACCGCCCGGGCGCCGAATACAAGCCCCACTACGACTATTTCGACCCCAAGGAACCCGGCACCGCCACCATCCTGCGCCGCGGCGGCCAGCGCCTGGCCACGCTGGTGATCTACCTGAACGAGCCCGAGCAAGGCGGCGGCACCGTGTTCCCCGATGCCCACCTGGAGGTGGCTCCGCGGCGCGGCAACGCGGTGTTCTTCAGCTACGACCGAGCCGATCCCAGCACCGGCACGCTGCACGGCGGATCGCCGGTGCGGGCGGGCTCGAAGTGGATCGCCACCAAGTGGCTGCGCGAACGCGAGTTCCAGTGACACGCCGCGCGGCTGCAGAGCTCTTTGCCACGGCTCCGTCACTCACCGGATCCGAACCCGGGGCTCCCCCCTTCAGCCGGCGGGCGGTGCGGGTTCTCGAAGATGTCCTCGACCGGCCGGCCGAACACCACACTGATGCGGTAGGCCAGGTCCAACGAGGGATCGTGCTTTTCCACCTCCAGCGCATTCACGGCCTGGCGGGAGACAGCCAGGCGCTCGGCGAGCTGGGCCTGCGTCCAGCCGGCTTCGGCGCGCAGCACACGTAAGCTGTTCTTCATCGGCCCACTCAGCGGCTGGAGCGCACAAAGGGCCACACCACGGCCGAGACGGCCCAGAACAGCGGAAAGATCAGCCAGGCGTTCAGGTGCGGCGCATTGGCATAGCTCTCGCCAAAGCCCCAAGCCGTGCACACCACCATGACCACGCCGGCACTCCAGATGACGCGCTTGGCCCACAGCACGCGCAGGAACTCATCGCTGTCCACGATCAACCGCAGCAGGGCCCAGGCCTGGCCCGCGATCGGCAGCGCCACCGCCAGTGCCAGCACCCAGCCCGTCGGCGTGCCGATCCACGCATCGAAGACGCCGAAGATCGCGGCCATGTTCAGCAGGCAATAGGCGGCCATGAAGCCCATTGTGCGCACCACATAGCGCCGGGTAGATGAGGAAACAGCCGCAGAACGCGGCGAGGTGAGAACAGACATCGGCCACTCCATGTAAGGTTGACGTGACTTTATCCATGTCATGTTTGCTTGTCAAATAGTCAAGAAAACCATTCTTTTCGCGACCGGTGGCGCTATGCCGTCGGCAAACAGGCTCAAGCAACGGAGACGCACGCCATGGAGCGGCAAGCTGCGCTCAGGGCAGGTCTCAACGACAATGGCAACCCGACGGCCACGCGGGTTGCAGACACCTCGGATGTGGCCCAGCGTGACTCACGTTGCACGGGAGAAGCGGCAGATCTGCCGCAATTACGCCATCCCGGCCCCCCCTTTGCCGGGCCGTCCCCTTTTCTTCAGCCATTGCCGGCCTTCACCCGATCCCGCTCCATGAACACCCCAGAACAATCCCAGCTCGGCAAGTCCTCGGCCTATGTGGACCAGTACGACGCCTCGCTGCTCTTTCCCATTCCGCGCGCCGGCAAGCGGGCCGAGATCGGCATCGACGGCCAGGCGCCCTTCTTCGGCGCCGACCTGTGGACGGCCTTCGAGCTGTCGTGGCTCACCCCGCGCGGCAAGCCGCAGGTGGCGATCGCGCACATCACCGTGCCCTGCGAGACGCCCAACATCATCGAGAGCAAGTCGTTCAAGCTCTACCTGAACAGCTTCAACAACACGCGCTTCGCCGATGCGGCCGAGGTGCAGGCGCGCCTGCGGACCGACCTGAGCGAGGCCGCCTGGCGCGGCGCGGCGCATGCGTCCAGCGTGGGCGTGAAGCTGCTGCTGCCCGACCTGTTCGACCGCGAGCCGGTGCACGAGCTGGACGGCCTGCTGCTCGACCGGCTGGACGTGGAGTGCACGCAGTACACGCCCGCGCCCGAGCTGCTCAAAGCCAACCACACCGACGCGCCCGTCACCGAGACGCTGGTCAGCCACCTGCTCAAGAGCAACTGCCTGGTCACCGGCCAGCCGGACTGGGGCAGCGTGCAGATCCGCTACAGCGGCCCGCAAATCGACCAGGAAGGGCTGCTGAAATACCTGGTGAGCTTTCGCAACCACAACGAATTCCACGAGCAGTGCGTGGAGCGCATCTTCATGGACGTGTGGACGCGCTGCCAACCCATCAAGCTGGCCGTGTACGCCCGGTACACGCGCCGCGGCGGGCTGGACATCAACCCGCTGCGCACCAGCCACCCGCAGCAGTTGCCGGCCAACGTGCGCACGGCGCGGCAGTAACCGGTGCGCTGCGGGTTATCTCAAAAAAGAGAGCGCACTGCGCTTGCTGCGTCAAGGTTTCAATGGCATTCAAACCTGAAATCCTTGTTTGACAAGCGCGTCCAGCTCCTTTTTCAGGAGCAAACCGTTTTTAGTCCGGGCGTCGCCGTGGCTGTGATGGCGATGCCTTCCGCAGGGGCGGGACCCTGACCGGGGCCGCCACTCACGGCAGCGTGAACACTGCCAGCGTGCGCCCCAGCATGGTGGCGTTGCCGTTCACGCTGGATGCTGCCGCGGCCGACTCCTGCACCAGCGCGGCGTTCTGCTGGGTGACGCGGTCCAGGTCCACCACGGCGCCGTTCACCTGTGCGATGCCCTGCGACTGTTCGCGCGCCGCCTGGCCGATCTGCGCCATCAGCGTGTTCACGTAGGCCACCGAGTCGACCACTTCGCCGATGGTCTGCCCGGCGGACTGCATCTGGCCGGCGCCGCGGGCGATGTGCCCGCCCGACTCGCCGATCAGTGTGCGGATCTCGCCGGCGGCCGTGGCGCTGCGCTGGGCCAGCGCCCGCACCTCGCCCGCCACCACGGCAAAGCCCCGGCCCTGCTCGCCGGCACGCGCGGCCTCGACGGC
>JAEWPH010000209.1 GCA_023460715.1 Pseudomonadota bacterium | reverse complement strand
CGGCACGCCCACGCGCAGCAGGCCGGCATCGCCCAGCCGGCGCAGCACCTCGGGCGCGGCGGCGGCGCTGGTGTCCAGCGCGGCGGCCTGCGCGGCCAGCCAGTCGCGGGTGGCCTGCGGCACGAAGCGCAGGGTCTGATCGATGGCGGCGCTCATGCGGCGAAGCGGCCGTGCGCGAACGGCTGCAGTTCGGGGTTGATGTCGCTCTGCGCCAGGTTGTTGGCGAAGTTGCACAGCGTGGCCAGGCTCACGCCCAGCACCACTTCGAGCGCCTGGTCGTCGCCATAGCCGGCCCCGCGCCAGGCGGCCAGTGCCGCATCGGGCACCGCGCCGCGCGTGGCGATGACGGCCGTGGTGAAGTCGGCCACGGCATCCAGCCGCGCGTCGCCGGTGGGCTGGCCGTTCTGCAGCGCCAGTACCTGCGTGGCCGGCAATTGCGCCTTCTTGGTGGCGACGGCCGTGTGTCCCGCCACGCAGAAGCCACAGCCGTGGATGCGCGCGGCCGTGATCTGCACCACCTCGCGTTCGGCCAGCGGCAGGCTGGCACGGCCGTTGATGCCGGAGACCGTGAGGTAGGTCTCCAGCGCCACGGGCGCATCGGCCAGCACGCCGATCAGGTTGGGCAGGTAGCCGTTGTTGGCGATGGCCCGCTCCATCAGCGGGCGGCTGGCTTCGGGGGCGGTCGCGAGGGTGTGCTGCGGGGTGCGGCTCATACAGTCTCCGGTCGGGAAGGGGGAGCGGTCCATTGTGCGATCGCGGGGACGAAAAGCCCTGCCCCACCGTCCCGCTTTTATGCCCCAGCGTCACATCCGCGTGCCGGTAGCCCGGCTGTCACGCGTCAATGCGGCGGCCGGGCGCCCGGCTGCATGCGCAGGCGCTGCCAGGCGCCGGGCTGCAGGCCGTTGGCCTTCTTGAACGCCCGGGAGAACGCCGCATACGACTGGTAGCCGACGTGTTCGGCGGCGCGGGCGATGCTTTCGCCGCGCTCCATGCGCTGCGCCGCCACCTGCATGCGCAGCGTGGCGAGGAACTGCGCCGGCGCCACGCCGCACGCGCTCTGGAATGCGCGGAAGAAGCGCGCGCGGGACATGTGCACGGCCTGCGCCATCTGCTCCACTGTCCACGCCTGGCCCGGCGCATCCAGCAGGCGCGCCAGCAACGGCGCCAGGGCCGGGTCGCGCAGCAGCCGCCACAGGCCGGCGGGCACGGAGCCCTCGCGCGCGGCGTGGCGCACCACGTAGAAGAAGAGCAGGTCCGTCAGCCGCGCCACGACGGGCGACAGCGCGGCGTCCGCGCCGTGCGCCGCGTGCGCCGACCGCGCCTCGCGCAGCATGCAGTCCACCAGCAGGGCGGCCGGCGCCGCATCGCCCGCGGCCCGCAGCACCAGCACCTGCGGCAGCGCGCGCAGCAGCAGGGCGCTGAGCGATCCGGTGAACTGGAAGAAGCCGCAGGCCAGCCCCGTGCCCTCGGCCGCACCCGCGGCGCCGGACGCCAGGGGCCGCATGGCCGGGCCCGCGCAGGCCGGCAGCGGCGCATCGGGCTGCGGCGACAGCGCATGCGGCGTGTCGGCCAGCAGAAAGACGCCATCGCCAGACGCCAGCGCCAGCGGCGGCTGGCCCGGCCGGTGCAGGTAGCACTGCCCGTGCAGCACGATGTGGAAGCCCGCCATGGCATGGCCAGCGGTGGAGGCACGCCAGCTTTCGCCGCAGTAGCGGCCCACATGGAACACGGTGGTCTCCCATTGCAGGCCGGCCAGCAGGCGGTCGATGGTGTGGTCGATGTCGGCAGGCAGGGGAGAGGCGGGACCGGTAGAGCAGGCGGTGGGCATGGCAGCAGATGGGGTGGCAGGGCGGACCTGCCATGCTCGCGCTGCGGGGCGGTCGCGTGAAATGCCATGCTCGCATATGCTTGCTCGCTGGGCGCATGAGCCCAGCCGCCCCGCCTATCCGCCGTTGCGCGAGTCGGCCGCAGCATGCGAGCATTCCCATCCGCCTGCCGCGCGCGCCGCTTGCGCACCGGCCGCCGCCCTTGCCACCACCGAGCCCATGCCACCGCCCACCGACCGCTTCACCTCCTCCGGCCGCCGCATCCCGCCCATCCAGTGCCTGCTCACCTTCGAGGCGCTGGCGCGTCTGCGCAGCGTGACCCAGACGGCCGAGGAGCTGTGCGTGACGCCCAGCGCCGTGAGCCATCGCGTCAAGCAGCTCGAACAGCTGCTGGGCACGCGCCTGTTCGGCCGGGCGGACTTTTCCCTCACCACCGAGGGCAGCGCCTACCTGTCGCAGGTGCGCGAGGGCCTGACCGCGCTGCAGCGCTTTCCCGGCACGGCCAGCGCGCCCGGCAAGCGCCGGCTGAAGCTGGCGGTGACGCCCACGTTCGCGCGGGCCATCCTCATCCCGCGGCTGCGCCAGTTCACCGACACCTATCCCGAGATCGACCTGGCGCTGCAGGTCTCCATCCCGCTGCTCGACGTGGTGGCCGAGGACGCGGACCTGGTGGTGCGCTTCGGTCCCGGCCACTACGCCGACATGGAGCATGTGGAGATCGCGCGCGACGTGGTCACGCCGCTGGCCTCGCCCGCCTTCGTGCGCGAGCACGGCCCCTTCGAGCGGCCCGAGGACCTGGAGCACGTGCCCCTGCTGCGCAGCCCGCTGGAGCCGTGGCGCAGCTGGTTCGCCGCCTGCAAGCTCGACTGGCCCGCGCCCACGGAGGGCTCGCAGTTCAACGACATCGGCCTGATGTGCGACGCCGCCGCCGCCGGCATGGGCGTGGCCCTGGTGCGCCTGAAGCTGGGCGCGCCCTGGCTGGACCAGGGCACGCTGGTGCGGCTGTTCGACATCCAGGCCGACAGCCCGCACGCGCATTACCTGTGCTGGCGCACCGGCACCATGGACCGCTGGGAATGCGCCGCCTTCGCCGAATGGCTGCGCCGGGCCATGGCCTGACTGCCCAGGCATTCATGCCAAAAAGGCCTCTGACGCTTATTTGACAAGCGCATGTAGCTATAATTTATATAGCAAACTGTTTTTTGCCGGCGCGACCGCCTTCCTGCCGTGCCCCCACGCCCTGCTCCGATCCCACCCCATGGCCCTGCCGCAAGACGTCTCCTTCAAGAAGCGCTACCCCACCCTGGAGCAGAACGCGGTGCTCAACGCCACCGCCCGCGCGGTGCTGGTGAGCGCGCTGGCCGGCACCGGCAAGACCACCACGCTGGCGATCCAGGCGGCCGATCTGCTGCGCGCCCACCCGCGCAGCCGCATCCTGATGCTGGCGTACTCCGAGGCGGGGCTGGGCGCCATCGTGCGCCGGCTGGAGCAGTTTCTGCCCGCCGTGCCGCGCGAACTGCAGGTCATGACCGTGGAGCAGCTGTGCGCCGGCGTGCTGCAATCGCAGGGCGACGCCGTGGAGCGCGTGACCGAGCCGCTGCAGCGCCAGCAGCTGATCCGCCAGGCCCATGCCGCACTGCTGCAGGAGCGCGGAGCGCACGGCGCGGACGCCGCCGACAGCCTGGCGGGCGAGCTGGACGTGGAAGCCTTCACCGCGTTCGAGGCCCTGGCCAAGCAGCGCCTGCTGCTGCGCGACATCGCGGACTCGGGCCTGGGCCCGCAGGCCTACTGCGAAGAACATGCGCTGGACTACGGCCTGTACCTGCTGCTGCTCAAGTACGAGCGCCTGCGCCGCGGCCTGCAGGACGAGCCGGTGTTCTATGCGCCGGGCGACTGCACCTACGAAGTCGCCCTGCAGCTCGGCGCGCTCGACTTCGGCGCCGTGTTCGCGCCCTTGCAGGGCCGGTTCGACGCCGTGCTGTTCGACGAGCTGCAGGATCTGGACGAGGCCGCCCTGCAGGTGCTGCGCGCGCTGGTGGCGGGCGGCAACGGCCGCTTCGTCGGCGCGGGCGACTTCAATCAGCACATCCTGCCCGGCGCGTTCTCGGTCTTCGGCGACGGGCTGGCGCGCATCCGCCAGGCACTGCCCGCCGACGCGCAGGTGCTCACGCTGCGCACCACCTACCGCTTCGGCAACGCCATCTGCCAGGCGCTGAACCCGCTGTTCGACGTGGCGTTTGCCGCGCACTACCCGAACAAGCCGGCCGTGTTCGAGCAGCGCCGCTATGTGGACGACGCCGACTGCGCGCGGCAGCTGCTGGAGATCCACGCGGCCGTGCTGCGCCAGCCGGCGCGGCCCGCCGGCCCTGCAGGCACGCCCCCCCCTGCGCCCTGCCTGAACGTGGTGCTGCGCTCGCCCGAGGATTCGGTGCTGCTGGAGTGGGTCTTCGCGCACGAAGGCGTGCACTACGCCTGCCTGGGGCTCAAGCGCTTCTACCAGCGCCGCGAGATCGCCCTGGTGCTGGCCCTCATGGCCGCCCTGCCCGGCTGCGGCGCCACGGTGCGGCTGACGCAGGGCATCCTCAGCAGCGCCATCGAGGGCCTGCTGCGCTACGCGCGCCGCACCAGCCAGCCCGACCCGGACGTGCTGGCCAACGGCCGCTTCGACCTGCAGGCGCTGGACAAGGAATCGCCCATGGAGCGCGACACGCGCGCCGTGGCGGCCGAGCTGATCGGCAAGCCGGCGCTGCTGCGGCAGTTTCTGCTGTGCGCAAGCTTCGACCCCAACGCGCCCGTGGCCTCGGCCGCCATAGAGCAGTGGCTGGAGCTGCCGCCCGCGGCCTGCGCCGACGCGGGCCTCCTGTGCACGCACCCGCTGCTGCTGCGCTTCTTCGCCCAGGCCCCGCTGAACCCCGACGAGCGGCGCCACATCCTGGACAGCCTGCAGGCGCTGGCCCGCATCTGCGCCGGCCTGGCCGTCGACGAATTCCTGGGCCGGCTGGCGCTCATGGTGAACGCCAGCATTGCGCAGCACCGCCAGCAGGAGCAGCCCAGCCTGCAACTGCTGACGGTGGAGCGCAGCAAGGGCCACGAATACGATCACGTGGCCGTGCCCCTGGTGGAGCGCGGGCGCTTCCCCCGCAGCGCCGCCGCGCAGGAGGCGTACCGCGAACGCAACCGCCTCTACGTGGCCATGACACGGGCCCGCCACCGGCTGTGGCTGCTGGAGGGCGAGAAGCGGCCGGTGAGCCCGGGGCCGGTCTGACGGCCGGGGCCGGTGCGGACCTCCAACCCAATCGGCCTCCAGCGCTTATTCGACGAGCGCATGCAGCTCACTTATCAATAGCATTGCGGACTGGCAGCCAATTCACGGCGCGCTGCAAGAAAACTCACGCACGGGCGCACGGCCTTCCTCTACAGTGGCGGGCATGAGCGCCGCCGTTGCCCCCTCCTCCGCATCCCCCGGCTCCACCAGCCCTGCCCCCACGGCCACGCCCAGCGAACGGGCCGCGCGGCAGGCGCAGGTCGTCCAGGCCCTGGGCGCCCACCTGCCCGCGCACACCCTGCTCTGGCATGCGGAAGACACCACGCCGTACGAATGCGATGGCCTCACCGCCTACCGCCAGCGCCCGCTGGTGGTCTGTCTGCCCGAGACGGAGGCGCAAGTGCAGGCCGTGCTGCGCACCTGCCACGCGCTGCAGGTGCCGGTGGTGGCGCGCGGCGCCGGCACGGGCCTGTCGGGCGGCGCCATGCCGCACGCCATGGGCGTGACGCTGTCGCTGGCGCGCTTCAACCGCATCCTGCAGGTCGACCCGGTCAGCCGCACGGCCCGCGTGCAGTGCGGCGTGCGCAACCTGGCCATCAGCGAAGCCGCCGCGCCCTTCCAGCTGTACTACGCGCCCGACCCGTCCAGCCAGATCGCCTGCACCATCGGCGGCAACATTGCCGAGAACTCGGGCGGCGTGCACTGCCTGAAGTACGGCCTGACGGTGCACAACGTGCTGCAGGTGCGGGGCTACACCATGGAGGGCGAGCCCGTCACCTTTGGCAGCGAGGCGCTGGACACCCCCGGCTACGACCTGCTGGCTGCCGTGATCGGCAGCGAGGGCATGCTGGCCGTGGCCACCGAGATCACCGTCAAACTCATTCCCAAGCCGCAGCTGGCGCGCTGCATCATGGCCAGCTTCGACGACGTGCGCCGCGCGGGCGATGCGGTGGCCGCCGTGATCGCGGCCGGCATCATCCCCGCCGGGCTGGAGATGATGGACAAGCCCATGACGGCCGCGGTCGAGGACTTCGTGCGCGCCGGCTACGACCTGGACGCCGCCGCCATCCTGCTGTGCGAATCCGACGGCACGCCGGAAGAGGTGGAGGAAGAGATCGGCCGCATGAGCGAGGTGCTGCGCGCCGCCGGCGCCACCGCCATCACCGTGAGCCAGAGCGAGGCCGAGCGCCTGCGCTTCTGGAGCGGCCGCAAGAACGCCTTTCCGGCCAGCGGCCGCATCAGCCCCGACTACATGTGCCTCGATTCGACCATCCCGCGCAAGCGCTTGGCCGACATCCTGCTCGCCATCCAGGAGATGGAGAAGAAGTACCGCCTGCGCTGCGTGAACGTGTTCCACGCCGGCGACGGCAACCTGCACCCGCTGGTGCTGTTCGACGCCAACGACCCGGACGAACTGCACCGCTGCGAACTCTTCGGCGCCGACATCCTGGAGACCAGCGTGGCCATGGGCGGCACCGTGTCGGGCGAGCACGGCGTGGGCGTGGAGAAGCTCAACAGCATGTGCACCCAGTTCACCACCGAGGAGAACGCCCAGATGTTCGCCCTCAAGGCCGCATTCGATCCGGCCGGGCTGCTCAACCCCGGCAAGGTGATTCCCACGCTGCACCGCTGCGCGGAGTACGGAAAGATGCTGGTGCGCGCCGGGCAGATCAGCCACCCGGACCTGCCGCGGTTCTGACAGCGCAGCGGGCAGCGCCCCGCACCGCCTGCAGCGCTCAGGGTGCAGAGGCTTCTCGCGCGTACTTGGTGTCCAGTTCCCTGGCCAGCGTCCAGCCAGCCGCCTCCAGCATGACGATGGAAATGCTGGGCGAGACGATCTGACCCAGCCCCGGAATTAGCTTGGACAGCTCCTTGGCCATGGTCTTGATGGGCTGGCGCAGCATGGTGTTCTTGATGGCGGAGATCGCCATGCCCTTGGCCGCTTCGCTCGGCAGGTTGCCGCCGAACACGGCGGCCAGGCTGACGGTCATCGACGTCATGGCAACCATGTCGGTCGCGATGCCCAGCCCCGGCACGGGCACGGCGTTGGCGGCAGCGGCCGCCACGGCGGCGGTATGGATGATGGCGTGGCATTTCTTCTGCTGTTCGTCGGTCATGGCGGGCTCCTGGCAGCAAGGGAACGTTGAGAAGGAAAAGGAAATGGGGAAATGGGTGGCCAGCGGCAGGGGAGGCTCAGAAAGCGCTGCGCACCCCGCCCTGCGAGCCGTTAATACGGATGAATTGCATGTCGGGGCCGATAGGACTTTCGACGCGGCGCGAGAGCGCCTGGGCATCCCCGCGCTGCACCGTACGCACGGCAGCCCAACGCGCTTGGCGAAACTGCGGGCGCCGCCCTTACCGACCGGACGCAACTGGAGTGCTCTTGGAATAGTTCGCCCATAGTCTGGACAGCGAATAGCTCATCGGCGCCGTGATGCCTTCAGGATTGGTGCGCGCTTGCTGGATGACATCGCGTTCGCCCACGCTGTCGCGCAGCGTACGGCTGTCGAACAAAAGTTCGATGGCAGAGGCCACATGCACCACGTCGCCCCGCACAACGCTCCACTGCGTGACTTCGCTCACCCGTCTGAAATCCTTGAGGCGTAGCTGTGCGTCAGCCGTTTTCTTTGCGGACGCGGCGCGTATCTCGTTAGCAACCTGCGCCTGACTACCCTCGAGTTGCTGCAACAGCGCTTGCTCACGCGCCACATACTGCCGCTGCATTTCGTACCCGATACGAAGTCCCGCCCTACGGGACTTCTCTTCCGCCTCGGCCTGTCGCAGAGCACGCTGCACGCTCTGGATGTGCGAGCCACGGAGGTTCGCATACACCGTCTCCGCTCTGGGTTCTCCCCGGACGCAGTCGGCAGCGGCCCGTCGCAGCATGGTCAGAGCGCCAATACCATGCAACGCAGCAGTTCTGAAGTCGCGGCAATCGGCCATGGACTCCAGTTGCGCAAGATCGGCGCTGAGATCCGCGACAGCCTTCGCCTGAGACGCCTCCTGCGGTGCTTGCGATGCCAGTTCCTGTTGGGCCAGGCGTTCCTGCGCTTCACTCGATCTGCCGCGTGCTTCTTCCACCCGGCGCTGAAACTGCTGCAGTTGAACCTGCTCCGACTTCGACCATTCCGCGATCTGCTCCTCGGTCTTTCGTTCGAAGTAGTCCCGCGCATTGCGGTACTCGCACCGGTACTCGACGATTCGTCGCCCGCGCTCGTCGTCGAAGGCGCGCCACTCCGTCTCGGCACAAGCCTGGCGTGTATCCAACGCTTTACCGATAGTGGTATCCGGCAGGCCCGGCCAGACGGAATCCTTCACCAGCCGCACATCGCCGTTGCTGCAGCCGACCATCCATAGGGCCAGGCCCGTCACGCCCCCTCGCCACAGCCCACGGCACATCTTGCCTCCATCCATGGAACACCTCGCTTCGCAGTCACCCGGCAACCGCACCCGGTGGCACCGATAACAAAAACCACCAATAAATCAAACAAAACACGTAACTATAGAACATTAGTTACGTTGAAATGGCGTTTTTGAGAAGAGATGTGTCCAGATAATTCGGTTGCGGACGGCTGCAAGCCAGGGCGGGGAGATACGAGCGACGCCTGCCGCGTGCTGGGGCGGGAGTTCGACGCAACGTCCTGAGACAAGCGCGGCGGAAGGACTCGAGATAGCACTCGGGCATGGGCTTGGACTGCGCAACCCATCACTGGCCCTGGCGAAGTGCCATGGCCACCGAAGGCGCTGCCGGAGACGCGCGCTGAGCCGGACTTTGCCAGCCCCCGCCTTGCGCGAAGCCCCCGCAGCGGGCTCTGCGTCCGGCGCTGCACCTACTCCACCGCGCCGCCGCGGCCCTGCACGCCATGCTCCTGCGCGTGCAGGTCCCGCAGGCGCTGCGTGTTGTCCAGCATGCGGCGGATCTGCTCGCGGGTCAGCGGTGGAGGCGACCGCCGCCGCCCGCCCCCCAGCCGCGGCTCGGCCGAGGGGGGCCGTAGATCTGGCGATGCCGCCAAGGCACCCGGGGTTCTCTGCTCGCTTTTTTTAGGCATTCCGCTCCCCTGCTCAAAAAGGCGGCACCCGCGGGCTACATTGCGCATCGCGCACGGTCTGCGCTCCCCCAACCCGTCGGCACCCACCTACGCGCCCAGTGTGGTCTGTTCTGCACTGTCACGTAACTATAAATCAAACAGCAACGTGACTCACACGCACAATTACGCCACACCGCCCCCGTCTGCCTAGGGTGCGCGCATGGACAACGCCAAGCAGGAATTCGCGCAGCGGTTACGCGATGCCATGGTCGCCGCCGGTTACGAACCGCGGGCGGCGGTGCTCGAACGCGAGTTCAATACCCGCCACTGGGGCAAGCCCATGACGCTGCACGGCGTGCGGCGGTGGCTGGTCGGGGAGACGCTTCCCGACCACAGGAAACTGACCACGCTGGCGGACTGGCTGCAGATTCCGGTGCAGCAGCTCGGCTGGGGCGGCGACGGTGCCGCACCGCAGGCACGCGAGCGCCAGGCGCCTTGGCATACGGCCGTGGGCTATCAGGACCGGGAACTGTTCGATCTGTACCTGCGCCTGCCGGTGCCCAAGCGCCGCCTGGCGCGGGAGGTCATCCTGGCCATCGCCAAGGCCCATGCGGCAGAAGAGGCCGAGCAGCGCGCGGCCCACCCCTAGGAAGCCTTCGCTGCCTCCGCCCCCCCCGGCAAGGCCGGGGCCCTGCGTCAGCCCTCGATGGTGCCGCGCGCCAGGGCGTACAGCTCCCGCGCGTGCGACAGCGCGAAGAGCACCAGGCCGATGAGTCCGCCGACCACCGTGCCGTTGATGCGGATGTACTGGAGGTCGCGCCCGATGTGCAGTTCCACCAGGTGCGCCATCTCCTGCGCATCCCAGCGCTGTACGGTCGCACGGATGTGCTCCGCCACGGACTGGGCCACGTCCGGCGCCCACTGCGCCGCCCACAGTTCCAGCCGCACGTTCAGGCGCACGCGCAGGGCCGCATCGCCCGCCAGCGACATGCCCAGCCACTGCCCCATGTCGGCCACCTTGCGCGATATCTCGGACGATTCGTCGTGCAGGTCGCGCTGCAGGCTGGCGCGCAGGCTGCCCCACAGTTCCTGCACGTAGGCGCCCAGCGTCTGGTCGTTCAGCAGGTACAGGCGGATCTCTTCGCCGCGGCGGCCCCAGTCCGGGTCGGACTGCAGGCGCTGGACCAGGCGCTGCACGGTGGCGTCCAGCGTGTCGCGCAGCTGGTGCTGCGGGTCCTTGGCCACCTCTTGCAGCAGGCTCTCGATGGCGTGGGCGATGGCGCCTGCGCCCTTGCTGCCCAGCCAGTCGGTGGGCAGCACCTTCTGCTTGAGCGGGTGCTCGCGCTTAATCCACTGCACCAGGGTGTCGGCGATGAAGGTACGCGTCTCGGCCGACTGCAGCATGGTGCCGAGCCGGCCGAGCAGATCGTCCAGCAGCGCCTGGTGGCGCCCGTTGTGGGTTAGAGCCCCCAGCGCCGCGCCCATGGAGCGGCTCAGGTCCAGGCGGCCAATGAGGGAGCGCAGCGCCTGGGCGAGCAGCTCCTGGATCTTCACGTCCTCGACCGTGTCGAGGGCGGCCAGCGCCAGCCGCGCCACCTGGCGGCCCAGCAGGCCGGCGTTGCCCGCCGAGGTGAGCCACTTCGCCAGCATGTCGGCCGGGTCGTGCCGGCGGATCATGGCGACCAGCGAGGGCCCGTCGAGGAATTCGTCGCGCACGAACTCGGACAGGTTGCCGCCGATGCGGTCCTTGTTGCGGGCGATGATGTCCGTGTGGCGCTGCAGTCCGGGCAGGGGAATGCGCCGGAACAGGGCCGAAACGGCGAACCAGTCGGCCAGGGCACCGACCATGGCGGCCTCGGCCACGGCGCGCACGCACTCGACGGCCAGGCCGCGGGGAAAGAGATAGGTCAGGGCGAAGACGGCGACCACCGCCAGCAGCAGGCCACTGGCCTGCCACTTCGCGCGCCGAAGCAGCGCCTCATGGTTCTTTTGCGCAGCTTGCATGGGCGCAGAATAGCCGCGCGCCCCCGCCCTGGGCAAGCCGCAGGGCTTTGCCGGCACAGCCGGCGCGCGTCAGGCGGCCGGCAGCACCTTGTCCAGCGCGGTGCGCAGATGGCCCACCGTACGGTCCACGTGGTGCCACTTCTCCAGGCCGAACAGCCCGACGCGGAAGGTCTGGAAGTCCGCGCCCTCGCCGCACTGCAGCGGCACGCCGGCCGCCGTCTGCAGGCCGACCTCGGCGAACTTCTTGCCGTTCTGGATGCCGGGGTCGGTGGTGTAGCTCACCACCACGCCGGGCGCCTTGTAGCCGTCCGCCGCCACGCTGGGCAGGCCGCGCGACTCCAGCAGCTGGCGCACCTTGGCGCCCAGTTCGATCTGCTCTTCGCGCACCTTGTCGAAGCCGTAGTCGCGCGTCTCCAGCATCACGTCGCGCAGCTGCACCAGCGCATCCGTGGGCATGGTGGTGTGGTAGGCGTGCTGGCCCTTTTCGTAGCCCTCGGCGATCTGCATCCACTTCTTGAGATCGCACGAGAAGCTGGAGCTTTGCGTGCCCTCGATGGCCTGGCGGGCGCGCTCGCTGAGCATCACCATCGCGCAGCAGGGCGAGCCGCTCCAGCCTTTTTGCGGCGCGCTGATCAGCACATCCACGCCGGTGGCCTGCATGTCCACCCACATGGCGCCGGAGGCCACGCAGTCGAGCACGAACAGCGCGCCCACTTCGTGCGCGGCCGCAGACACGGTGCGCAGATAGTCGTCGGGCAGGAGGATGCCGCTGGCCGTCTCCACGTGCGGCGCGAACACCACCTTGGGCCGTTCGGCGCGGATGGCGGCGGCCACCTCCTCGGCCGGGCAGGGCGCCCACGGCGCCTGCGGGCCTTCACCCTGCGGGCGCGCCTTGCACACCACCGCACCGCCCCCCAGGCCGCCGGCGTCGAAGATCTGGCTCCAGCGGTAGCTGAACCAGCCATTGCGCACGATCAGCACCTTCTCGCGGTTGGCGAACTGGCGGGCCACCGCCTCCATGCCGAAGGTGCCGCTGCCGGGCACCAGCACGGCCGTGTGCGCGTGGTAGACGGACTTGAGCGTGGCGAGGATGTCCTGCATCACGCCGGTGAAGCGGCGGGACATGTGGTTGAGGGCGCGGTCGGTGTAGACGACCGAGAATTCGAGCAGGCCGTCGGGGTCGACGTGGGACAGCAGTCCGGGCATGGTTTTTCTCTCCGAGACAGGGAAGTTGGCCGACGCGCGGGCGGCGACTGCCGGCCTAGACTCGGCCAGCTTAGCACGCGCGGTGGAGGGCGCAGCGAGGGTGCGGGCAGCGTCCGCACGGGCTCCTGCCGGACCGGGCGCGCCCGGCATTTACCCGATCTTTACCCTCGCGCCAAGGTTGGGCCACACCGCCTTGGCACACTCGCCGTGCCGGCCCTGCTCCGGCCTGAACGGCTTCTACAGACACCCATGCTTCAACTTCGCCGCATTCCTCCCGCCTTGCGCATCGTGCTTGCCCTCGCCGTCGTGGCGGCCCTCGCCGTCGGGGCCAAGCTGCTCTTCTTCCCCGCCAAGCAGGCACCGCGCTTCGTCACTGCCACGGTCACCCGCGGCAGCATCGAGGACGCCGTGCTCGCCACGGGCACGGTGCAGGCCTTCAAGCAGGTGAGCGTCGGCGCACAGGTGTCGGGCCAGGTGAAATCGCTCAAGGTCCAGCTGGGCCAGCGGGTGAAGAAGGGCGAGCTGATCGCGGAGATCGATTCCATCACCCAGCAGAACAACGTGCGCAACGCCGAGGCAGCCCTGGAGAACGTGCGCGCCCAGCTGGCCGCGCAGCAGGCCTCGCTGATCGAGGCCGAGCTGGGCTACAAGCGCCAGAAGCAGTTGCTGGACGCCGACGCCGGCTCGCGTGCCGACTTCGAGGCGGCCGAAGCCACGCGCAACACCACGCGCGCCAACATCGCCGCGCTGCAGGCCCAGATCAAGCAGGCCGGCATCACGGCCGACACGGCCAAGGTCAACCTGGGCTACACCAAGATCGTGTCCCCCATCGACGGCATCGTGGTGGCCCTGGTGGTGCAGGAAGGCCAGACCGTCAACGCCAACCAGACCACGCCGACGATCATCAAGGTGGCGCAGCTGGACACCGTGACGGTGAAGACGCAGATCTCCGAGGCGGACGTGATCAAGGTGAAGCCCGGCCTGCCCGTGTACTTCACCATCCTGGGCGACCCGGACACCCGCTACAACGCCGAGCTGCGCACCATCGAGCCGGCCACCGATGCGATCCTGACGGAGACCACGTCCTCGTCGTCGAGCAGCTCCACGTCCAGCAGCTCGACCACCGCCATCTACTACAACGGCCTGTTCGACGTCCCCAACCCCGACAACAAGCTGCGCATCTCGATGACGGCGCAGGTGTCCATCGTGCGCGCCCAGGCCAAGGACGCGCTGCTCATCCCGTCGTCCGCACTGGGCCAGCGTTCGCGCGAGGGCTACACGGTGCGCGTGCTGGACGCGCAGGGCCAGCCCCAGGCGCGCAAGGTGCGCGTGGGCATCAACAACAACGTGAACGCCGAGGTCACCGAGGGCCTGGCCGAAGGCGACCAGGTGGTGGTGGCGGAGTCGGCCGCGCCGGGCGCCGGGGGCCAGACCAACATGCGCCGTCCGCCCATGCGCCTGTGAGGACGGCGCCATGAAGCAAGACCCCATCCACCCCACCACGCCCCCCGGGGCGCCGGCGGCGTCTGCCGGCACCCCGCTGCTGGAGATCCGCGAGCTGCGGCGCGAATTCCCGGCGGGCGAGGGCACGATCGCCGTGCTCAAGGACATCAACCTGTCCATCCACGCCGGCGAGATGGTCGCCATCGTGGGACAGTCCGGTTCGGGCAAATCCACGCTGATGAATATCCTGGGCTGCCTGGACAAACCCACCGCCGGCACCTACCGCGTGGCCGGCCGCGCCACCGGCCAGCTGGGCCCGGACGAGCTGGCGGCCCTGCGCCGCGAGTACTTCGGCTTCATCTTCCAGCGCTACCACCTGCTGGGCGACCTGGACGCGCGCGGCAACGTGGAAGTGCCGGCCGTCTACGCCGGCAGCCCCGGCCCGGTGCGCAACGCCCGTGCAGAACAACTG
>JAEWPH010000208.1 GCA_023460715.1 Pseudomonadota bacterium | reverse complement strand
GCCCATGGGCGCACCGCCACGGACTGGCCGGGGCGCACGCGCGCCACCCGGTCCTCCGGCACGACGAAGACCACGTCGCGCGGCCCGTCCTGGGCAATGCGCACCACGGGCGTGCCTGCGGCTACGACCTGGCCCGGCTCGGCATCGATGCCCGTCACCACGCCGGACGCATCCGCCACCAGGCGCGTGTAGGCCGCCTGGTTGCCCTGTGAGGCCAGTTGCGCCTGGGCCTGGTCGAGCGAGGACTGGGCCGACTTGAGCGACGCCTCGCGGCGCTCCAGTTCGGCGCCGCTGATGAAGTTCTGCGCCTTCAGCGCCGCATAGCGGCGGTAGTCCGCAGCGGCCAGGTCCCGCTGCGTGCGGGCGGCCGCCACCTGGGCGCGGGAGGCCTCGGCGGCGAGCTCATAGTCGCGCGGGTCGAGCTGGGCCAGCACCTGGCCGGCCTGCACGCGCTGGCCCAGTTCGGCCTGGCGCTGCACGATCTTGCCCGCCACGCGAAAGCCCAGCCGCGACTCCACGCGGGCCCGCACCTCGCCGGAGTATTCGAGCTGGGAATGCAGCGGCGCGGCGCCCACCGTCACCAGCTTGACGGAACGGATCGGCTCGGCCGGCGGCGCCGGGCGCGAACAGCCCGCCAGCACCGCGGCGGCGATCAGCAGACCGCCCAGCGCACGGGATCGGGGACGGCCAGCGGCCCCTCGGCTGGGCTGCGCCGCAGACGGCAGCCCCTCTTCCATCGACGCGCCCTGCGGATGCGCAAAAACCGGCCGGCGCGGGCTGCGCGGCGCAAAGATGCTGGTCATGGAAGAGTCCCTGGATGTTATTACTGACTGACTGGTTAGTAATCTATGAGAAGCCGTCCCGGGTTGTCAAGCGCGACAATCCCGGCGTGCAAGCCCCCGAATCCCCCCGCCCTCCAGCAACCCCGCCCGTCGCGCCTCTGGCGCCGCCCGTGACGCATTACGAGAACTTTCCCGTCGCGTCGCTGCTGTGCCCCCCGCATCTGCGCCAGCCGATTGCCGCCATCTATGCCTTCGCGCGCACGGCCGACGACCTGGCCGACGAAGGCGACGCCACGCCCGACGCCCGCCTGGCCGACCTGACCGCCTACCGCGCGCAACTGCACGCCATGGCCGCCGGGGAACCCTTAGCCCCCCGCTGGACGGCCGTCTTCGCGCCCCTGCAGGCCGTGCAGCGAACCCATGCGCTGCCGGTGCCGCTGCTGGACGATCTGCTGGATGCCTTCCTCCAGGACGTCGCCTTCTCGCGCGACCAGGCGACCTACGCCGACCGCGCCCAGCTGCTGGACTACTGCCGCCGCTCCGCCAACCCCGTGGGCCGCCTGCTGCTGCATCTGTACGGCGTGCACGACGGGCCGGCCCTGGCGCAGAGCGATGCCATCTGCTCCGCGCTGCAGCTGATCAACTTCTGGCAGGACCTGAGCGTGGACCTGCCGCGCTGCCGCCACTACCTGACCGACGCCGACTGCGCCGCGCACGGTGTGGACCGGACCACGCTGGCAGCGCTGCGGCGCACGCCGCAGACCGACGCGCTGGTGATGGACTGCGCGGACTGGGCCCGCACGCTGATGCTGCAGGGCGCGCCGCTGGTGCGCCGCCTGCCCGGCCGCGTCGGCTGGGAGCTGCGCCTGGTCGTGCAGGGCGGGTTGCGCATCCTCGACAAGGTGCAGGCGCTGAACGGCGGCAGCCTGCAGACGCGTCCCACGCTCGGCCCGCTGGACGGGGTGCGCATGCTGGCGCGCGCAGTGCGCATGTGACCCGGTGCGCCGCCCTGCAGGCCCCGCGCATCAAAAAACATAGCTGCCCGCGCCCGTCCCACCTGCGCCAGAGGCCCAAAACACTTCAAATGCGCCAGGGCAGCGGGCGCTGCCATGGGACAATCCGCCCCCTATGACCCCGGAACAGTACGTCCAACAAAAAGCCGCCGGCTCCGGCAGCAGCTTCTATTACGCCTTTCTGTTCCTGCCCGCGCCGCGGCGCGCGGCCATCACCGCCTTCTATGCCTTCTGCCGCGAGGTGGACGACGTGGTGGATGAAGTGTCCGACGCCGGCGTGGCGCGCACCAAGCTCGCCTGGTGGCAGGCCGAGGTGGCCAAGTCCTTCGCCGGCCAGCCCACGCACCCGGTGATGCAGGCCCTGATGCCGCACACCGCCACCTACGGCATTGAAGAGCGCCATCTGCAGGCCGTGATCGACGGCTGCCACATGGATCTGGAGCAGACCCGCTACCTGGACTTCGCCGGCCTCACGCGCTATTGCCACCTGGTGGCCGGCGTGGTGGGCGAGGTGGCGGCCCGCATCTTCGGCCAGACGCAGGAAGCCACCACGCAGTACGCGCACAAGCTGGGCCTGGCGTTCCAGCTCACCAACATCATCCGCGACGTGGGCGAGGACGCCATGCTGGGCCGCATCTACCTGCCCGTGTCGGAGCTGCAGCAGTTCGACGTGAAGGCGCACGAGATCCTCAAGCGCCAGTACTCCGACCGCTTCACCGCGCTGATGCGCTTCCAGGCCGAGCGCGCGCACCAGCTGTACGACGAGGCGCTGGCCCTGCTGCCGCGCGAGGACCGCCGTGACCAGAAGCCGGGCCTGATGATGGCCAGCATCTACCGCACGCTGCTGCGCGAGATCGAGCACGAGAACTTCCAGGTGCTGCACCAGCGCATCGCGCTCACGCCGCTGCGCAAACTGTGGCTGGCGTGGAAGATGCAGGCCCTGGGCCGCATGTAGCCCGCTACGCCCCCAACCCGGCCGCCGCTGCGGCCTGCGCCCGCTTCGCGGGATTCACCCGAGGTTTTGCCCCATGACATCCATGCCGCTCTCCGCCGCACCTCATCGCCGCCTCCAGGGCCTGGCCGCCGCGCTGCTGGCTGCCAGCCTGCTGCTGCCCGCCACGCCCAGCCACGCGTTCTGGGGCCTGCTGGGCAAGGCAGGTAAGGCCGCCAGCGCCGGCAAGTCGGCGGGGGCCGCCGGCACCGCGGGCAAGGCGGCCGTGGCGGGGACGGCAGCGGCCGGCGGCGCAGAACTGGCGGGCGTGGGTGCCAAGGG
>JAEWPH010000207.1 GCA_023460715.1 Pseudomonadota bacterium | reverse complement strand
GTCCGGCCGGTGCAGCGCGGCCCGGTCCGGCGGACTCGCCGCCGATGCTGGGCAGCGACGCGGCCGCCGCGGCAGCAGCAAAGGCGCGCACCTGCTCGCCATACACGGTGGCCAGAGCCACCGGGTTGTAGATCAGCACCACCGCCCCGGAGGCCAGCACCGACATGCCGGCCAGACCCGGCAGGCGCGACAGCTGCGGCCCCAGGTTCTTGACCACCACTTCCTGGTTGCCCAGCACTTCGTCCACGTGCACGGCGACACGCTGCGACGCACTGCGCAGGATGACCACAGGGCGGGTCTTGCCCACCGGTTCCACGCTGCGGGTGGACGACTGCAGCAGCGCCCCCGACCAGAAGAACGGAAGGCTCTCCACGCCGTCCTCGAACGCGCCGGTGCGGTAGGCCTCGTCCAGCTCGGCCACGCCGGTGCGGCGCACGATCTCCACCAGGTTGGCCGGCACGCCGATGACCTGTTGGCCGGCGCGCAGCAACACCACGTTCGTCACCGCGGTGGTCAGCGGAAGCACCATGCGGAAGGCCGTGCCGCGACCGGTCTGGGTGGACGTCTCGATGCGGCCGCCCAGGGCCTGCACTTCGGAGCGCACCACATCCATGCCGATGCCGCGTCCGGACAGTTCCGTCACCTCGCTGGCGGTCGAGAAGCCCGGCTGGAAGATCATCTGGGCGGCCTCTTCGGGTGTGAACCCGGCATCGGCCGCCAGCAGCCCCTGGGCCACGGCCTTTTCGCGGATGCGCTCCAGGTCGAGCCCGGCGCCGTCGTCGCGGAACTCCACCGACACGTCGTTGCCGTCCTGGCGCACCTCCACGATGATCTCGCCGACGGCGGGGTTGCGGGCGGCCGCACGGGTCTGCGGGTCCTCGATGCCGTGCGCGGCGCAGTTGCGCAGCAGGTGCTCGAAGGCCGGCGTCATCCGGTCCAGCACGCCGCGGTCCATCTCGATCGAGCCTCCGGCGATGTCCAGCTTGATCTGCTTGCCGGTTTCCTTGGACGACTGGCGCACCACGGCATACAGGCGTTCGGAGATGCCCTCGAACTCCACCATCCGCGTGCGCAGCAGGTCGCGCTGCAGCTCACGGGCCTGCCGGCCCTGGGCGATCAGATCGTCTTCCGCGCCTTCCATGGCGCGCTGCAGGTTGCGCTGCACGGTGGCCACGTCGTTCACCGACTCCGCCATCATGCGCGTGAGTTCCTGCACGCGGGTGAAGCGGTCGAACTCCAGCGGGTCGAACCCGGCCGCCGAATCCTTGGACAGTGCCAGACGCGATTGCATCTGCGATTCGGCCTGCAGCTCGATGTCGCGCAGCTGCTGGCGCAGCCGCTCCAGGTTGCCGGTCAGGTCCGTCAGCGACTGCCGCATCTGCCCCATGCGCGAATCCAGGCGCGAGCGGGCGATCATCACCTCGCCTGCCTGGTTCACCAGCCGGTCGAGCAGCTGGGCACGCACGCGCACCGACTGGCTGGGTGCCACGCGCTCCGGGGCCTGGGCCCAAGCGATCGGGGCGCGCACCCCTTGGGAGGGCGCACCGGAGGGCGGCGCCGTGGCGGCCCCCGCGCGGTCGGGGGTGTCGGCCTCGGCGGTGGGTTCGGCGATGGCCGACGGAGCCACCACGACCGGTTCCGACAGCGGCTGCGCACCGATGCGGCGCAGGCCGTCGAAGCTGGCCTGCAGGCCGTCCAGGCTGGCGAGCAAGGGTTCGATGTCCGCGCTGGAGACGCCTTCCGTGCCGATCTGCTCCACGGCAGATTCCATGCGGTGCGCCATTTCGCCCAGGCGCATGGCCCCTGCCAGGCGCGAGCTGCCCTTGAGGGTGTGCAGGCCGCGCAGCAGTTCGCTGCGGGCACCGGCGTTGTCGGGCCGGGCGCTCCACTGCCGCAAAGCGGCGCCGAGCGCAGGCAGCAGTTCGGCCGCCTCTTCCTCGAAGATGGGGAAGAGGTCAGGGTCGATGACGTCGACCGCATCGATGTCGTCGTCGATGTCGTGGGTGCGCAGCGCGGCGGCCTGGGCTTGCGCCAGCGCGGCATCGAACGCCGGCGCCGCGGCCTGGGGCACGGCGATGGACAGGGCCGGCGCGACATAGCCGCGCGCCGGCACGACATCCGCCTCGGCGGCCGGAGCCTCGTCGGAGGGCACTTCGCCCGCCGCGTCGGCGCCTTCCTCGGGCACCGGCGCCAGACCGATGCTGTCCACTTCGGCACGCAGGATCTCGCGCAGACGCTCCAGCACCTGCGCGTTGGGCTCCTTCAGGAAGCCGGCGGCGAACTGGTGCAGCAGGCGCCGGATGTCCTCGGACGCGGCCATGAACACGTCCGCCTGCTCCGGCAGACCGCGCGGCTGCAGCTGCACATGCTGCAGCGCATGCTCCAGCGTGCGCGCCATCTCGGACAGGGCCGTGAAGCCCACCGTGGCGGAACTGCCCGCCAGCGAATGGGCCAGCGCCACCGCGGTATCAGGCAGCGGCTCGTGCAGTTCGAGCGACCACTCCTGCAGCGAAGTGACGAGACGGCGCGACCACTCGTCGGCCTCGTTCAGGTACACGTTGTAGAGCGGAATGCCGATGCGCAGCGACTCGATGACCTTCACGGCCTCGTCCTCCAGCGCTTCGGGCTCGGAAGCCTCGGATGCGGGGGGAACCAACGGGGCCTGGGCAGACTCCTCGCTGGCCTCGCTGGCCTCGCTGGCCTCGCTGGCCTCGCTGGCCTCGCTGGCCTCGCTGGCCTCGCTGGCCTCGCTGGCCTCGCTGGCCTCGCTGGCCTCGCTGGCCTCGCTGGCCTCGCT
>JAEWPH010000206.1 GCA_023460715.1 Pseudomonadota bacterium | reverse complement strand
GAACGCACGAGCTGCGCTAGAGCGCGGCACCGTTAGCCTCATAACTTTGGATCTGACGCTCGGCCGCGATGACGGTCTAAGTCTCGCGCGAGAGATCCGCGCGTCCTGCGACGTGCCGATCGTGATGCTTTCGGGCAAGGGCGATACGGTGGATCGCATCGTCGGGCTGGAAGTCGGCGCCGACGACTACCTGGGCAAGCCCTTCAACCCGCGCGAGCTGCTGGCCCGCGTGCACGCCGTGCTGCGCCGCCGCCCGGCCCAGGAAGCGCCCGGCGCTCCCTCGTCCGAGAACGAGGTCGTCAACTTCGGCCCCTTCGCCTTCGACCTCGGCGCGCGCACCCTGCGCAAGAACGGCGAGGAGTTGCCGCTGACCACCGGCGGGTTCGCCATGCTCAAGGCCCTGGTGCGCCACCCGCGCCAGCCGCTGTCGCGCGAGAAGCTGGCCCTGCTGGCCCGCGGCCGCGAGTTCGAGCCGTTCGACCGCAGCCTGGACGTGCAGGTCTCGCGCCTGCGCAAACTGGTCGAGGTGGACGCCGCCGCGCCCCGCTACATCCAGACGGTGTGGGGCGTGGGCTACGTGTTCGTGCCGGACGGCACGAGCTGACCGGCCGCCCTTCCCGCGCCGCAGCAGGCGCACCGCGGCGGTGGCGGGCACGCAGTCCGCTCCGCCGCCCCTCCTTCTGCGGTGACTTCGACCTTCCCCACATGACATGAGCGCTTCGTACGACGCCTCCTCGGACGCGACCAGCCCGGCTCCGCTGGAGACTCCCAGCCGCAAACGGCCCCAGCGCGCACGCGTGGGGCTCAATCTTTTCTGGCGCACCTTCTTTCTGCTGGCCCTGCTCCTGGTGGGGAGCATCCTGGCGTGGCTGCAGACGCTGCGCGCGCTGGAGTTCGAACCCCGCACGCTGCAAACGGCGCAGCAGATCGCCTCGCTGGTCAACCTGAGCCGGGCGGCGCTGGTGCATGCCGACGCCATTGCCCGCGTCTCCCTCATCAAGACCATGGCCGACCAGGAGGGCGTGCGCATCCTGCCGCGCGAGCCGGGCGACAAGTTCGAACTGGTCAACGAAGGCGCTCTGGGCAACCGACTGACCGAGGAGCTGAGCCTGCGCCTGGGCCCCGGCACCATCGTGGCCAGCAATGTCAATGGCGAGAGTGGCCTGTGGGTGGGCTTCACCATCAACGGCGACCCCAACTGGCTGCTGCTGGATCCGTCGCGCCTGAGCACGGCCGGCGGCAAGACCTGGATGATCTGGCTCATCACCGCCGCGGCACTGTCGCTGGCTGGCGCTGCCGCCATCGCACGGCTGATCAACCGCCCGCTCAAGCAGCTGTCGTATGCCGCCAACCGCGTGCGTGACGGCGACTTCGCGGCCAGCCAGCTCGACGAAGAGGCGGTGACCAACGAGATCCGCGAGGTGAACATCGGCTTCAACCGCATGGCGCAGAAACTTGCCAAGCTGGAGCAGGACCGCGCCGTGATGCTGGCCGGCATCTCCCACGATCTGCGCACCCCGCTGGCCCGCTTGCGGCTGGAAACCGAGATGAGCGTGACCGACGACGTGGCGCGCGAGCACATGGTGGCCGACATCGTGCAGCTCGATGCCACCATCGACAAATTCCTGGACTACGCACGGCCCGACACCGTGACGCTCACGCCGGTGAACCTGCATGCGGTGGTGTCGTCCTGCGTGTACGCCGTGCAGGACCACCGCGAACTGCAGATCACCATGTCCGGCGTGCCCGAGGACCTGAACGTGATGGCCGACGAGGTGGAGCTGGCGCGCGTGATCTCCAACCTGCTGGAGAACGCCCGCCGCTACGGCAAGAACCCCGAGACCGGCACCACGACGGTGGACATCGCCGCCAAGGGCCGCGAGAAATGGGTGCTGGTGAAGATGCGCGACCACGGCCCGGGCGTGTCGCCCGAGCAGCTGGCCAACCTGACCAAGCCGTTCTTCCGCGGAGACTCGGCACGTACGGCGGCGGCGGGGGCGGGCCTAGGCCTTTCGATCGTGGACAAGACGGTGCAGCGCATGGGCGGCATCTTCGCGCTGGCCAATTCGGCCTCGGGCGGGCTGGTGGCGCACATCCAGCTGCAGCGCGCCGACCTGCCTGCCGGCAAGGACCCCAAGCAGCGCCTGCAGCGCCCGCAGATCAAGCGCCACCTGCCGCCGAAGGAAACCGTCTCCGGCCAGCTCACCTGACGGCAAGGCGGGAAGCCGCGCGGCACCGCCCTGACCTGTGCGCGGCGATGGCGCTTAGAACGTGTCTGCGATCTCTCAGCGGGCGCGAAGCGGCGTGCTCAGAAGGGGTGCAAGGCGTAGCGCGCGGTGGCTCGTCCTGCTGTCCACCAGCGCCGAAGCGCTGCAGGCAACCCGCCACTCCGCGGCCTTCCGGGGTTGGAAGGCGATCCGTTGCGAGATCGCCAACGCGTTCTCAGCCCGCCTTGCGCACCAGCAGCGTGGCAGCGCGCGCCTCCATGGCCTTGCCCTCGCCCACCGGGCCCATGCGCTCGGCCGTCTTGGCCTTCACGTTGACCTGGTCGATGTCCAGCCCCAGCGCCTCGGCGATGCGCGCGCGCATGCCGGGAATGTGCGGCGCGAGCTTCGGCGCCTGCGCGATCACGGTGCTGTCGATGTTGCCGATCTCGTAGCCCTTGGCGCGCACGCGGCGCGCCGCCTCCACCAGCAGCACCACCGAGTCCGCGCCCTTGAACTCTGGATCGGTGTCGGGAAAGTGGCGGCCGATGTCGCCCAGAGCAGCCGCGCCCAGCAGCGCATCGGTGATGGCGTGCAGCAGCACGTCGGCATCGGAATGGCCGAGCAGGCCCACGGTATGCGGAATCTCCACGCCGCCGATGATGAGCTTGCGGCCCTCGGCCAGGGCGTGCACGTCCCAGCCTTCGCCAATTCGGAAATCCATGGAATGCGGTCCTGTTCGTTCGTTGTGGTGTTGTTGGCGGCGCCGGCCGTCAGAAGATGGTCTTGCCGGGCAGCGGAGAGGCCTGGCCGCGGTGCCCGCCGAAGCGCTCCAGCGTGGCGGCGTGCATGCGCTGCGCGAGCACGGCCTCGGCCAGGGCGAAGTCTTCCGGGTAGGTCACCTTGAAATTCTGCGCGCCGCCGGGCACCAGGCGCGGGTGCAGGCCCATGGCCTCCATGGCGCTGGCCTCGTCGGTCGCGGCCGGGCCGAGCCGGCGCAGCGCCTCGCGCAGCGGGCCGAGCCGGAACATCTGCGGCGTCTGCGCCAGCCACTTGTCGCTGCGGTCGATGGTGGAGGCCACGCGCACGCCGCCGGGGCCATCGCTGGCGGTCTTGAGCGTGTCGGCCAGCTTGTGCGCCAGCAGCCCGCCCACGCTGTCGCCGGCGCAGGCATCGATGAGCGCGTCGATCTGCGCGGTGGTCACCAGGCAGCGCGCCGCATCGTGCACCAGCACCCAGTCGTCGTCCTGCGCGCCGCGCTCGGCCAGCACCTGCAGCCCGCCGAGCACTGTGTCGGCCCGCGTGGCGCCGCCGCAGGGCGCGACGAAGCAGCCCGCCACGGCATGCGCCTGCAGAAAGCCGTCGCCCGGCGCCACCGCCACCAGCGTGCCCAGCAGCCGGTGCACGCCGGTAAAGGCAGCCAGCGTGTGCAGCACCATCGGAAGCCCCGCCACCGGTTGGTACTGCTTGGGCAGGGGCGCACCATCCGCCCCGGTGCGGACCGCGGCAGCGGCATCGCCCGTGGGCACGGCCCGTGCGCCAACGCCCGCGCAGGGCACCAGCGCCCAGAAGCGGCCGGACACGGACAGGGGCGGAGGCGGCAACGAGGTCAGCGGGTGGGCGGTCATGGAGGGCGCATTCTAAGAGCCTGGTCACGATCTTCCAGGGGTCGCCCCGTGGCCCCTTGCCGGCTGGCAAAAGCGGCTGCCGCGGCGCGTGCTGCAGACACGGCTCTGGTCTGGATCGCGTGGGCACCGGGAGAGCAGCCCTCTTGCCGCCGCTGCCGCGAAGACTTTCCGTCTTTCGATACGGCTTCGGGGTCTTTTAGGGCTCTAGCGCAGTAAATACCAGCGCACATCGCTACCCTTTCAATAGCAAAAATCCAGAAAGGCTTGCAACCGACGCGCCGCACCCCCAAGTGCCCCCGACGGGCGGATGCGGCCAAGTCCTGCCTGCGCAGGCTCTTAAAATGCCCGAGGCTGCTGGTGTGCAGCCCCGCTGCGGCGCGCACCCGCGCCCAGGGCCCGGACCCGGCCACCGACCACAGCGTCTCCCGCATGGAACTCCCCAAACTCTCCCCCGGTAAACGATTCACCCTGCCCCGCCCCGTGGGCAGCGCCGACGCCCTGCTGCTGGCGCGCCTGGGCGAGCGCGAGAAAGCCCAGCGCCGCACCGTCGCCATCGTCACGGCCGATGCGACGGATGCGCAGCGCCTGATCGACGAGATCGGCTTCTTCGCGCCCGGCCTGCGCTGCGCGCTGTTTCCCGACTGGGAGACCCTGCCCTACGACACCTTCTCGCCGCACCAGGACCTGATCAGCGAGCGGCTGGCCACGCTGTGGCGCATCAGCCAGAAAGACCACGAAACCGGCGCCGACGTGGTGCTGGTGCCGGCGACCACGGCGCTGTATCGGCTCGCGCCGCCCTCGTTCCTGGCAGGCTACACCTTCCATTTCAAGGTCAAGCAGAAGCTGGACGAGGCCAAGTTCAAGGCCCAGCTCACGCTGGCCGGCTACAGCCATGTGTCGCAGGTGGTGAGCCCCGGGGAATACGCGGTGCGCGGCGGGCTGATCGATCTGTTCCCCATGGGCTCGCTGCAGCCCTACCGGGTGGACCTGTTCGACGACGAGATCGATTCCATCCGCACGTTCGACCCCGACAGCCAGCGCAGCCTGTACCCCATGCCCGAGGTGCGCCTGCTGCCCGGCCGCGAGTTCCCCATGGACGACGCGGCGCGCGCCAAGTTCCGCAGCCGCTGGCGCGAACTGCTGGACGGCGACCCGACCAAGAGCCGCATCTACAAGGACATGGGCAACGGCGTGGCCACGGCCGGCATCGAGTACTACCTGCCGCTGTTCTTCGACGAGACGGCCACCGTGTTCGACTACCTTGGAGACGAAGCCACGGTGGTGCTGCACGGCGACCTGGAGCCGGCCTTCCAGCGCTTCTGGCAGGACACCAAGGAGCGCTTCCGCCTGGTGCAGGGCGACCCCGACCGCCCGGCGCTACCGCCGGAATCGCTGTTCCTGGGCACCGAACAGTTCTACACCCGGGCCAACACGCACGCCCAGCTGGCGCTGCGTCCCGGCGTGGAAGACATCGCCGACAACGCGCACTTCCAGAAGCTGGGCGACCTGTCGGTGGTGCGCGGCGCCGAAGACCCGCTGGCACGCCTGCACACGCACCTTCGCAACACCCAGCACCGCGTGCTGCTGCTGGCCGAAAGCGACGGCCGGCGCGAGAGCCTGCTGGACTTTTTGCGCGCTTCGCAGCTCAACCCGCCCGCGTTCGATTCGCTGGCCGAGTTCCAGGGCAGCGCGGACGAGAAGATCGGCATCGCCACCGCCGCGCTCGCCAACGGCTTCGCCTGGCTGGAAGACGGCATCGACTTCGTCACCGAGACCGAACTGTTCGCCGCGGGCGCCACCACGCGCCGACGCAAGAAGCAGGAGCAGGTGAGCGATGTCGAGGCGCTCATCAAGGACCTGTCCGAACTGACGCTGGGCGACCCGGTGGTGCACAGCGCACACGGCATCGGCCGCTACCGCGGACTGATCCACATGGACGTGGGCCAGAAGAACCCTGACGGCACGCCGGCGATGCAGGAGTTCCTGCACCTCGAATACGCCGACAAGGCCGTGCTGTACGTGCCCGTGAGCCAGCTGCAGCTCATCAGCCGCTACACCGGCGTGAGCGCGGACGAGGCCCCGCTGCACAAGCTGGGCAGCGGCCAATGGGAGAAGGCCAAGCGCAAGGCGGCCGAGCAGGTGCGCGATTCCGCCGCCGAACTGCTCAACATCTACGCGCGCCGCGCGGCGCGCGAGGGCCATGCCGTCCGCTACAGCCCGCAGGACTACGAGCAGTTCGCCAACGACTTCGGCTTCGAGGAAACGGCCGACCAGAACGCGGCCATCCACGCCGTCATCCAGGACATGATCTCGCCCCGCCCCATGGACCGCCTGGTCTGCGGCGACGTGGGCTTCGGCAAGACCGAAGTCGCCTTGCGCGCAGCCTTCGTGGCCGTCACGGGCGGCAAGCAGGTCGCGTTTCTCGCGCCCACCACGCTGCTGGCCGAGCAGCACTACCAGACGCTGGTGGACCGCTTCTCCAAGTGGCCGGTGAAGATCGCGGAGGTGTCGCGCTTCCGCTCGGGCAAGGAGATCACCGCCGCCATCAAGGGCATCGGCGACGGCACGGTGGACATCGTGGTGGGCACGCACAAGCTGCTCTCCGAATCCACCAAATTCCACAACCTGGGCCTGCTCATCATCGACGAGGAGCACCGTTTCGGCGTGCGCCACAAGGAGCAGATGAAGGCCCTGCGCGCCGAGGTGGACGTGCTCACGCTCACCGCCACGCCCATCCCGCGCACGCTGGGCATGGCGCTGGAAGGCCTGCGCGACCTGAGCGTGATCGCCACCGCGCCGCAGCGGCGCCTGGCCATCAAGACCTTCGTGCGCAACGAGGGCACGGGCGTGATCCGCGAGGCGGTGCTGCGCGAGCTGAAGCGCGGCGGCCAGTGCTACTTTTTGCACAACGAGGTGGAGACCATCGAGAACCGCCGCCAGAAGCTCGAAGAGATACTGCCCGAGGCCCGCATCGCCGTGGCCCACGGCCAGATGCCCGAGCGCGAGCTGGAGAAGGTGATGCGCGACTTCGTGGCGCAGCGCTACAACATCCTGCTGTGCTCGACCATCATCGAGACCGGCATCGACGTGCCCACGGCCAACACCATCATCATGAGCCGCGCCGACAAGTTCGGCCTGGCGCAGCTGCACCAGCTGCGCGGCCGCGTGGGCCGCAGCCACCACCAGGCGTACGCCTACCTGATGGTGCCCGACACCGAGGGCCTGACCAAGCAGGCCGCGCAGCGGCTCGACGCCATCCAGCAGATGGAAGAACTCGGCAGCGGCTTCTACCTCGCCATGCACGACCTGGAAATCCGCGGCGCGGGCGAGGTGCTGGGCGAGAACCAGAGCGGCAACATGCTGGAGGTGGGCTTCCAGCTCTACAACGAGATGCTGTCGGAGGCCGTGCGCTCGCTCAAGGCCGGCAAGGAGCCCGACCTGCTGGCGCCGCTGTCCGTCACTACCGACATCAACCTGCACGCGCCCGCACTGCTGCCCAACGACTACTGCGGCGACGTGCACCTGCGCCTGTCGTTCTACAAGAAGCTGGCCACGGCCAAGACCAACGACCAGATCGACGCCCTGCTGGAAGAGATCGTGGACCGCTTCGGCAAGCTGCCACCGCAGGCGCAGACGCTGATCGACGTGCACCGGCTGCGCACGCTGAGCCAGCCGTATGGCGTGGTGAAGGTGGACGCCGCACCCGGCGTGATCACCATCACCTTCAAGCCGCAGCCGCCGGTCGATCCGATGGCCATCATCCACCTGATCCAGAAGAACAAGCACATCAAGCTGGCCGGCAACGAGAAGCTGCGCATCGAGCGCGAATTGCCCGAGGTCAAGGACCGTGCGCAAATGGTGCGGGACGTGCTGCGCAGCCTGGGGCAGCCGCTGGCGCAGGGCGCACCGGCCTGATAGGCTGGGCCGGCCGGCCGATCCCTCCACGGGGCCGCGGCACCGCCCACCATGCTCCTCGAAACCCTGATCGCCCTGGCCGCGCTGGCGGGCGCCCTGGCCGTGCGGCCCTGGCGCCTGTTGGGCAGCCGCGCGGTGCCCGGCGAGCCCGGCGCGCGCACCGCCTCGCCCCTGCTCACCCCGCTGCTGGCCACGCTGGTGGCGCTGCCCTGGGCATGGGCTCTGCCCACGCTACACGCCATGCCGCTGCAGCTGCAGTGGTCGGGCGCCTGCCTGGTGGCGCTCCTGCTGGGCTGGCCGCTGGCGGTGCCGGTGTTGCTGGCGGTGGCGGGCATCGCCGGCCTGCTGTCGCCCACGCTCGCCTGGCCCGACGCCCTCGGGCTGGCGGTGTGGAACGGCGTGGTGCCGGCCACCTTCGCGCTGCTCCTGGGCGTGCTGCTGCGGCGGGTCACGGGCACGCGGCTCTTCGTGTACGTGCTGGGCCGGGCGTTTCTGGGGACGGCGTTGTGCCTGTTCGCGGCCAGCACGCTGTCGCAGTGGATGGGGCACACGCTGCCCGGCGTGGGCGAGCACCTGTCGCTGGTGGCGCGCTGGCTCATGGCCTGGGGCGACGCGGTGGTCACGGGCATGCTGTGCGCGGTGTTCGTGGCCTTCAAGCCCGAATGGCTGGCGACCTGGTCCGACGCCCTGTATCTTCAGGCCCAAAAGCCTTGAGGCGCCTGATAAATAAGCGCATGCAGCTATACAAAAAATAGCAAACCGGCAGCACGCGCGGCGCGGTGGAGCACCTCTCCACCGGCAGGTGCAGGAATTGCTTGGCAGCTTCCATCCCTATTCCGCGCTGGAGCTGCCATGTCCCATCCCCGTTCCCGTTCCCTCTTCGCCCTGGCCTGGGCGCTGTGCGCCGCGGCCCTGGCCCCGCAGGCGCTGGCCCAGGCCGGCTACCCGGAGCGGCCGGTGAAGGTGATCGTCGCGCTGCCCGCCGGCGGCCGCGCCGACATGATCGCCCGCATGGTCACCCAGAAGATGGCGGCCGACCTGGGCCAGCCCTTCGTGGTGGACAACAAGGCCGGCGCATCGGGCCAGATCGGCACGCCGCTGGTGGCCAAGGCGGCGCCGGACGGCTACACGCTGATGGTGTCGCCCGCATCGTTCCTCACCACCAACAAGAGCATCTTCAAGACGCTGCCGTACGACCCGCAGGCCGACTTCGTGCCCATCACCAAACTGGTGAACCAGCCCATGGTGCTGGTGGTGAAGGACACGCAGAAGTTTCCCGATGTGGCCGCCGTGCTGGCTGGCGCACGGGCCGCGCCGGGCCGACTGACCTACGCCTCGTCCGGCGACGGCAGCCCGCAGCATCTGGCGGCCCTGATGTTCAGCACCCGCACGGGCGCGCGCATGCTCCACGTGCCCTACAAGGGCGGCGCACCGGCCATCAACGACACGCTGTCCGGCCAGGTCGACATGCTCTTCGCGGTACTGCCCGAGGCCCTGCCGCACATCCAGTCGGGCAAGCTGCACCCGGTGGCCCTGATGGGCCCGAAGCGATCGCCGCTGCTGCCCGGCGTGCCGACGATGGCCGAGAGCGGCGTCGCGCAGGTGGAGCTGTCCGCCTGGGTCGGCCTGCTGGCCCCTGCCGGTACGCCGCAGCCCATCCTCGACAAGCTGCAACGCGCCGCCCACGCGGCACTGGCGGGCGACACGGCCACCAGGCTGGCCGCCAACGGCATGGAAGTGGCACCGGGCACGGGCGAGCAGCTCAAGGACAGCATCGCGCAGGAGATCCGCGTGCATTCCGAACTGGTGAAGGCCGCCGGACTCACCCCCCAGTAGCCCACAAGGCAGACAGACAGGCAGGCAGGGCGACAACGCTGGCGGCTGGGCCCGTGCGGGGCAGGGATAATCCCCCGCTTTGGCGTACGCCACCTGCCGCCGCCCCGCCCTTGCAGGGCCCCATGTGCAGGCCAGCCGCCGTCCACCCACCTCTTCGCCCGCCCGATTCCCATGAGCGCTCCCACCGCATTCGCCCCCGGCCTCGTCATCCAAGGCATCCAGCCCCCGCTGCGCCTGTCGGACTTCAAACTCATCGCGTTCGACATGGACTCTACGCTGATCAACATCGAATGCGTGGACGAGATCGCCGATGCCGCGGGCCGCAAGGCCGAGGTGGCCGCCATCACGGAAGCCGCCATGCAGGGCCTGATCACCGACTACAAGGAAAGCCTGCGCCAGCGCGTGGCCCTGCTACGGGGCGTGAGCGTGTCGCATCTGGAAAGCGTGTTCACCGAGCGGCTGCGCTTCAACCCCGGCGCGCGCGAGCTGATCGACGCCGCCAAGGCCGCGGGCCTGACCACGCTGCTCGTCTCGGGTGGCTTCACCTTCTTCTCGGACCGCGTGAAGGCCGGCCTGGGCATCGACTTCGCGCGTTCCAACCGGTTGGAAGTGGAAGGCGGCCAGCTCACGGGCCGCATGGTGGACCAGCCCTGGGGCGACATCTGCGACGGCGCCGAGAAGCGCCGCACGCTGCTGGAAGTGGCCTCGCTGATGGGCATCGACCCGTCGCAGGCCATCGCCGTGGGCGACGGCGCCAACGACCTGCCGATGCTGGCCCTGGCCGGGCTGGGCGTGGCCTTTCGCGCCAAGCCACTGGTGCGCCAGTCCGCGCGCCAGTCGGTGAGCGTGCTGGGCCTGGATGGCGTGCTCTATCTGCTCGGCGTGGAAGACCGGCTTACCCGCGGCTGAGGTCCCGTTCGACGGCCACCCCGAGCCCTAGTGCTCGGGGTGGAATTCGTAGTCCATCGCCTGACTGGGCTCCTGCAGGTAGTAGCCCTGGATGAAGTGCACCCCGACCTGCCAGAGCTGGGCCAGCACGCTGGCGCTCTCGACGAAGGGCGCGATGGTCTGGACGTTCTGGGCGCTCAACTCGGCGACCATGGCCTTGAGCCGCTCCTGGTGCTCCGGCTGTCCCAGATCCTTGATCAGCTTGCCCGACAGCTTGACGTAATCCGGTACCAGCAGCCGCAGCGCCGCCAGGGGCGGATCGCCGGCGGCAAAGCCGCTCAGGGTGACCG